>JAISAZ010000057.1 GCA_031266435.1 Accumulibacter sp.
CTTCGGCCAGTTCTTTGAGTATGCGCACGGCTTCGTCGTAGCCGGAAGCGCCGCCCCGCGTTGCTTGGGTATCGGCGTCTTTCCAGCGTTCGTCGGGAGCGGCCATCATCCGGCGCAAGGCGGCTTCTCGCCGCTGTCGCTGTTTGGCCTCGCGCGCCGCGCGTTCCTGGGCTTCTCGCGCCTGCCGGACTGCGGCGGCCGATCGGGCGAGTTCGTACAGTTCGGCGACGCAGCGCGTGGGCGAAGCGGGGAGCGAGACGGGGCGTTGCGCTTTCAACCACGCGGCGTAGAGCGATTTCACATGCTGTTCGGCTTCCTGAGCCTGCCCCAGCGCGATGCGCTTGACCACGTCCTGCATTTCTGGAATTCGCCAGGTCTCGATCCACGGCGTGATGTCTTGCGCCTCGCCTTCCGGTGAGGGCGTCGAAGCGCTCCCCGACGAGGCGGCTTCGAGCAGATCCGGGTCGATTCCCAGAAACTCGGCCAGCGCTTCTTGCGCGGGCGACAATTCCTTGAGGCCGAGCGGAGGCGGTGGCTCCAAATCGCCGTCCTCGAGTTCTTTCGCGCCAGCGAGCCAACCCAGGTAGAGCGAGCGCAGGTCGCCGCACATAAGTTCGTCGCGGAGTGGGATCAGCCGGCGCATCCAGCCGCGACCGTCGTCCTCGGCGAAGCGTTCGTAGTCTTCGCTTTCGTCGAGACTCCATTCGAGGAGCCAGTGCGTGTTGGTGGATTTCATCGAGAACGTGGGGCACTCGGTAAAAGGCTCGAGGTCGGCCTTGTGGAAAGCGGTCTTGGGGAATCGCAGAACCAACCAGCAACTGCACCAGTCGGCCCAATAAACGAAAGCGTCGAAATAAAGCCGCATCCAGTCGGCGGGATTGGCCTTGAGGTCGCCCCATTCGTAATGGTTGTTGAAGCCGGTCGGCGTGATGACGGCGCGGGTGGATACGGCGCGTAGCTTGTACATCTCATCACGCGTCAAGGGCCGGTCGATGGCCGCGAATTCGTAGTATTGGTATTCGCTCATAGTGTTTTGTCCTGTTTGTCCCGGCGAGCGTATCGGATCAAGGTCAGAAGAGAAGGGGCTGTTCGTTAAAGGGGTCGCAGCGGTATTTCTTCAGCGTCGCCAGGTATTTTCGGGTCTGGTCGCGCAACAGCGTCGTCACCTTCGCCCGGTCGGCCGCGGTGAGCGTAAAGGGCTTCATTTTGATGGAAAAACTCTCTTCGCGGAATTTCGTGAAATAAATGTCGGTGACCGCCTCATTTTCATAGAGCCGAATACTGCCGGTACTGAGCCGGGACGACATGGGGGCTCCGTATCGGCTGGTGATCACGTTAAGGTCGCCCCGCCTCAGCACGGCCGGCTTCTGCCCTGGGCAGACGAGTTCGTACCATAGTTTGACCGGTTGATACACGCATTGACCCGGCGCTTTTGCGGTGACCGTATACACCTCCTCCGGGACGACGATTTCGCCGCTGTATTCACCGGCGGTCTCGAGTTCGCTGAAACCCGGCGTGCCGACGACATTCTTTTTGTCGTGTTTCTGGGCAACGCGCAGACCGATATAGCCGCCCTCGTAGGGTGTGGAAATCCTGGGGTTGATGACCGAATAGTGGTAGCGCAACTGCCCCGAGGCGTAGGCATTTTCGCTGCGCTTCATGTTGTCGTGAATCTCTCTCAGGTTCATGACGAAATAGAGATTGTCGCGGATATGTGCCGAATAGCCTTTTTCGTATTCCGCGGCGGGAACTTCACTGCACTTGGCGACGAGCGGGCGCGCGAAAAGGAAGGAGGCGGAGACGAGGCAAAGAGCCGCGATCAGAGAGCGGCGAGCGGAGAGTTTCATGTGGATATTCCTTGAGAGTAAACCGGCGAACCGGCGTTCATTTGTACGAGTTTGTCTCCAAAATCGTGGAAGCCCTGCGGCGCAATTATACTTTGCCCGCAAGCACCGCTGAAGTGACTCGCCGCGTTTTCCCACGCGCGTTCGCCAGATGGAGCCGCAATCGGTATACTTATGAAATCGTCCGTACAGGCTTGGCTTGCGTGAACATCACGAACATGAAACCGATTCGCATTCTCGGCGTCGACCCCGGTTTGCGTTCGACGGGCTTCGGTCTCGTCGAAAAGTCTGGGAAGAATCTTGCCTACGTCATGAGCGGGCGCATCACGACCGACCCGAAAGCGTCTCTCCCCGAACGTCTCGGAACCTTGCATTCGGGGCTGCGCGAACTGATCGCGCAGACGCGCCCCGACCAGGCCGCCGTCGAAATCGTCTTCGTCAATGTGAATCCCAAATCGACCCTCCTGCTCGGGCAGGCGCGCGGCGCGGCGATTTCAGCGCTGGTTTCCGAGGGACTCGAAGTCTCGGAATACACGGCGCTCCAGATCAAGCAAGCCGTCGTCGGCAACGGGCACGCCGACAAGACGCAGGTGCAGCACATGATCCGCCGTCTGCTTTCCCTTCCCGAAGCGCCGGGTGCCGACGCCTCCGACGCGCTCGCATGCGCGATTGCGCACGCGCACGGCGGTCAGGGTCTGGGCGTCGGACTCGGCGCGTTTGCGATGAAGGGCTTTCGGATGCGGAACGGGCGTTTGATTCAGGAAGGAGCGAAAGCGCGATGATCGGGAGACTGTCGGGAATCCTGCTGGAAAAAAACCCACCGCAGGTCGTCGTCGACGTGCACGGCGTCGGTTACGAAATCGACGTGCCGATGAGCACTTTTTACAACCTGCCCGCGACCAACGAAAAGCTCACGCTCCTGACGCATTTTGCCGTGCGCGAAGACGGGCATTTTCTCTACGGCTTTGCCACTTCGCAGGAAAGGGAGACCTTCAGGCAACTTCTCAAGGTTTCCGGGATCGGCGCGCGCACGGCCTTAGCGGTGCTTTCCGGGATGTTGGTCAAAGACCTGGCGCTCGCCGTCGCGCGCCAGGACGTCGCGCCGCTCGTCAAGGTGCCCGGAATCGGAAAAAAAACCGCCGAGCGGCTCCTGCTCGAACTCAAGGACAAGATCGGCGGCGTCGACGCGTCCCTTCCCGCCGGGGAAGACGCTCGTTCCGATGTCCTGAACGCGCTGATCGCGCTGGGGTACAATGAAAAAGAAGCGCGCGCCGCGATGAAGCCGGTTCCCGCGTCGCTCCCGACGGCGGAAGGCATCCGCCAAGCCTTGAAACTACTCTCCAAAGCATGAAATGACCATGTATTCCATGCAGAAAAACATCATTCAGACCGTCATCGTCTCATTTTTGCTGGTCGGATGCTTCGCCGTTCTGACGCCCTTCATCGGAACGCTGCTTCTCGCGATCGTCGTTTCGGTCGCCACGGCGCCGCTGCGCGACCGTCTGCTGAAGCTCTGCGGCGGCCGCCGCAGCCTCACGGCGACGATCCTCTGCATCGTCCTGGTTTTCGTTCTGATCCTCCCGATGGCCCTCTTGTCGACCTCGCTCGCCGACGCCGTCGAAACGCTCCTCGACTATCTTCGCCCCTTCTTCGAATCCGGCCTGCCGGCGGAGCCGCCGGACTGGGTTGCCGGAATTCCCCTGGTCGGCGCCTACGTCGGCGAATACTGGCGCAGTCTCGCCAGCGGCTACGAAGAGACGAACGAATTGCTGCGTCAATTCATGGCGCCGACGCGGCGCATCGCGCTTTCGGCGATCTCGCTCTTCGGTCAGGGCCTGATGCAGCTTGGCATGGTCGTCTTTTTCGCCTTCTTCATCTACCGCGACGCCGACAGCTACGCCAAGGCGCTGCGCACCGCGAGCATCCGGCTTGCCGGCGACTTGGGCGAGCGCATGTTCAGGCTGGCGGACGGAACGATCATGGGCGTCATGATCGGCATTCTGGGGACGGCCGCCGCGCAGGCGATCGTCGCGATGATCGGCTTTCTCATCGCCGGGATTCCGGGCGTCGTCATGCTGAGCGTCGCGACCTTCTTCTTTTCGATGGTCCCTGTCGTCGGCGCGACGCTGATCTGGGGCGGCGCGGCGATCTGGCTTTACAGCAACGAGCAGACGGGCTGGGCGATATTCATGATTTTGTGGGGGATGTTCTGCATCAGCGGCGTCGACAATTTCATCAAGCCCATCCTGATTTCGCGTACATCGAGCCTGCCCCTCCTGCTGATCGTCGTCGGCGTTCTCGGTGGCGTACTGGCCTTCGGCTTCATCGGGCTTTTTCTCGGCCCGACGCTCCTGGCGCTCGCGCAGACGCTGATCAACGAATGGCTCGACCGCTCCGAGTACGAAGAGTTGATCAACCGTGATTGAGAAGGACGACATCACCGGGAAGCCCTCGAAGGAGCCTCCCCCCGACCGCCTGATTTCCGCCGGAACACAATCGCCGCAGGAAGAAGCGGTCGAGCGCGCGTTGCGCCCGAAGCGCTTTTCCGACTACGTCGGACAGCCCCGAATCCGCGAACAACTCTCGATCTTCATCGAGGCCGCGAAACGCCGCCGCGACATGCTCGACCACGTCCTTCTCTTCGGCCCGCCGGGTCTCGGAAAAACGACGCTCGCGCACATCATCGCGGCTGAACTCGGCGTCAGCCTCAGGCAGACTTCGGGGCCTGTACTCGAGCGCGCGGGCGACCTCGCGGCGATTCTGAGCAATCTCGAACCGAACGACGTACTCTTCATCGACGAAATCCACCGCCTGAATCCGGTCGTCGAAGAAATCCTTTACCCCGCGCTCGAAGACTTCCAGATCGACATCATGATCGGCGAAGGTCCGGCGGCGCGCTCGATCAAATACCCCCTGTCGCCATTTACCCTCGTCGGCGCGACGACGCGCGCCGGGATGCTGACGAATCCGCTGCGCGACCGTTTCGGGATCGTCGCGCGGCTGGAGTTCTACACGCCGGAAGAACTGACGCACATCGTCGACAGGTCGGCGCGCCTGCTCAAGGTGCGGATCGACCCCTCCGGCGCGCTCGAAATCGCGCGCCGCTCGCGCGGAACGCCGCGCATCGCGAACCGCCTGCTGCGCCGCGTGCGTGATTTCGCCGAGGTCAAGGCCGAAGGCCATATCACGCAAGAGATCGCAGATAATGCGCTCATCATGCTCGACGTCGACGGCGCGGGCCTCGACGTCATGGACCGCAAGCTTTTATCGGCGGTGATCGACAAATTCAGCGGCGGCCCGGTCGGCGTCGACAACCTTTCGGCAGCGATCGGGGAGGCGCGCGACACGATCGAAGACGTTCTTGAACCCTATCTGATTCAGCAGGGCTTTCTTCAGCGAACGCCGCGCGGTCGCGTGGCGACGCCGACATCTTACCGCCACCTCGGTTTCGACGCGCCTTCACCTTCGGGGCAGAAAGACCTGTGGCAAGGAGGGGCTTGACGCGGAGCCTCGATCTTCAAAACACCAACGGAGGAAATATGATTGTTCTGGTTACCGGAGCGAGTTCCGGGTTCGGCGAAGAGATCGCGCGCAGGTTTTCGCGCGAGGGGCACCGCGTCATCGCCGCCGCGCGGCGCGTCGACCGTCTGAGCCGTCTGCGCGAGGAGATCGGCGAATCGCTTCTTCCCCTGCGCATCGACGTGACCGACAAGGCGTCGATCGACGCGGGACTCGCGAGTCTGCCGAAAGACTGGACGCCGGTCGACATTCTCGTCAATAACGCGGGTCTCGCGCTCGGTATCGAGCCGGCGCATTTCGCGTCGCTCGAAGAATGGGAAACGATGATCGACACGAACAACAAGGGCCTCGTCCGAATGACGCGCGCGCTCCTTCCCGACATGGTTGCGCGCAACGCGGGGCACATCGTCAACATCGGGTCGGTCGCGGGTGAATCGCCCTACCCCGGCGGAAACGTCTATGGCGCGACGAAGGCTTTCGTCGAGCAGTTTACGCGCAACCTGAAAGCCGACCTCGTCGGAACCGGCGTCCGCACGACGACGATCGCTCCGGGCCTTTGCGGCGGAACCGAATTCTCGAACGTCCGTTACCGGGGCGACGATGCGGCCGCCGCGCGTGTCTATGAAGGCGCCGTCCCGCTCACCGCGTCCGACATCGCCGAAGCCGTCTTCTGGGTGGCGACGCTGCCGCCGCACGTCAATATCAACCACCTCGAAATGATGCCGACGTGTCAGGGCTACAACGCCTTCAATGTCAAGCGGAGCGGCTGAGGAGGCTTTTAGAGCGCGCGCGCCGGCGATCCGCGTCGAAGCGGTCTCGTCCGAATATTCCGCCCGCGCGGCGGAACTCGCGGAGTCCTTGAAGCTGCCGCTCGCGGGAGAAGGTGAGGTCGAAGCCCAATTCGCGCTGCAAGTCGGTGAAAAAGGCTTGCAACTCGTCGCGCTCTTGAGCGACGACGCGCGCGCGCGCCCTGTCCGCGCGGACTTCGTTTCGGGCGGCGCGGCGTACCGTCGGCGCCACGGGGGCGGCGTGCGCCAGATGATCGCAAAAGCCGCCGGACTCGCACCGGGAATTCGTCCGAGCGTCCTCGACGCGACCGCCGGCCTGGGGCGCGACGCCTTCGTTCTCGCAAGCCTCGGTTGCGCAGTGACGCTCGTCGAGCGCCAAGCGATCGTCGCCGCGCTCCTCGAAGACGGATTGGAACGCGCTCGGGAAAACGCGGAAACGGCACCGATCGTCGCGCGGATGCGTTTTCTCCGTGGCGACGCGATTCCCTTGATGCGCGGGTGGCGCGGCCCGCCGCCGCAGGTCGTCTATCTCGACCCGATGTTCCCGCCGCGCGCCAAAGCGGCGCGGGTGAAAAAGGAGATGCGCTTCTTCCGCCGGCTCGCCGACGACGGCGACGTTTCGGTGCTGCTCGAAGCCGCGCTCGCGCTGGCGTCGCACCGCGTCGTCGTCAAGCGTCCGCGAAAAGCGCCGCCGATCGACGGCGTCCCGCCGAAGTACGCGGTGGAGGGCCGGTCGAGCCGCTTCGACGTTTATTCGATCCGCTCGCTCTCGAAAGCGGCTTGATTCCATTTCCAGTTCATCCTTGGTCGACTTTGCCTTGCGGTACGTCTTCGCGGCATGAGCGATTTGGAAAAGGACACGTTCGCCCGTCCGGCGTCGGCGCCCTTTGCCGGAATTCCCGAAAAATCCCACTTGAAATTTGCCTTCTCCGGGCAAATTCGATACCCTGAAGGTAGAGATTCGCTGAGCGCGGCGGCAAGCGTCGCTTGCCTTTCGCGTCACCGGCGATACTCCGCGCCCGTAAGCGGGCGAAACAGTACGGAAAGAGGAAGGACCCTGCCGTACGTGATCAGTGATTATCTCCCAATGGGGGAAGGTTTCCAACCGATTGGGTTTTTGATGAAGAGGTACGCCATGTGTGACTATACCGAAGAAAGCTGTGCAAACAAGGAAAAGCTCGTCCTCGACTTGAGGAAGGTCATCGACGACGCCGATGAAATCCTGCGCGAGACCGCAGGGGTCGCCGGCGAAAAAATCGCCGTTTTGCGCGAGCACATCACCGAACACCTGAACGACGCGAAAGCTCGGCTCGATATCGTCGAAGACCAGCTCGTCGACAAGACCAAGGCCGTCGCGCAAGCCGCCGACGACTTTGTCAACGAGTCGCCCTGGCAGGCGGTCGGCATCGCCGCGGGCGTTGGCGTACTGCTCGGCATTCTGGTCGCGCGCCGCTGACGCGCAGCTTTCATGGCCGACCATCGCAGGCGCCCGAACCCGTCGGGACGGGGTCTGTTTTCTTCGCTGAAGAACGTCGTCTCCGTATTGCTGGAGAGCGCGGGGACGCGCTTCGAGCTTCTCGCGAATGAAATTCAGGAAGAAAAGCTGCGTTGCGTCAATCTGGCGATGCTCGCGCTCGGCGCGGCGTTCTGCCTGGGCGCAGCCCTCCTGATCGCCGTTTTCTTCCTGACGGCGCTGTTCTGGGAAAGTCGCGTCGCGCTGCTCGGCGTTCTCGCCGCCGTGTTTGCCACGGTCGGCGGCGTCCTGGCGGTCTTGCTCAGGCGCGCGCTGTCGCGGCGGCAAGGGATTTTCGAAGCAAGCCTCGCCGAATTGCGCGAAGACATCCGGCAATTGAAAGAAGCTACGCGGCCAAATGGCGACGCTGAGTGAAATCCACCTTCGGCGGGGTCGCCTGCAAGAGCGCATCGCCGTCCAGCGCGCTTCTCTTGCCGGCGCCGCGCAGCCGATCCGTCGGGCGCTCGGCGCGACGGACTCCGCCGTCGCGGGCGTCCGCGCCGGCGTCGCCTATTTGAAACAACGCCCCTGGGCCGTCGGCGCGCTCGCCACGGCCTTGATCGTTTTAAGGGGAAAGCGCATTTTCCGCGTCGTCCGGCGCGGCTTCATCGTCTGGCGAACCTGGGTCTCACTGCGCAACACCCTGCGCGAGATTCTCGCGTTCTGAGGACAGAAGACAGAGGACAGAAGACAGAAGACTGAGCGCTCGCTGCGCTCGCTTTGTGATCAGTTTTCAGTATTCAGATGTCGCGTGGGCTACCTCCATCAGATTACTGACACCTGACTACGGAGGCCGAAGGTCGTTCTGTCTTCTGTCCTCAGTCCTCTGTCATCTGACCAGAGCGCTCGCTGCGCTCGCTTCGTGACCAGTTTTCAGTATTCTGATGTCGGATGGGACGCTCCTTCTGATTACAGACAACTGACTACTTAAGGCCGAAGGCCGTTCTGTCCTCAGTCTTCAGTCTTCTGATCTTCGAAATGCGCGCGCATTTTTTGCATGGCCTTGGTTTCGATCTGGCGGATGCGTTCAGCCGAGACGCCGAATTCGACCGCGAGTGCCTGGAGCGTCGCCGGTTCGTCCGCAAGCCAGCGCGCTTCGACGATCCGGCGGCCGCGATCGTCGAGGGCACGCAGGGCTGCTTGCAACCCCGGACCTTGCATGCGGTCGGCGGCGCGTCTTTCCAGAACGCGAAGGGGTTCATTGCTCCGGTCTTCCAGATAGGCGATCGGCGAAAACCCGTCTTCGTCGCTCCGTTCGAGCGACTCGTCGCGCCCGAAAAGCCGGGTTTCCATTTCGGCGACTTCTTCGGGCTTGACGCTGAGTTTGTGCGAGATGTCCTCGATCTGCGCGGGCGTCAGAACCTCGTTCGCGGGCTTCATGCCGCGCAGGTTGAAAAACAGCTTGCGTTGCGCCTTGGTCGTCGCGAGTTTGACCATGCGCCAGTTCCTGAGCACGTATTCGTGAATTTCGGCCTTGATCCAGTGGATGGCAAACGAAACGAGCCGGACGCCGCGCGCCGGGTCGAAGCGCTTGACGGCCTTCATCAAGCCGATATTGCCTTCCTGAATCAGGTCGGCGTGCGGCAATCCGTAGCCCAGATAGCCCCGCGCGATCGAGATGACCAGCCGCAGGTGCGAAAGAACCAGTTGACGCGCCGCTTCGAGGTCGTTCTTTTCACGGAAACGCCCAGCCAGACGGAATTCTTCTTCTTCCGTCAGGACGGGAAAGCGTTTCGCCGCCTGAATGTAGGCGTCGAGATTGCCTACGGCGGAAATCGTCGGAAAAGTCAGAGCTTGGGTCATGTGGGTTCGCACCTCCTGAATACACTATATTAGCACTCCTGCGTGTAGAGTGCCAATGTTTCGTAGCAGATCAGAAGACAGAGGACAGAAGACAGACGACAGAGCGCTCGCTGCGCTCGCTTCGTGACCAGTTTTCAGTATTCAGAGGTCGGATGGGACGCTCCTTCTGATTACAGACAACTGACTACGGAGGCCGAAGGCCGTTCAGTCTTCTGTCCTCTGTCTTCAGTCCTCAGCTCTTTCTCAGATGCACCGCGACCGACAGTTGCGCGCCGACCCAGCCGAGCAGGGCGCCGATTCCGGTCAGGGAACCAGCGAGCGCAAGGTCGAGACCGCGCAGAGACCAGCGCCCCCCGTAGAGCGCGACGAGTTCGTCCAAGGGTCCCGAGAGCAAGGCAGCGCCCGCGACGACGAGCGACACGGCGAAGAGACCGCCGAGCAGGCCCTGCAAAAAGCCGAAATACTGGAAAGGCCGCCGGACGAAGGCGTTCGTCGCACCGATCAGGCGGGCGACCTCGATTTCGTCCGCCTGCGCGAGGATTTGAAGGCGAATCGTGTTGAAGGTGACGATGATCAGCGCGCCGCCGAACAGGCCCGCGAGCATGACGATCATGAGCCGTCCGATACGCAGGAAAACGTCGAAACGCCGCACCCATTCGGAATCCAGTTGCACGTGTTCGACTTCGGGCCAGTTCGAGAAGGTTCTCGCCAGACTTTCGACCGCTTCGGGACGGATGTCTTCGGGTTCGACGATGAAGGCGTCGGGTAGCGGGTTTTTCGGCAAGGTCGCAAGGATTTCGGGGACGCCTTCGATCGCCTTCAGGCGCTCCAGGGCTTCGTCGCGCGGGACGAAGCGCCAGCTTCCGACGCGCGCGAGCCGCAAGCGCAGTTCGACTTCGTCGAAAGCGCGCTTGTCCGCCGACGGCACCATGAAGAGACTGATCTGCTGAGGTTTCGGCACACCGCCGGCCAGGTCGCGCAGGTTGTCGAGGACGAGCCAGCCGGCGGCAGGTAGCGAGAGCGCCGTTCCGATCACGACGAGCGAGAGGAGCGTGCCGAGCGGGAACGCGAGCAGTTTGTGTACCGCGTCGGAAAAAGCCGACGCGTGCTGGGTCAGGAAGCGCCTCATTCGACATCCTCCTGAATCCGCCCCTGGTCGAGGCGCAGGATGCGCGGCGAAACACAGGAAACCCATTGCGGGTCGTGCGTGGCGACGATCAGCGTGACGCCGACTTGATGGAAAGCGCGGAATATTTCGAGGATTCCCGCAGCCGAGTCCGCGTCGAGGTTCGTCGTCGGTTCGTCGGCGAGCAGGATCGACGGTCGGTTGACGACCGCGCGCGCGATGGCCAGACGCTGCTGCTCGCCGCCCGAGAGCGTCAGGAGGTCCGCTTTTTCGCGGTTCGACAGGCCGACCTTGTCGAGCGCGGCGCGCGCGCGGCGCAGCGCTTCGTTCGCGGGCAGGCCGGCGATCTTCATCGGAAGCAGGATGTTGTCGAGCGCGTTGCGGTCGAACAGAAGCTTCTGGTTCTGAAAAACGAGTCCGAAGCTGCGCCGCAGGAAGGGAATCGCGCTCTCGCGCAGCGCGACGAGGTTTTGCCCGTTGACGACGATGCTGCCCGAAGTCGGGCGCTCGATCGCCGCGAGCAGACGGAAGAGCGTCGTTTTCCCCGCGCCGGAACGCCCCGTGATGAAGACCATTTCGCCGGTTTCGATGTCAAAGCTGACATCCCTGAGCGCTTCGATGCCCTGGGGATAACGCTTGGAAAGCGCGCGCGCGCTGATCATATGCTATCTATTCGAAAATCGCTTCGACGAAATCGCGCGCGACGAAGGGACGCAGATCGTCGATGCGCTCTCCGACGCCGATGAAGCGGATCGGCTTGGGGCATTGCCGCGCGATCGCGGCGACGACGCCTCCCTTGGCGCTTCCGTCGAGTTTGGTCACGATCAGCCCGTCCACGCCGATCGCCTTGTCGAAGGCTTCGAGTTGGCTCAGCGCGTTCTGCCCGAAGTTTGCGTCGATCACGAGCAGCGTTTCGTGCGGCGCGCCGGGTTCGGCCTTGTCGATCACGCGCCTGACCTTGGAGATTTCTTCCATCAGATTGAGTTGCGTCGGCAGGCGTCCGGCGGTATCGGCGAGGACGACATCGATTCCGCGCGCTTTCGCCGACGTGATCGCGTCGAAAATCACCGCCGCCGGGTCGCCGGACGCCTGCGAAACGACGGTGACGCCGTTGCGTTCGCCCCAGGCTTGCAACTGTTCGCGCGCGGCGGCGCGGAAGGTATCGCCCGCCGCGAGCAGAACCGAACACCCCCGCGCCTGGAAATACTTTGCCAGCTTGCCGATCGACGTCGTCTTCCCCGCGCCGTTGACGCCGGCGAACATGACGATGAAGGGCTTGTGCGAAGAAATGTCGAGGGGCTTTTCGAGCGGGACGAGCAATTCGAGGAAGGCTTCTTTCAGCGCGCCGTGTATTTTTTCGGGCGTCTCGGCGCCTTCGCGTTTGACGCGCTTCTTCAGTTCGTCGAGCAGGTAGTCGGTCGCGTCGAGTCCGGCGTCGCTCGAAATGAGCAGCGTTTCGAGCGTTTCGAGGAGATCGTCGTCGACC
The DNA here is from genome assembly GCA_031266435.1 of Accumulibacter sp. Classification (GTDB taxonomy): domain Bacteria; phylum Pseudomonadota; class Gammaproteobacteria; order Burkholderiales; family Rhodocyclaceae; genus Propionivibrio. The sequence continues at coordinate 12,080 of JAISAZ010000057.1, forward strand.
CTGGCGCGGGAAAAAACCGATTTGAGCTGCTTGCCGAACTGGGCGCGCGTTTTCGACAGGCCGGATTTCAGGCGCTCGTGCCAGCCGGGTTCGGGCGACGCGTTTTCCTCGTCGTCTCTGGAGTCGGAGGCGGCATCGGCGGGAGAAGATTTCCTGAAAAATTCGAACATATCGTTTCTGGGTTCAATGCGTGGCCGGCAAAGCGCGCCGAATATTTCCGCTTCCGGAATGTCCGTCGAATAAGGGGTGTTAATATTCCGGTACCGGCAAATTCTAACAGAAGCAAACTCGATAAATCATGTTCAAAACCTTCCGATTTCCACGATGGCCCGTCGTTTTGCTCGGGCTCGTCGCCGCGCTCCCGTCGGCGTACGCCGACACCTACGAACGCCGCCTCTCGAACGGACTTCGCGTCATCGTCCGCGAAGACCATCGCGCACCGACCGTCGCGCACATGGCGTGGTACCGCGTCGGCAGCATGGACGAAACCAACGGGACGACGGGCGTCGCGCACCTGCTCGAACACATGATGTTCAAAGGCACGCCGGCGTTCGGTGCCGGCGAATTCAGCCGCATCGTCGCGCGTGTCGGCGGGCGCGACAACGCGTTTACCGGAAAGGACTATACCGCCTACTTCCAGCAGATACCGAAGCGGCAACTCGGACGAATGATGCGTCTCGAGGCCGACCGGATGCGCCACCTGACGCTCGACGCGAAGGAGTTCGCGCAGGAGATCAAGGTCGTCATGGAAGAGCGCCGCATGCGCACCGACGACAGGCCGCAGGCGCTGCTCGCCGAATACGCGATCGCAACGGCGTTTCAGGCGCATCCCTACCGCGCGCCGATCATCGGGTGGATGAACGACCTGGAGAACATGCGCGTCGGCGACGCGCGCGCCTGGTACGAGCGCTGGTATCTTCCGAACAACGCCTTCGTCGTCGTCGTCGGCGACGTCGACCACCGCGAAGTTTTTGCTCTCGCGGAACGTCATTACGGCGTCTTGAAGCCGCGCGCGCTTCCCGAACGCAAGCCGCAGACCGAGCCGCCGCAGCGCGGCTTGCGGCGGCTCGTCGTCAAAGCGCCCGCGAAGCTGCCCGTCGTTCTGATGGCGTACAAGGTCCCGGTGATCCGCGACCTCGAGGGCGACGGCGACCCCTACGCGCTCGAAATGCTTTCGGCGATTCTCGACGGACACTCGGCGGCGCGCTTTTCGCGCAGCCTGGTCCGCGAGCAGCGTATCGCCGCGTCGGCGAGCGCCGGATACGACGCGATCGCGCGCGGTCCGGGGCTTTTCTATTTTCACGGTTCGCCGAGCGAAGGGAAGACGCGCGCCGATCTTGAAGCGGGCTTCCGCGCCGAAATGGCGAAAATCGCCGAAGACGGCGTGAGCGAGGAGGAATTGACGCGCGCGCGGAATCAACTCGTCGCCGCGCAGGTCTATAAACTCGATTCGATGTTCGGTCAGGCGATGGAGATCGGCGAACTCGAAGCTTCGGGTCTTTCGTTCCGCGACGAGGCGCGCTTGGTCGAAAAACTCAAAGCGGTCACTTCGGACGACGTCAAAGCCGTCGCGCGAAAATACTTCAACGACGACGCCCTCACCGTCGCCGAACTCGACCCGCAACCCCTGGACGAAGCGACGGCGCGTAGCGCGACCTCTCCGAGCGCGCGGTCGCACTGAAAAAACGGAGCCAGACATGTTGAATACAAAAATCATCCGAGCCCTGTTCCTCGTTCTTCTCGTCCCGGTATTCCGCTTCGCCGACGCTGCCGTCGAGATCGCGCACTGGGTCGCGCCGTCGGGCGCGCGCGTTTTTTTCGTCGAAACGCACGTGCTGCCGATTCTGGACGTCCAAATCGATTTCGCGGCGGGCAGCGCGCTCGACCCCCCCGGAAAAGCGGGACTCGCTGCGATGACGATGGGATTGATCGACCACGGCGTCGAGGGAATGGACGAAACGGCGATCGCGTCTCGTCTGACCGATCTGGGTGCTCTGCTCGGCGGCGGCGTCGACATGGACCGTGCGTCGATCGCTCTGCGGACGCTTTCGGACGAGGATAAGCGCGTCCCCGCGCTTGAGATCATGGAAGCCGTCGTGAGCGCGCCGCTTTTCCCCGAAGAAGTTCTCGTCCGCGAGAAAGCGCGCACGGTCTCGCTTCTGAAGGAGGGGCTGACGCGCCCCGGCGTTCTCGCAAGCCGCGCGTTCTGGTCGGCGGCCTACCCTTCGCACCCCTATGGTCGCCACACGTCGCCCGAATCGCTCGAAGCCCTCCGGCGCTCGGATCTTCAGGCGTTCTACGGCGATTTTTACTCGGCAACGCGCGCCTCGCTGACGATCGTCGGCGACCTCACGCGTCCTCAGGCCGAGGAACTCGCGCGGAAATTGACCGCCCGCCTGCCCGAAGGTCGCGCGCCGGAACGCATCGACCGCCCCGAACTCCCGCAGGGGGGCGAGCAGCGCGTCGCGCATCCGGCGACGCAGGCGCATATCTTCATCGGATTGCCCGCGATCGCGCGCGGCGACCCCGATTTTTTCCCCCTGCTCGTCGGGAACCACGCGCTCGGCGGCGGCGGTTTCGTTTCGCGCCTGATGCGCGAAGTCCGCGAAAAACGCGGGTTTGCCTACAGCGTCTACAGCGCGTTCAGCCCGATGGCGCAGCCCGGTCCCTTCCAGATCGGATTGCAGACGAAAAAGCAGCAGGTCGATGAAGCCCTGAAGCTGACGCGCGAAGTGCTCGCGCGCTTTCTCGCCGAAGGTCCGGACAAGGCGGAACTCGAAACGGCGAAGCAGAATCTGGTCGGCAGCTTTCCGCTGCGCCTCGACAGCAACCGGAAAATCCTGGAAAACGTCGCCGTCGTCGGTTTTTTCGATTACCCGCTCGACTACCTCGACCGCTACGCCGAAAACATCGAAAAGGTTACCGCCGCCGAAGTCCGCGACGCTTTCGCGCGGCGCATCCAACTCGATGCGCTGGTGACGGTCGTCGTCGCCGGAGATTGATCCATTTCGAGAATCGCCCCTGCCAAAAAGAAGAACGCGCAAGGGCACGGCGCGCCGTGCCGATCAGGCATCAGGAATCAGGAATCAGGGATCAGATCAGCTAGCGGCGGCGTTGCCGCCGCGGGAGAGCTTTGAAATGCCGATCGGTTTTCATCTATTCCTGAAACCTGACATTTGTTCTCTGGCGCATAGCTTGGGGTGAGCAACGCGAACCCCAACAGAAGGCAAATGAACGAGTGATTCCTTTTCCAGTTCATTCATGCTTTGACGCCGAGCCGCAGACAGAATGAAAGGGATGAACTGGAAATGGAATTACGGAAAGAACCCGAAGCGTTTGAGTAGACGCCCCGTCTCGAAAATCGGCAAGCCCATCACGCCCGAATGGCTGCCCGACAATCGCTCGACGAAGAGCGCGGCGTAACCCTGGATTCCGTAGGCGCCGGCTTTGTCCATCGGGTCGCCGCTCTCGACGTAGCGGCGGATTTCTTCTTCGGAAAGCACGCCGAAGACGACTTCGCTGACCGAAAGCGCCGATTCGACGCGCGTCTCATCGGCGAGCGTCACCGCCGTCAAGACGCGGTGCGAGCGACCCGAAAAACGCTTCAGGATTTCCGTGGCACTCGCGGCGTTCGAAGGTTTGCCGACGATTTTTCCGTCGAATTCGATCGCGGTATCTGCGGCAAGCACGGGCTGAGCCGGCATTTTCCGCTGTTCGACGAGGCTCAGCCCGTGCAGCGCCTTCGCCTTGGCGAGGCGCTCGACGTAGTCGGTCGGCGTTTCGCTCATCAGGGGGAGTTCGTCGATTTCGCTGTCCTCGCGCGGCGGGCCGCGAAAGACGAGGCTGTCGAAGCGGACGCCGATCTGCGTCAGAAGTTCTCGGCGGCGCGGACTGTGCGACGCGAGGTAGAGCCGGAAATGCGGAGCCGGCGCGGGTGATCTTGAGAGAGTGTCATTCACGGTGGTAGGGGTGATTCTTCAGGAGGGTCGCCGCGCGGTAGAGCTGTTCGCAAAGAAGAAGACGCGCGAGCGCGTGCGGCAAGGTCAGGCTCGAAAGGCGGATCGATTCGTCGGCGTTCCGTTTGAGTTCCTCGTCGAGACCTTCGGCGCTGCCGATCATGAAAGCCGTATCGCCGCCTTTTTGCAACCAGGATTCGACGCGGCGCGCGAGCTCGGGCGTCGTCAGGTTGGCGCCGCGCTCGTCGAGCGCGACGCGCCTTTCGAACGCGCGAGACGCCAGAAGAAAGCGCGTTTTTTCGGCGGCGAGGCGTTGCGCGCGCGACTCGCCCATCGCGGGTTTTATTTCGACGATTGACACGGGAAGTTCGCGCGGCATTCGTTTGACGTATTCATCGCAGCCGGCGGCAACCCAGCCCCGCGCCTTGCGGCATACGGCAAAAATACCGAATTTCATTCCGCCGGCGGGACGCGCAAGGGCGGTCGGCTTCGACTGCTCCAGAGTTCTTCGAGTTTATAGTAGCCGCGAACCGCGGGCTGCATGACGTGGACGATGACATCGCCCAGGTCGACGAGAATCCATTCGCCGGCGTCTTCTCCCTCGGTCGAGAGGATTTCGACGCCCGCGTCGCGCGCCTTTTCCTGGACGTTCCTCGCGAGCGCGCGCACCTGGCGGTTCGACTCTCCGGTCGCAACGACGATGCGCTCGAAGAGCGGTGTGAGCCGGGACGTATCGATGGTTTCGATGTCCTTTCCCTTGATGTCTTCGAGAGCACTGACGACGAGTTTTCCGATCTGGCTTGCGTTCATCATAAACTGTTCCGGTTTGAAGCTTCGTTGAAAAGCCTTGGGGTCGGCACGCTTTACGCGCCACCCGGTTCGCGATAAAAACGGCGTTCTTCGACGTACGCGATCACCGCGTCGGGCAGAAGATAGCGTGTGCTGACCCCGCGCGAAATCAATCGTCGAACCCGCGTTGCGGAAATGCCGAGCGGCGTCATCGGAAAACTCACGACGGCGCCGGACGGCGCGAGCGACAAGGCCGCCGGGTCGGCGGCGAAGCGGTCGCGCCAGATTTGCGACAGGCGCTCCGGGAGCGTTTCGGCTTCGATCGGGAAACCCGGACGGCGCGCGACGGCGACGTGCGCAAGCTCGAAAATACGCTCCCAGCGATACCAGGCGGTCAGGCTCGAAAAGGCGTCCGCGCCGACGAGCAGGACCAGAGGGCGCTTTGCGCCGCATGCGTCGTCCTGGCGCAGGCGTTCGAGCGTCGGCACGGTATAACTGGGACGCTCGGCATCGACTTCCGCCGTATCCAGCTCGAAACACGGGTTGTCCGCGATCGCAAGGCGCACCATTTCGAGCCGGTGGCGCGCGTCGACGCGCGGGGATTCGCGCAGGACGGGGTTGCCCGCCGGAATCCAGCGGACGGACGAGAGTCCCAATTCGCAACACGCGGCCTCGGCGAGCCGCAGGTGCGCGAAATGAACGGGGTCGAAGGTCCCGCCGAAGAGGCCGAGCGGCAAAAGTTCCCGCGTCTCAGGCGGTTTCATCGATCGTGGCGAAAATGTCGCGGTAGCTGACGTAAAGCCCGACGCACCAAAGGTTGATCACCAGCAGCATGAATACGAAACTGACGGCGACGAGTCCCCGCAGGCCGAACGCGAATTTTGCCAGCATCCCCAGAACGAGATTCGGGATCAGCACCATGACGATGAAGATTGCGGCGACATAAACCAGAAAGGCGCGCCAGTTGCGCAGACAGCCGACGAGACTGAAAAACAGCGCCTTGCCTTTCGGCAGGTCGTGCCACGCGATCAGAATCGACGCGTGCCAGAAAACGACGCTCGGCGGAATGTGGAGAAAGAGCGTGATCTGGAAGAGCCGCGTGATCGACGCGAACATTTCCGGGGAGATGTCTTTTCGCGCGCTTCCGGTCTGTTCGAGCAATTCGGCGAACTCGCGCAGCGGAGCGTCTCCAAAAGCCAGGACGAACAACAAGAGCGCCAGCAGAAAAACGACAAACATGACTCCGGCGTAAATCGTGCCGAGCGCGAGCAGCGTTCCGGGTTTTTTGAGGAAACCGGAGAAGATGACGCCGGGGTCGACCTTGACGCCCTGATCGACGCGGTGCGACAGATTGGTCAGTCCGACCGAGAACATCGGGTCGAGCAGAAAAAAGAGCAGAAGACCCGGCGCCCCGAACATGAGCATGACCATCCCGATCGCCATGTAACAGAGGACGACCAAGGGCATCCGAACCTGGGCTTTGCCGTAAATCCTGAAGCTGTTCGACAGCCATTGCAATCCCTGTCTGGATGGAAGCGTGTGTGCGTGCATAGAACTCGAATTCGGATGGGTTGGGGAAGCGTCGGTAAGGAAGTGTAACGGAAAAAACGCCAAAAGCGAACGTGAAAAACACCGGAATCCACGCGGAAAGCAAAGCGTTCCGGTTTTGCCGGAACGCTTGGGCCTCCGAATCAGATCGTGTTCAGGTCGTGTATTTCCCGGAAAGCAGGACGCCGGCTTCCGGAACGCGCGTTTTCAGACCCAGCGCTCCGAGCATCCGGTACGTCGTGCACACGGCGCTCGAAACGACCGGAAAACCGCTCGCCGCCTCGATCAGGGGAATCGACGCGAGCGAGGGCATCTGCACGCACGCCGACGCGACGATCGCGTCGACGTTCGCCAGATTGAGTTTTTTCCAGAGGTCGGCCGGCGCGAGCGGGTCCTGCGCGCCGACGACGAGATTGTCGGGAATTTCGAGCGAAAGACTGTCGACGACTTCGATCTCCTCGCTTTCGATATAGTCGATGACGAGCTTGGTCAGCGGCTTCATATACGGCGCGATGATCGAGACTTTCTTTGCGCCGATCGCCTTCAAACCCTCGACGAGCGCGCCCGCGCTCGTGACGACCGGCGCGGGGCCGCCGTTTTCAACGGTATGCCGGTGCAGGCGCTCCTCGGAGACGCGGTGGTAGCCTTTGCCCATGCTCATGATGGCGACGAGGCAGGCGTAGCCGAGAACGTCGACGCGTGCGTCCGAGAGTTCGAGCGCACAGCGATCCGAGTCTTTATCCATCGCCTCGAGTTCTTCCTTGGAGACTTTCTTCATCCGCATCCGGCTCGAGTGGAAAGTGAAACGTTCCGGCTCGATACCCTCGCGCGCGTGGAACATCGCGGGAATTTCTGTTTCCATCGTCGTATTCGAACTCGGTACGATCTGTCCGATGCGATAGACTTTCTTCATATTCATCTCTCCAGATAAAAAGGGCGCGCCGAACGGTTCGCGCGCTCGTCGCATTGTATCCTCCGCGCGCCGATTCGCGGTCAATTGCGTCCGGCCGCGGCGAGCCAGATTCCGGCGCAGACGAAAACGCCGCCGAAAAAGCGGCTCTGCGTCTTGAGTGCGCGCGCGTCGCGCAGCCAGCGTCCCATGCGCGCCGCGAGCAGCGCGTAGCACGACATCACGACGACGTCGACGCCGCACATCGTCAGCGCGATGATCAAAAACTGCAGCGCCTGCGCGCGACCCGGGTCGACGAATTGCGGCGTCAGCGCGGCGATGAAAACGATCGCCTTGGGATTGCTCAGGTTGACGAAGATGCCCTGAAAAAAGAGACTGCGGCGCGCCGTCGGCTCGTCTTCGTCGAGCTTTCGCGGCGCCTCGCGCCACTTCTGGACGCCGAGCCAGATCAAATACGCGGAGCCGGCGAAGCGGACGACATTGAACGCCGATGTCGAGGCCGACAGAATCGCGCCGAGCCCCGCCGCGACGACGCCAAGCTGGCAGAGCAGCGCGCACTGGAGACCCGCGATCGCGCGCAAGGCCGGGACGAAGCCGTAGCGCATCCCGGTGCTCATCGAGACGGCCGCGCCCGGCCCGGGCGAGATCGCGATCAGGATCGACGCGACGAGAAACCCGAGCCAGACGGACAGGGCCATGAGTTCAGCGGCGTTTCAACTGCGCAAGGTCACGCACCGCGCCGCGCGATGCCGAGGTCGCCATCAGCCCGTAGGCTTCGAGCGCGCGCGAAACGACGCGGTCGCGCGCGACCGGCTTCCAGGCCCGATCGCCCTTCGCCTCCATCGCCGCGCGGCGCTTTGCGAGCACCTCGTCGGAGACCGCGAGGTGGATCCGGCGGTTTGGAATGTCGAATTCGATCGTGTCGCCTTCTTCGATCAGACCGACCGCTCCGCCCTCGGCGGCCTCCGGCGAAACGTGGCCGATCGAAAGCCCGGAAGTCGCCCCCGAAAAACGCCCGTCGGTCAGGAGCGCGCAGGCTTTCCCCAAGCCGCGCGATTTCAGATACGACGTCGGGTAGAGCATTTCCTGGAATCCGGGGCCGCCCTTCGGCCCTTCGTAGCGGATCACGACGACATCGCCGGCGACGACTTCGCCGTCGAGAATCCCCTTGACCGCGGCGTCCTGACTTTCGTAGATCCGCGCCTTGCCCGAAAACTTCCAGATGCTTTCGTCGACGCCGGCGGTCTTGACGACACCGCCGTCCAGCGCGATGTTGCCGTAAAGGACGGAGAGGCCGCCTTCCTTCGTGTAAGCGTGCTCAACGTCGCGGACGCAGCCGTTTTCGCGGTCGAGGTCGAGTTCCGCGTAGCGCTTGCTCTGCGAGAACGGCTCTTCGGCGTGGACGCGACCGGGCGCGGAAAGATAGAACGTGCGGAGCGCTTTGTCGTCCGGGCGCCTCCGAATGTCGTTGGCGTCGATGGCTTCTCCGATCGTCGCGGTGTGCACCGTTTTCGCCTCGCGGTTGATCAGACCCTTGCGGTCGAGTTCGCCGAGAATCCCGAAGATTCCGCCGGCGCGGTGCACGTCCTCGATATGGTATTTGTTCGTCGACGGCGAAACCTTGCTCAGGCACGGAACCTTGCGCGAGATGCGGTCGATGTCGTCGAGCGTAAACGCGACCTCGCCTTCTTCGGCGGCGGCGAGGAGGTGCAGGACGGTATTCGTCGAACCGCCCATCGCCATGTCGAGCGCCATCGCGTTTTCAAACGCCTTGAACGACGCGACGCTGCGGGGCAGGACGCTTTCGTCGCCCTCATCGTAATAGCGGCGGCACAATTTTACGATCCGCCTTCCCGCTTCGAGAAAGAGTTCCTTGCGGTCGGTGTGCGTCGCAAGAACGGTCCCGTTGCCCGGAAGCGCGAGGCCGAGCGCCTCCATCAGGCAGTTCATCGAATTGGCGGTGAAGATACCCGAACACGACCCGCACGTCGGGCACGCTTCGCGCTCGATGATTTCGACATCCGCGTCCGGGACCGTCTTGTCTGCCGATTTGATCATCGCTTCGACGAGGTCGAGCTTGACGGTCTCGCCGTGCAATTGCGCCTTCCCGGCCTCCATCGGCCCGCCCGAGACGAAAATCGTCGGGATATTGAGCCGCAGGGACGCCATCAGCATTCCCGGGGTGATTTTGTCGCAGTTCGAGATGCAGACCATCGCGTCCGCGCAGTGCCCATTGACCATATACTCGACCGAGTCGGCAACGAGTTCGCGCGACGGCAACGAATACAGCATACCGTCGTGCCCCATCGCGATCCCGTCGTCGATTGCGATCGTGTCGAATTCCTTTGCGACGCCGCCGGCAGCCTCGATCTCGCGCGCGACCATCTGGCCCAGGTCTTTCAGGTGCATATGCCCCGGCAGAAACTGGGTGAATGAATTGACGACGGCGATAATCGGCTTGCCGAAGTCGCCGTCTTTCATTCCTGTCGCGCGCCAGAGCGAGCGGGCGCCGGCCATGTTGCGCCCATGGGTCGATGTACGAGAACGGTATTCGGGCATGACAAATCTCCTTCGGAAAACGATCGGAAAGGAGAGTCATTCTACCGAAGAAAAACGTCGCCGGAGCAGACGAAGCCACCGAAATTCCCCGTTTTTCGCGCGCTTTTCCGCGAGCGACGCGGGTATTGAGAACCGTTATCGGGAACGGCGAAGTCGACCGGATCTGTTTGGAAAAAGAATTGGAGTCATTCTTCGGGTGTTTTCAGCGGCAGCACCTCCACCACGTGCGCCCAGCTCAATTGTGTAGCGAGCCGCGACACAATCTTCTCCCCGTATTCCGCACGCGCATCGTGCAGAATTTCGCGCTACACGGTAGCTCGGATACCTGCCCGCCGCCATCAGCCTGCCCTCGTGATCTTCTGCAAGCGCGCTCGCCCCGTTGCCGTGAGGCGGTATTTTTGCAGACGGCTGTTGGGTTTGTCTGGAAGTGTCATCTCGACCAGCCTTAAGGCTACGGCGGTTTGTTGGTAGTGTTTCCGGAAATGCTTTTCATCTTTCAACCCCAGGGCCGACATCAACTCCGCCCGAGTCATGTCTCCTCGCAAGGTTTTCAACAAGCTATCGACTTCGTTGCTGACTTCGTTGCTGACTTCGTTGCTGACTTCGGGGGTGACTTCGGGGGTGACTTCGGGGGTGACTTCGGGGGCGACTTCGGGGGTGACTTCCGTGACCTGCTCTGTCTTGCCCCGGATCACGCGCAAATAAGCCTCATCAAAAGGAAACTCCATCCACACCCCGCCCGAATGGAAACGCATCCGAGGTTCCGGCGTCCCGGCGACACGGCAAGCCTTGAAAATGCGTTCGATGCCCCGGCCCCAGGCTTCGATCTCCCCGGCACGGAAAAAAGCATTGGCGATATCCGGGTTGTACGGGTGCGAGGCGTGCGGCGACAACAAGGTTTTCTCCGTCCAGCCATCCGGCAACGCCGCCGGGTTCCATAGAATCAACTGGTCGTCGTAGACGCGAATCTGGATGGGCGCGGGAACCATGTAATCGCAATGCACCAAGGCATTCAGCACCGCCTCGCGCAATGCCTCCCGCGGCACCGGGAATCGCTCCACACGTATGATGCCTTCGTAATCCACTGCCGCCTTCAGGTACTTGGAGAGCAGCAAGTCAAGCGTCTGTTGCGCCTGATGAAACAAGGCGCCATTGATTTCGTCGTGATAGACCAAATCGCCGTCCGGGCGGAAAAAACCGATTTTCACGAAGGCGCCGGTGACGAAAGTCAAGGGATCGGGGTGGAACAACAGCACCGCCGCGCGCTTGAGGTATTTTCCTTCGGTAAGCTTGAGCCTGTCCAACAGGCGCGCGTTGGTTTCCGAGAGCGCGGTGGCGTCCAGCCTGCCGCTGTTCGCGGCCAGTTGTCGGAAGCGGGCGATGGCTTCCTTCGACAGGTCAGCGGCGCGCACGCCCGGCAAGGGGGAGCCATCCCAAGTGCGACCATAGCGCCGCAACATGAAGCGATCCAGCGCGGCGCCTTTCAACTCCTGCAAGGTGCTGCCGCTCCTCTGGTAATAGTGGCCGCGATAGCTGATCGGATTGGGATAGGTGGGTGTGACGATTGCCAGATAATCCTTGCCGCCTTCCCGACGCAGGTGTACTTGCACCACCACGCCAAGCAGGTCACGGATTTTGTTGGGCAGGTCTTCCAGCAGTTTCTTCGCGCCGGATACACCGACGACTTCACCTTTGTCGTTCCTGCCGATGACGAGCGTTCCACCCTCGGCATTGGCAAAGCCGCACACCCAGCGCAGATGATCGTCGCGCCAGGATTCTTTCCATTCGAGCTTGTGGGATTCGGTCACGTCAGGCTTCCGACGAGGATTTCCTGCATCGAGGGATGGCGCTTCTCGCTTTCATCTGAGTTCCTTCTGTACAATTCAGGATATTGGAATTATACCAGAATGAAGGGGTTTTTCGAGGGGTAGGGTATCGAGAGCCGTTATCGGGAACAGCGAAGTCTGGCGGGGCGGTTTGGAAAAGGAATTACAATACCCGTGTCGAAACCCTCGCCCCCGACTCTCACACCATGCTGATCCATCCTCAATTCGACCCCGTCGCGTTTCGCGTCGGGCCGCTTTCGATCCATTGGTACGCGCTGACGTATTTGTTCGCTTTCGCCCAGTTCTTCTGGCTCGGCAGACGCCGCCTCGAAGGCGCCCTGCGCTTTTCACAGCCCGCCTGGACGCCGGAACAATTCGACGACCTCATGTCGTTCGGCGTGCTCGGCGTCGTCCTCGGCGGCCGCTTGGGAGAAGTGCTGTTCTACGCGCCGGGGTATTATTTTTCGCATCCGCTCGAAATTCTCGCGGTCTGGAAAGGCGGAATGTCCTTCCACGGCGGTTTTCTCGGCGTGCTCGTCGCCGTCGGCGTCTTCGCGCGGAAAACGGGGCGAAACTGGTTCGACCTCGCCGACTTCATCGCGCCGCTCGTCCCGCTCGGCCTCGCCGCGGGACGCGTCGGGAACTTCATCAACGGCGAACTCTGGGGGCGCGTCTGCGACGCTTCGCTGCCGTGGGGGATGATTTTTCCGCGCGCCGGCGACGCCTTGCCGCGCCATCCGTCGCAACTCTACCAAGCGCTGATGGAGGGACTCCTGCTCTTTGCCGTTCTCTGGATTTTTTCCGCGCGCGACCGGCCGCGCGGCGCGGTTTCCGGCGCCTTTCTCGTCGGCTACGGCGTCTTTCGTTTCGTCGCCGAGTACTTCCGCGCGCCCGACGACGGGATTTTCGGTGTCTCCGAAGCGATCAGTATGGGGCAATGGCTGTCGCTACCGATGATCCTCGCGGGCGTACTTTTGCTGTTCGCCGCGTACCGAAAACGCTCGCCGGCTTAGGGTGACGCCCACGATCGCGGGCGTTTTTCGGTAATGATTTTCATCCCGCCCTTTTTAACCGTTTCCATGGTGTTTTTCCGACGGAAAACACGCGCCCGACGCGGAAAGACGCTGACAAGCGCCGAGCTTTTGAGTCATAATACCGGCTTCGAGTTTTGTTTCATCTGTTTCATCGAAAGCTTTCCGCCGGTTGGAAATGTCTCCCTTTAGGGGGATAATCACATACGGGGGATTGCTGCCCCTTCCATGTGGTTTGCCCGGTTACGGGTGTGTATTGAATATCTTTAAAAGGAAAATGCAATGAACATCTCACATGTCGAACACATCGGCGTTGCCGTAAAAAGCCTCGCTGACGCGATTCCTTTCTGGCAAGACAAACTCGGTTTCCCTCTTTACAAGACCGAAGAAGTCGCCGAACAGAAGGTTCGCGTCGCTTTCTTCAAGATCGGCCAAACCAAGATCGAACTGCTTGAATCGACGACCCCGGACGGCCCGATCGCCAAGTACATCGAAAAGAACGGCCAAGGAATCCAGCACGTCGCGCTTGCCGTAACGGATCTGCAAGGCTGCCTGAACGAACTCGCCGAAAAAGGCGCCGCGCTGATCGACAAGGCACCGCGCAAGGGCGCTGACGGCCTCGACATCGCCTTCGTGCATCCGAAGTCCGCCGGTCTCCTGCTCGAACTCTGCGAAGACCCGAACAAATAGTCTTCGCCAGAGACTATCTCCTTTCTGAAATTGAAAAAAGTTCGGCCCGTCGCGTAAAACGCGGCAGGCCGTTTTTTTTTGCTGCGGCTTTTTTTACAAGGCTGGGGAGGGCTTGTGCGCGCCCCGCGCGCCTGTGCAATCAGCCGTAATTGATCGGATTGCGGGAAAGCCAGTGTTTGTCGCGCGCCTTCCCGATGCGCTTTTTCGCGCCGCGCGCCATCGCCGAGGTCAGCGGGCGCGTTCTCCAGGCGAAACTCCCGCCGAAACCGAGCACGGCGCCGAGCAAGCCCCCCGCGACGACGCCGCGCAGGGGTTTGCGGTCGTCCGCGAGCACGCCGCCGATCGCGCCGGCGAGCAGACCGATCGCGGCGCCTCTCCAGGATTTTTGGGCGGCCAACGCGACCAGGTCGGTATTGCCCTCCGAATGCAAAACCTCGTCGCGCGCCTCTTTGGCGCCGCCGATCCCGGATTCGACGAGTTCCTTCCCATGTACCAGGTTCAACTTGATTTTTTCGGACAGATTGCTCATCGCGCGACACTCCTCTCCAAAACGACGTGTTTTATTTTTCAAACGGCGCAATCATACCATTTTCAACCGGCGCCCGTGACCAAGTGCTCGCGCGCGGGTTTTACGAAAAGACACGCGGCGATACCGGTCGCAATCTCGCCGGCCATGAGCGCCTGACGCTTGGGGTCACGAAGTGCCGCTTCTTCGGCGCGGTGCTTGACGACGCCCGCTTCGAAGAGAACGGCGGGAAGCGTCGTCCGGTACAGGACGACCAGAGTGTCGTAGTAGTGCACCGCGTTCGCGCGGTCGGCGTAAGGACGGGGCGTCCCGGCGATCGAGTCGCCGTGGTGCGTCGTGGGTAGGAAACCGCTTCGCCTGAGCCGCGCGCCGATCGCCGACGCGCAACGCAGACTCGTTTCCAGGTCGGGGCTTTTCCTCGACACGAAGAGCGAAAACCCCGCGTGCTTATCGCTGTACGTCAATTTTTCGCCTTTCCATTCCCATTCTTCGAGCAGTTCGGGCTGGACCGAGTCGTGGTGAATCGAGATGAAAAAGTCCGCGCGGGCGGCCTGTTTCGGGCGTTCGTCGAGCCGAGCGATCCGACCGTCGAAATTGACGCGAAGCGTTCTCAGTTTCAATTTTTCCAGCGCCAGCGCCGTTTTTTCGGCCAGATTCCGATTGAGGTCGAATTCCTTGAAGCCGCGCGCGCTGAGCGCGCCGTAGTCTTTGACGGTATGACCGACGTCGACGGCAACTTCGGGGCGCGGCGCGGGAACGGCGCGCAGGGGAAGGAAAGCGAGCGCAACGAGGCCGCAAAGCGATAAGCCGCTCGCTGTGAAAGACGCTTTGCGCGTGCGCTTCAAGCCATGCTCTGTTTTTTTCATTCTTATTCCTTTTCCAGTTCATTCATACCGAGAAGACGAGCCGCAGACAGTACTGTAGTACGGCAAGGCGAAGTCGACAAAGGTAAGGATGGACTGGAAATGGAATTACGGAAGAAAAGAGGGAGACAACAAGCGCAGACCGATCGAAAACCAGCGCTCCCCGCCGACGCCGTCGACCCGGTCACCCAAGGTGGCGTCGATCTGGACGCGGTCGGGAACGAGCCAGTGGCGCAAGCCGACTTGATAAAACGGTTTGCCGTGATTTTGTCCGAAGGTCTCGGCGATGAGCCAGGTGGCCCCGGTCAAGCGCGTTTCCGACCCGACGCCCCAGCTCATTCGATCCTTGTGTTCGGCTTTTTCGCGCAGCCAGCCGACGTTGGTATGCAGAATGAAGCGGTCGTCGCGGAAGGAAAAGCTCGCCGGAATATAGGCGTAGCGCTCACTCGAAAGCCCGGTATTCGTATGGGATTTCGATCGGTGCGCGTTTCCGAAAACCAGACCCCAGGCCCAGCCGTTGGTTTCCAGTGACTTGAAGAGCGTCTTGCCCTGAAATACCGTGGCGGTATCGCGCACGTGCTCATTCCTGCCGCGCACGCCTCCCAGCGTCACTTCCAGATTGCCCGTGAAATTGCACGCGGGCAAGGCCCAATGTTCGGATCCCCCCGGAGTTTTCTTCGTCCAGGTTTCGAGCTGGCAGGCTTTTGAATCGACGACGCGCGCATCATCCGTATTCATCGGCCGCGCGGCGTGGGCTGCGGAGGCCGCGAAGCTCAAGACAGCGAGGGCCGCGACGCGTCCAAGGACCATCGGCTTCTTACCGGGCTTTCCCGAGGACGGTTTCGACGAGGCTGACCCAGTATCGGATTCCCGTGGCGATCACGTCGTCGTTGAAGTCGTAATTCGGGCTGTGCAGCGGATAAGCGTGTTCCGCGTTGCCGCTGCCGAGCCAGACGTAGGCTCCGGGTTTTTTGAGGAGCATGTACGCGAAGTCTTCCGCACCCGTTGAGGGGCGCGCGTCGGTAAGGACGTTTTCAATGCCGACGACGACCCCCGCCGCGCGAACGCAGAGCTTTGCTTCGGCGTCGCTGTTGACCGTCGGCGGATAGCGGCGCTCGAATTCGACGTCCGCCTTCGCGCCGAAAGCCTCGCCTGTCCCGTCGCAGAGCCGCTTCACGGCTTCCTCGATCGCGTCCTGCGTTTTCAGGCTGAACGAACGGATCGTTCCGTACAGGACGGCTTCGTCGGGAATGATGTTCATCGCGCTGCCGCCGTGCATCCGCGTCACGCTGACGACGGCGGATTCCCACGGCGGCAGGTTGCGCGAAACGACGGTTTGCAGGGCCAGCACCAAATGGCTCGCCGCGACGAGCGTATCGACGCCCTGCTGCGGCATCGCCGCGTGGCAGCCACGCCCGCGGACGGTAATTTTCAGATGGCAGTCGCTCGCCATGACCGGGCCGCTCACGACGGCGATCCGGCCTTCGGGAAGTTCGGGCCAGTTGTGCATACCGAAAACGGATTCCATCGGAAAACGTTCGAACAGGCCGTCGTCGATCATCGCTTTCGCACCACCTTCGCCTTCTTCGGCCGGCTGAAAGATGAAATGAACCGTTCCGTCGAAATCGAGTTCGTCACGGTGGCGCGAGAGGAACTTTGCCGCGCCCAGGAGAATCGCGACGTGTCCGTCGTGACCGCAGCCGTGCTGCCTGCCGGGATTTTGCGAACGGTAAGGCAGGTCGTTTTTTTCTTCGAGGATCAGCGCGTCCATGTCCGCGCGCAGTCCGATACTCCGCCCCCGACCGCGCAAGACGCCGACGACGCCGGTTTTCGCGATCCCGCGATACACTTCGAGGCCGAGGGATTCGAGTTCGCGCGCGACGACTTCGGACGTTCTCGTTTCTTCGAACGCGACTTCAGGGTGCGCGTGGAGGTCGCGGCGGAGCGCGACGATTTCTTCGATGAAGGGGATTTCCATCGTTTTCATGTGTTGTCCATCTCAGGTGAAAGCCGGCGGCGCACGGCGCGGCGCGGGCGCGTCCAAAGCGGTTTTTGCGATTATCCCTCAATTTTCGCCGTCGGCGCGGAACGCGGGAACGCGGGAAGGTGACGAAACGAAACTGGTAATGGAATCCCCGTTCGGCTATCCTCACGTGTATCGAAGACCAAGGCCGCTTGGAAACCTTCCCCTCGAAGGGAGATCATCCCGTACGGGAGAAGCCTACACGCTTTTCGGATCATGCAAATCGTCATCATCAGCGGGCTTTCCGGGTCGGGAAAGTCGATCGCGCTCAATATGCTTGAGGACGGCGCTTATTTCTGCGTCGATAATCTTCCGTCGCCCTTGCTGCAAGACCTCGTCGACTTGCTCGAACAGCGCGGCTACGCGCGCGCCGCGGTTGCGATCGACATTCGCGGCGGGGAAAGCATCGAAAATCTGCCGCAGCAACTCGCCGCGCTTCGCGCGCGCGAAATCGACCTGCAATTCGTCTTCCTCGACGCGAAGACCGACACGCTGATCAAGCGCTTTTCGGAGACGCGGCGCCGCCACCCGCTTTCCGATGAGAATCGGACGCTCGTCGAGGCGATCGCCGAAGAACGGCGGCGTTTGAGCCGGCTGGCCGAACTCGGTCATCACATCGACACGAGCGACTTGAAGCCCGACACCCTGCGTGACTGGATCCGCCGCTTTGTCGCGCCGCAATCGGACAAAAAGCTGACGCTTCTTTTCGAGTCCTTCGGTTTCAAGAACGGCATTCCGCTCGACACGGAACTCGTTTTCGACGTCCGCTGTCTGCCGAATCCCTTCTACAACCCCGAATTGCGCCCCTTGACGGGACGAGACGCGACCGTCGCCGAATTTCTTGAAGCGCAGCCCGAAGTCGTCCGAATGCGTAGCGACATCGAGCGCTTCATCGAAAACTGGCTTCCGGGGTATAGCAGCGCCGGCCGCAACTATTTGACGGTCGGCATCGGCTGCACGGGCGGGCGCCACCGTTCGGTCTACCTCGCGGAATGGCTGACGCGCCGTTTCGCCGGCGACGCGCGCGTTTTCGTGCGCCACCGCGAAATTCCCCCGGCGCCCGCGTCCTGATGGTGTCCGCGTTTTCGACCGACGCGGACGCGCCCGACCCGATCCGGAGCGCGGACGCGCCTTCTTCGGCGCTTTCGCTCTTCCGTCCCGGCGACTGGCTCGTCTTTCTGCTCGCGTGCGCTTTCTGCCTCGCCTCGTTTCCGATCGCGTGGCGGGGCGGCGTCGCCGAAAAGCTCGTCGTCCGGCAGGGCGGTCGCGTATTCGCCGAACTCGATCTGTCGCGCGCGTCCCGGATCGACGTTCCCGGTCCGATCGGGACGACGACGGTCGCCGTCGAGGACGGGCGCGCGCGCGTCGTCTCCGACCCTGGAATCCATCAATACTGCGTCCGCCAGGGTTGGCTCGAACGCGCGGGAGAAATCGCGATCTGCGCGCCCAACGAGGTCAGCCTTGAAATCGCGGGAAGCGACAAAGTCTATGACTCGCTCAATTATTGAACTCGAAACGACGCCGGAAGACCATCTCGTCGCGCGCATCGCCGCCGCGGCGATCGCGCTCGCGCTCGTCGATTCGGCGATCCCCCTGCCACTCCCCGGAATCAAGCCGGGGCTTGCGAACATCGTCACGATGTTCGTCCTCGCGCGCTACGGATGGTCGACGGCGGCGTGGGTCACCGGGCTGCGCGTTGTCGCGAGCGGCATTTTGCTCGGTCACTTCCTCTCCCCCGCGTTTTTCCTGAGCCTTGCCGGCGCCGTCGCGAGCCTCGGCGTCCTGGCATTCACCGTTCGCCTGCCCGACCGCGTGTTCGGGCCGGTCACCTGGAGCCTTTTCGCGGCTTTCGCGCATATCGCGGGGCAATTATTGCTGGCGCGCCTGTGGCTGATTCCGAGCAACGGCGTGTTTTACCTCGTCCCGTTTTTTGCCGCCGCCGCGCTGATCTTCGGGACGATCAACGGCGTCGTCACGGCGCGTCTGCTCGGCGAAACGGGAAGCGTTCGTGAGTTCGGAGCGCAAAATGCCTGAAACCGTTTGCCTCGCGCTGACCGGCGCCTCCGGCATAACCTACGGTTTTCGCCTCCTCGATTGTCTGCTCGATTCGGGGTGCCGCGTCCGGCTCGTTTATTCGAAGAATGCGCTCCTCGTCGCGCGACAGGAGATGCGCGTCGACTGGCCCGCCGACCCCGAAGGCGCGTCGGAGTTTTTCGCGCGCCGATTTCCGGGGCACGGCGGAGCGCTCCGCATCTACGGGAACGAAGACTGGTCGGCGCCGATCGC
>JAISAZ010000097.1 GCA_031266435.1 Accumulibacter sp.
GTATTCAATGTCGCTGAAACTCGCTTGCCGCATCTTCGCCTCCCTCCATAGATTGCGAAGACTATACCCGAAATTCAGATGACCTTCGCTCTATAATGAATCATTAAATCAGTGGTTCCCCAAAAAGCCGCCGAACAAGGAGTCACGCAGGCGCAAGTCAAGCTTGCCGTCATGTATCTGACCGGACGTGGTGTCCCGAAGGACAAGACAAAAGCGGCCGAGTGGTTCCGACAAGCCGAAAAAAACTGAAGGAGAAAGAAAATGCGCCGCTTCAAACTCTTTTCAGCTTTTCCGCAGTTCTGCGCGGCAGCCCTCATCTTTTTGAGCGCGGCGGCGTACGCTACCGACACGCCCGCCAGCGGCGCGCAAAGCGCCGAAGCTCAGAAAAGCGCATCGGTCGAATCGAACGAATTCGAGACGACCCGCCAAGCGGCGATGCGCGGAGACGTGGAGGCGCAAAACGCGCTGGCACTCCTGTATGCAAACGGACATAGCGTACCAAGAGACGACGGCAAAGCGATCGAGTGGTTCCGACGAGCCGCTGATCAGGGGTACGTCCGCGCGCAAACCAACTTGGGCTTCATGCACGATAACGGATACGGCGTGAGCAAGGATGAGAGCCAAGCGGCAAAATGGTATCAAAAATCCGCCGAACAGGGGTACGCGCAGGCGCAATACGAACTCTTCCTCAGGTATCGCGCCGGACGCGGCGTACGACAAGACGACGCCCAAGCGCTTGAATGGCTTCGAAAGGCCGCCGAGGGCGGGATCGGGGTCGCGCAATACCTTCTGGGCCTCCGGTACGAGCAGGGGCGTGGTGTACCGGAGGACGCGATAAAAGCGGTGGAATGGTACGAAAAAGCCGCCGAACAGGGGGATGTTCTCGCGCGACACGAACTTTTCCTCATGTATCGGACTGGGCGCGGCGTCGACAAGAGTGACGCCAAGGCGGTCGAATGGTTACGGAAAACCAACAGGCAAGGATACGCCGACGCGCAGACGGCGATCGTGCACATCGAGGAGCGCGACAAACATCGAGACCTTCATCGATTTGCCACATTCGCTGCGGTCCTCGCTCTCTTGAAACTCGTCAAGTGGGACGTACCAAAACTCGTCGTGCGGGGCGTACAAACAGTGAAGCGTCGAAATCATTGACGCCTCCGTCAAATCTTGTACGAGAACTACGATCCTGGATTCCCACGAAGGCGCAACGCCGCCCGCAACTGAACTGATCCCTGAATTGAAGTAGAAAAATGCGCCGCTCACGATTCTTTTCAGCTTTTCCGCAGTTCTGCGCTGCGGCCATCCTCTCTTTGAGCGCGGCGGCGTACGCCGCCGATGCGTCCGCCAGCGATGTACAAGGCACCGAACCCCGGAAAAGCGCATCGGTCGAATCGAACGAATTCGAGGCGACCCGCCAAGCGGCGATGCGCGGGGACGCCGAATCGCAATACAAGCTCGGCGGGATGTACGCGAGCGCTTACGGTGTGCAAAAGGACGAGGCAAAAGCGTTTGAGTGGTTCCGACGAGCCGCCGAGCAGGGGGACGCGCAAGCGCAATTCAATCTCGGCGTCCTGTTCGAGAACGGCGTCGGCACCCCGCGCGACGACGCAAAAGCGCTCGAATGGTTCGAAAGGGCCGCCGACCGGGGGCATCTCGACGCGCAATTCGTTTTGGGAAGCCGGTACGCTAACGGTGACGGCGTGCCGAAGGACGCGGTAAAAGCGTTTGAGTGGTTCCGACGAGCCGCCGAGCAGGGAAACGCCAACGCGCAAGCCACCTTGGGCCACATGTACTGGGAAGGACGCGGCGTACGACAAGACGCCGCCAAGGCGGCCGAATGGTATCAAAAAGCCGCCGATCAAGGATTGGCCGAAGTGCAAGTCAATCTCGGTGACATGTATGCGAACGGGTACGGTGTGCCGAAGGACGACACCAAAGCGGCCCAGTGGTACCGAAAGGCCGCGGAACAGGGATTTGCCGAAGCACAATTCACCTTGGGTACTCTGTACATGGAAGGGGCCGGAGTACCCATCGACGAATCCAAAGCGGTCCAATGGTGGCTCGCGGCCGCCGAACAGGGGCTTGGCACGGCGCAATTCAAGCTGGGGACCCTGTATGAAAAGGGGCGCGGCGTACCGAAGGACGCGGTAAAAGCGGCGGAGTGGTACGAAAAAGCCGCCGCATCGGGACACCCCGATGCGAACTCCCGCCTGCGGAACTTGCCGAAATAGCGCCCTTCGTTCGACGCCCCCTGCTCCGCGACCCGCAGAACAAGGCATAACGGAATGCCGTTCCCGACCGTCCTTGCCAGGGATCGCTTGTAACTACAAAAGGAGTTATAATCGATCGATGGAATTCGAATGGGACGCCGAAAAAGAAGCACGGAATCTGCAAAAGCGCGGCCTGCGTTTCTCTATCGCGGCACGGGTATTGTTCGACCCATACCGTATCGAGATATACGACGGTCGGGAAGACTACGGCGAAGACCGATGGGCAACAATTGGTTTTGCTGAGGCTTCCTTGCTGTATGTGGTTTATTCCTTTCCCAGATCGTCCCTACCTTTGTCGACTTCGCCTTGCCGTACTACAGTACTGTCTGCGGCTCGTCTTCTCGGTATGAACGAACTGGAAAAGGAATTACACGGATCGAGACGAGGAAACAATTCGACTAATTTCAGCGAGAAAAGCCAATGCCTACGAGCAAAAGCAATATCGTGAAGCTCACACTTGACCCTGACAATCTTCCTCCGCTGACGGAAGAAGAACGGGCGGAACTTGGGGCGCTGGCCGCGATGCCCGACGATCAGATCGACTACAGCGATGCGCCGTTTCGCCCGGATGCCGCTTGGACCAGGGCGGTAAATTTTCCGCACGCAAAGAAGCAAATCACCTTGCGCATTGACGAGGATGTGCTGAACTTCTTCCGCAACACCGGAAGCCGCTATCAGACGCGCATCAACGCCGTGTTGCGCTCGTATGTCGAAGCGCACCAGAGGACTTGAGACAGAGGGTCGAGCCTCTGTCTTCTGTTCTCTGCCGGACCTCGCAAACCTCGCCCCGTCCGTGAAAATTCATTCAGTGCGCGGGCGCGGCGGAGAGTTTCACGCCCAAGGCCATGCAGACCTTGGCGATCGTGGAAAATTCCGGGTTGCCGTCTTCGGAGAGCGCTCGGTAAAGCCCCTCTCGCGCCAGCCCGGTTTCTTTGGCGAGGTCCGTCATGCCGCGCGCGCGGGCGACGACGCCCAGCGCGATTTTGATCAGGCTACCGTCGCCGGGGTCTTCCTCGAAGCAGGCTTCAAGGTAGGCCCTCGCGTCTTCTTCGGTCTTCAGAATTTCCGCCGAATCCCAACGGGAAAAACCTTTCGGGATGTTGATCGTCCTTGTCTTGCTCATGCTTCAGTCCTTTCTCAGGGGACAGATGTCAGGAGACGGGAGACGGATTATTTTCCGGCGCTTCGCGCCGCATATTTTTCTCTGTCCTCAGTCCTCTGTCCTCTGTCTTCTGTCCTCACTTCCTCGGCAGCCGCAACAGCTCGGCGAGTTCGGGCGCGCGGATCAACTGTACTTTGTATTGCCGCGCGTATTCTTCGGCGTTCTCGCTCGGCGCGTTGATGCAGACGTAGCGGACTTCGTGCGCTTCGCTCGCGTCGCGCGCGGCGACGAGTTCGCGCAGGACTTCCTGACCGTGGCTCGCGGCTTTCCAGCGGCGGCAGTTGACGAGGGTAATCCGCCCCGCTTTGACGAGTTCGAAGTCGGCTGCGCCCCGGCTTGGCCGAACTTCGTAGGATTCGCGCCGAAAGGCTTCTTCGACGAGCGCGAAAAAGTCTTTTCTCGACATCGCCATGACTTCGGTGACCGTCCTTTCGATCCGCGCGTCGCTCGGCACATGGCGCCGCTTCCAGACCGAGAGGACGGAGGTCAGGGCAAAGGGCAGCGCGAGGAGGATCAGCATGAAGCGGAATCTTTCCAGCGCTTCCAGGTAGGAAAGCCCGAGAAGAAACGCGAAGATCGAAAAGCTGATCCAGCACGGCGAGTTCGTCAGGAGCTTGAAAAGCGATTTTTCAGGCAGCTTGATTTTGGATTTTTTTTGCATGAAGAAGCCTTTCAGAGGACAGAGAACAGAAGACAGATGACAGAGCGCTCACTGCGTTCGCTTCGTGACCAGTTTTCAGTATTCAGTGGCCGCATGGGATGCTCTGCTCAGATTACAGACGACTGACCACAAAGGCCGAAGGCCGCTCTGTCCTCTGTCCTCTGTCTTCTGTCCTCTGCTCACCATCCCTCCCGAAGCGTTTTTTCCGCCCAGAAGAGCGCGGCGATCGTTTTTCCGTCGGTGATCTCGCCTTGGCGGAACGCGAGTAGCGCCGCGTCGAGCGTGAGGATTTCGAGGTCGATGAATTCACCTTGGTCGAGTTGTTGCGCCGACTCTTGGCACAGTCCGCGCGCGAGAAAGATTTCGACGCGCTCGTCGGAATAGCCGATGCACGAGTTGACGACGCCGACGCGCCGCCATTCGCGCGCACTGTAGCCGGTTTCTTCGAGCAGTTCGCGTTGCGCCGTCGTGAGGATGTCTTCGCCGGGTTCGATCTTCCCCGCCGGCAATTCGAGAAAGACGCGGCGCAGGGGGTAGCGGAACTGGCGTTCGAAAATCAGTTCGCCGGAATCAAGCACCGGAATGACGATGACCGCGCCGGGATGGCGGATATACTCCCTGATGCTTTCGCGGCCGTCGGGCAGACGTACTCTGTCTTTCCGAACATCGAGCACCCTCCCCTGAAAAACGACCTCGCTTTCGATCTCGGTTTCGCGCAGGTGCGAATAGTCTCCCGACATTTCCCTCTCCGAAATTCGCTATGTTCGCACATTTTTCGGGCGATTGGTGTTCACCAAAAAATAAGCGTTTATTTTTTGCCGGCTTGGACAAAAAAAGGGGGGCTTCCCCCACCTTCAAACCCATATCAACCCGGCAAAAAGGTGGGTTTTACTTTTTGCCGAATAATTACATGAAAATCGACCGCGAGAGGGCATAAACGCAGACAGCCATCAGCGCGTTGGGAAAAACGCCGAGCAGCGCCACCGCGAGCGCGTTCGCCGCCGCGAGCGCCTTCAGGAAGGCCGGCGCCTCGATGTTCGCGGCGTGACCGAAGGGCGCGGCGGAGTCGAAATAGAGATACCGGACGACGCGAAGGTAGTAGAAGACGCCGACGAGCGAAAAGAAAACGGCGAAGACGGCGAGCCAGACGCTCCCCGCCGCGACGACGGCGACGAGCACCGAAAACTTGGCGAAGAATCCCGCGAGGAAGGGAATTCCCGCCATCGAGAACATCAGCGTCGCGAGCGCGGCGGCGAGGAGCGGGTTCCTCGCGCCGAGACCCGCCAGCGCGGAAATATCGCCCTCGCCTTCCGAACCGGGAAGCAGCAAGAGGATTCCGAACGCGCCGAGACTCGAAAGCGCGTAGACGAGCACGTAGAAAAGCGACGCCGAATACGCGTTGATCATGTTCGCCGCACTGCCGTCGACGACGCCGACCGACAGGCCGAGGAGGACGAATCCCGTGTGCGCGATCGACGAATACGCGAGCATTCTTTTGACGTTCGTCTGCGCGATCGCGGCGACGTTTCCGACCGCGATCGAGGTGGCGGAGATCACGAGCAGCATCGCTTGCCAGTCTTGCGACAGCGCCGCGAGCGCGCCCGGGAGCGCGCGGACGGCAAATCCGAAGAGCGCGATCTTCGGTGCGCTCGCGACGAGGAGCGTCACCGGCGTCGGCGCGCCTTGGTAAACGTCGGGAACCCACATGTGGAAAGGCGCCGCGCCGAGTTTGAACGCGATCCCGGCGACGAGGAAAACGACGCCGAACGCGGCGACGATGCGGTTGCCGCGCGGCGAGAAGAGGCGTCCCGCGACCGTCACCGCGTCGAGGCTGCCCGTCGCGCCGTAGATCATCGAGATTCCGTAGAGCAGGAGCCCCGAAGCGAGCGCGCCGAGGACGAAGTATTTCATCCCCGCTTCGGTCGCAGACGCCGAATCGCGGTCGAGCGCGACGAGCGCATAGACCGGGAGCGACAGGAGTTCCACGCCGAGGTAAAGCGTCATGAAGCTGCCCGCCGAAACGATGACCATCATGCCAAGCGTTGCGACGAGCGTCAGCGCGTAGAACTCGGCTTTTGCGAGCGCGGCGCGTCCGGGCAGTTTCGCGCTCGAATAGAGGAAGCTCAGGCTGACCGCCAGGATGATCGCGAGTTTCAGCACGTCGGCGATCGGGTCGGAGACGAAGGTATTCGAGAAGGTGCGCAGCGCGACCCCGGAGGCGTTCGCGGTGCAAATCAGCGCCGCCGACCCGGCGAGCGCGAGTTGCGCGAGGGCGTGCGCCGTCTTGCGCGCCGTTTCGCTCCCCTTTTTTGCGACGAAGAGTTCGACGATCAGGATCACGCAGATCATGAAGAGCAGGAAGATTTCCGCTCCGGCGAGCCGAAAATCGGGGAGTACGAAGCGTATTTCCGCGAGCGTCATGGCGGCGCTAAAAAAACTTGGCCACGGCAGCGTGGCGCAGCAGTTCGTCGACCGAAACGCGCAGGACCTCGATCAGCGGCTGCGGGTAAAGCCCGATCGCCAGCGTTCCGAGCGCGAGGAGCGAGAGAACGGCGAATTCGCGCCGGTCGACGTCGCGCGACTCGGAGAGCGCGGGGTTCGTCACTTCGCCGAAGATCACGCGCTGGTACATCCTGAGCGTATAGGCCGCTCCGATGACGAGCGTCAGCGCCGCCGCGAGCGCTGCCCAGAAGTTGTATTCGAGCGCGGCGAAAATGACGAGGACTTCGCCGATGAAGCTCGAAGTTCCCGGCATCCCGATGTTCGCCATCGAAAAGAGCAGGAAGAACGCGGAAAATTTCGGCATGACGCGGACGACGCCGCCGTAATCGGCGATCTGCCGCGAATGCGTCCGCTCGTAGAGCGCGCCGATGCAGTAAAACATCGCCGCCGCGACGATCCCGTGCGAGACCATCTGGATCAGCGCGCCGATGACTCCGAGCGACCGGTCGAAGGAGACGCCCGCGTCGAGCGCGGCGAAGGCGCCGAGCGTCACGAAGCCCATGTGCGCGATCGACGAATACGCGACGAGCTTCTTCATGTCGGTTTGCGCGAGCGCGACGAGCCCGATGTAGACGACGGCGACGAGCGAGAGCGCGACGACGAGCCACGAAAGCGCGCGCGCGGCGTCGGGGACGATCGGGAGCGAAAAGCGCAGGAAGCCGTAGGCGCCGAGTTTCAGCGCGATCGCCGCGAGGACGATCGACCCGCCGGTCGGCGCTTCGACGTGCGCTTCGGGGAGCCAGGTATGCAGCGGCCACATCGGGAGCTTGACGCCGAAGGCCGCGAGGAAGGCGAGGAAAATCCACGTTTGCGTCGCCTCATCGATCGACACGCGGTGCCAGTCGGCGATCGAGAAACTGCCGCCGGCGATGAGGAAAAGCGCGATGAACGCGACGAGAAGGAGCAAGGATCCCGCGAGCGTGAAGAGGATGAAGCGGTACGCGGCGCGGACACGGTTCGGGCCGCCCCAGACGCCGATGATCAGGTAGAGCGGGATCAGCGACGCTTCGAAGAAAACGTAGAACAGCATTCCATCGAGCGCGCAGAAGATTCCGTTCATCAGCCCCGACATGAGCAAAAAAGCCGCGTCGTACTGCGCCGGACGCGCGCCGGCGCGGCCCCCGGAACCGAAAACGACGACGAGCGTGATGAGGCTGTTGAGGATCACGAAGGGCAGGGAGATTCCGTCGACGCCGAGCGCGTACGCGCAGTTGAACAGGGGAATCCACGGCATCGACTCGACGAACTGCATCGACGCCGTCGTCGTATCGAACCCGGCGTAAAGCGGCACGGTGACCAAGACGCCGAGCACCGCGCCCGCGAGCGCGACCCCGCGCGCGAACGACGCGCCGAGAGGGGAAAGCGCGAGGACGAGAAGCCCCGCGGCGACGGGCAGCCAGATCGCGCACGAGGCGAGCGGCCAGTCGAAAACGACGTTCATGGCAAAAACCCTTTCGCCTGTGTGAAAAACCATGCCGAGAGCATCGCGCAGACGCCGGCGATCATGAAAAAAGCGTAGCCTGCGAGTTGCCCCGACTGAAGAAAACGCAAAAACCGCGAAGCGGCGCCGACGACGCGCGCCGACCCGCCGACGAGGATCGTATCGATCACGCCGCCGTCGATGGCATGCCAGAGTCCCTTCCCGAACCAGCGGACGCCGCGCGCGGCGGCGTCGATCGCGCCGTCGATCACGCGGGTGTCGACGATAAGCCAGAGGAATTTTCCGACGGCGCGGACGCCGTCGCCGAAGGCTTTGTAAAGCGCGTCGAAATAGTATTTGTTTTCGAGGACTCTGACGAGAACGCCGGCGCGCGAACGCAGCGCGGCGGGGAGCGTCGGGCGAATCAGATAGAAGAAAGCCGCCGACGCAATACCTGTGAGCGTCAGCCAGAAGACGCCGGAGGCGGGCGAGGTCATCGCCATTTCAAGCGGCGTGGTGAAGTGCGCGAGTATCTTTTCGACGACGGCGTGGTTTTCGGCGGTCACGATCGCGTCGCGGAAGAAGCCGCCGAAGAGCATCGGTTCGATCGCAAAATAACCGATCGCGGCGGAGGGAACGGCGAGCAGAATCAGCGGGAGCGTCATCGTCGGCGGCGATTCGCGCGGCGTCTCGCCCGACTTTATCCCGTGCGCGGCGACGAAACGCTCCTTGCCGAGGAAGACCAGAAAGTACATCCGAAAAGTGTAGAAAGCCGTCACGAAAACTCCGGTGAGCAGGGAAAAACTTGCGAAACCCGCGCCGGGAATCCCGGAAGCCGCGACGGCTTCGATCAGCGAGTCCTTCGAGTAAAAGCCGGAAAAGAACGGGACGCCCGCGAGCGCGAGCGACCCGACGAGCGCGGCGAACGCCGTCAGCGGCATGTATTTTCGCAAGCCTCCCATGCGGCGCACGTCCTGCTCGTGGTGCATCCCGACGATGACGCTTCCGGCGGCGAGGAATAAAAGCGCCTTGAAAAAAGCGTGCGTCGTCAGGTGAAAGATCGCGGCGGAATACGCCGACGCGCCGAGCGCAGCCACCATATAGCCGAGTTGCGAGAGCGTCGAATACGCGACGATCCGCTTGATGTCGGTCTCGACGATTCCGAGAAAGCCCATCAGGAGCGACGAAGTCGCGCCGACGACGAGGACGAAGGAAAGCGCGGTCTCGGAGAGTTCGAAGAGCGGCGAGAGACGCGCGACCATGAAGATTCCCGCCGTGACCATCGTCGCCGCGTGGATCAGCGCGGAAATCGGCGTCGGGCCTTCCATCGAGTCGGGAAGCCAGACGTGCAGCGGGATCTGCGCGGACTTTCCCATCGCGCCGACGAAGAGCAGGACGCAGATGACCGAGAGCAAGGAGCATTCGGACGCGCCGAAAAGCGGGAAGGTCGCGCCCGAAGTTTCGTTCGCCAGTCGAAAGACGCTCGCGTAATCGAGCGTACCGTAGGAAACGAAGATCAGCCCGATTCCGAGGAGGAGACCCAGGTCGCCGACGCGGTTGACGAGGAAGGCTTTCGTCGCGGCGGCCGTCGCCGTCGGGCGCTCGTTCCAAAAACCGATCAAGAGGTAGGAGACGAGTCCGACGGCCTCCCACCCGAAAAAGAGCTGGATGAAATTGTTGCTCATCACGAGGATCAGCATCGACGCGGTGAAGAGCGCGATGTACGCGAAAAAGCGATTGACGCCGGGGTCGTCGCGCATGTAGCCGACGGCGTAGATATGCACCGACAACGAAACGAAGGAGACGACGAGCATCATCAGCGACGACAAGGGGTCGATCAGAAAGCCCGCCTCGATGAGCGTTGCGCCTGACGCGACCCAGGTGTAAACGGCGCCGTCGAAAGAAGCGCCCGCGCGAACGCCGAAGAAGACCACGGCCGAGGCGACGAAGGCGACCGCGCAGCCGAGTATGCAGACCAGGGTCGCGACGCTGCGCGGAATCACGCGGCAAAACAGTCCCGCGACGACCGCCGCGGTGAGCGGCGCCAAGGGCACGAGCATACAGAGTTCGCGTATTTCCATTTCGCCTAGCCTTTGAGCGTGGAAATGTCGTCGACGTGTATGCTCTTCCGGTTTCTGAAGAGCGCGACGAGGATCGCAAGCCCGATCGCCGACTCGGCGGCGGCGACGGTCAGGATGAAGAATACGAAGACCTGCCCCGCCATGCTCTGGAGATAATGCGAAAACGCGATGAAGTTCGTATTGACCGCGAGCAGGACGAGTTCGATCGACATCAGGAGCGTGATCAGGTTTTTACGGTTGAAAAGGATTCCCGCGATCCCCGTCGCAAAAAGGATCGCGGCGAGAATCAGATAATGCGCGAGCGTCAGCATGTCTTACTCCCCTCCCTTCAGGTCATTTTCGGCGCCCGGGCGATCGAGACGCATCTCGACGACGCGAATCCTGTCACGCGGGTTCACGAGAGTCTGTTCGGACGGATTCGCCGACCGACCCGCGCGTCGACCGCGCAAGGTCAGCGCGACCGCGGCGACGACGCCCGTCAGGAGGACGACCGAGGCGAGTTCGAATGGGTAGGCGTATTGGGTAAAGAGGAGGCGTCCGACGACCTTGACGTTGCTGTACCCCGCCCCGGCGTGCGGCAGCGCGCGCTCCGCGCTCGTCGAAAAACGCAGCCAGAGCGTGCAGCCCATCTCGATGAGCATCAGCGACGCAACGAGGGCAGCGACCGGCAGATTTTTGCGGAATCCCTCGCGCAGATGGTCGGCGCCGACGTCGAACATCATCACGACGAACAAAAAGAGTACCGCGACCGAACCGACGTAGACGAACACGAGCGCGACCGCGAGAAATTCGGCTTCGAGGAGCATCCAGACGCCGCTCGCGCTGAAGAAGGCGAGGACGAGGTGCAAGGCCGCGTGAACCGGGTTGCGGAGCGTGACGACGCGCGCCGCCGCGTAGATCAGCGTCATCGCCAGGAAGTAGAAAACGAAGGTCTTGAATTCCATTATAGTTTTTTCAACGGTATTTCATATTTTCTTTTCAACGGTACTTCATGTCACGTTCGAGGTCGCGGGCAATCTCTTCTTCGCGGCGCGCGCCGTTGTCGAGGAGCCGGTCTTTCGTCCAGACGAGACCGGCGCGCGATTCGACGCAAACTTCGTGAAAGCGCGTCTCGACGATCGCGTCGACCGGGCACGCTTCGACGCAAAACCCGCAGAAGATGCACTTGTTCATGTCGATTTCGTAGCGCGTCGTCCTGCGCTCGCCGCGCTCGTTCGGCGCGATTTCGATCGTGATCGCCGCCGCCGGACACGCGGCTTCGCAGAGTTTACACCCGACGCAGCGCTCGGTTCCGTCGGGGTGGCGGCGTAGCGCGTGCATCCCGCGAAAGCGCGGGCTTTGCGGGGTCTTTTCTTCGGGGTAGAGGACGGTCGCCTTCGGCGCGAAGAGCGCGCGCGCCGTCACCGTCAGGCCGGAGACGAGTTCGCCGAGGCACAGGCTTTTGAAAACGTCTTTCATCGACGCCATGAACGCGCCCTCACTTCCACACCGACAAGGGCGACATCATCCACGCGCCGACGACGAGCGTCCAGAGAAGCGTGATCGGGATGAAGACCTTCCAGCCGAGGCGCATGACCTGGTCGTATCGGTAGCGCGGGAAGGTCGCGCGGATCCAGAGAAAACCGGTGAGTATGACAAAAACCTTCACGAAGAGCCAGTGGAACCCGTCGGGGACAAAGCCGAAGGGAGAAAGCCATCCGCCGAGAAACAGGAGCGCGGCGAGCGTCGAGCACAGGATCATCGAAGCGTACTCTGCCATGTAGAACAGCGCGAACGCGAGTCCTGAATATTCCAGGTGGAAGCCTATGATCTCCGATTCCCCTTCGGCCATATCGAAGGGCGCACGGTTCGTCTCGGCGACGATCGAAACGAGGTAGACGATGAAGACCGGGAAAAGCGGCAGCCAGTTCCACGAAAAAACGGAAAAGCCCGCATCCGCGAAGAGGCCTTTCCCCTGGCTTCGGACGATGTCGCCGAGGTTCAGGCTGTTCGAGACCATCACGACGACGACGAGCGCGAGTCCCATGGCGACCTCGTAGGAAATCAGTTGCGCGGCGGAACGCATTCCGCCCAAGAAGGCGTAGCGCGAATTCGACGACCAGCCGGCCAGGATGACGCCGTAGACGCCGATCGACGTGATCGCCATCAGCGTGAGAAGCCCCGCGTTGACGTCGGCGAGCACGAGACCGTCGTCGAAGGGGACGAGGGCCCACGCGGCGAGCGCCGGCGCGATCGCAAAAACCGGCGCGGCGAGGAAAACCCATTTGTCCGCGCCCGACGGAATCACGATTTCCTTGAACAGGAGTTTGAGTCCGTCCGCGAGCGGCTGCGCGAGGCCGAAGGGGCCGACGCGGTTCGGGCCGAGCCGCGCCTGCATCCAGCCGATGATCTTGCGTTCGAGCAAAGTGAGGTAGGCCATCGAAAGCATCAGCGGCGCGACGATGCACGCGATCTTGACGAGCGTAGCGAGGGCGATGAAAACGCTCGGCCACATCGTGCCGAAAACGCGCTCGCCGATTCCGCCGAGCACGAAGGCGAGCACGTCGTCGATCACACGCATCACGCGCGCTCCACTGTGAGCGTCCCGAACATGTCGCCGAGCGCCGCCGTCGAGGGGTGCGCGGCCGCGACGCGCACGCAGCCTTCGGGGAGCGATGTATCGGAGCGCGCCGTCAGCGTCGTTTCTCCTGACGCTCCTGACGCTCCAAACGCTCCCGACGATCCCGACGCTTGCCGGATGCGGACACGTTCGCCGTCCGAAATCTTCAGGTCTTCGAGCGTCGTGGGGTGCATCCGCGCTTCGGGCGCCGCCGCGTCCTTCGTTTCACGCAGCGCGGCCGCACGGCGGACGATCGCGTCGGAAAAATGGATCGGAACGTCGGAAACGCGCTCCAGGGCGCCGGCGGCGGCGGGGTGCGCTTCGCGGGGCGCGAAGGCTTCGTCGAGGGCGTTGTCGAGACCTTCGACCCACCCGACTCTTCCTACTCTTCCTATTTCTCCAACTCCTTCGCGTCCTTCAAACGCTGTCGACACGAGGATTTCGTCGCGCACGGCCGCGCTCGAAGCGTAATCGAAACCCGGTAGGCCGAGCAGCCGACCGAGCGCGCAAAATATTTTCCACGCGGGGCGCGATTCACCGAGCGGGCGGCACGCGCCTTCAAAAGACTGGACGCGCCCTTCGGTATTGACGAAGCTCCCCGAAGTCTCGCTGAACGGCGCGGCGGGGAGAACGACATCGGCGTATTCCAGCGTCGTTTCTCCGACAAACGGCGTCACGGCGACGACGAGGTCGGCGTGCCGCAGCGCGAAAAGCGATTGCGCCGGGTTATGGCAATCGAGTTCCGGTTCGACGCCGTGGAGGAGATAGACCTTGCGCGGCTGCGCGAACATCTCGTAAGCGTTCAGCCCCGTCGGCAGCGCTCCGGCGACGTAGCCGCCGACGCCGTTCGCCGCGTCTCCGATGAAGCCGAGTCGCGCGCCGGATGCGCGCGCGAACGCGCCGGCGATCGCGTGAATCCGCCCCGCGGTCGGGCTGTGTTCGGCGCCGGCGCCCAGGAAGATCGCGCTCTTCTTCGCGCCGGCGAAACTCTCGGCGATCGCGCGGATCGCGTCGGTCTCGGCGTAGGGCGCGGTCGTATCGGAGAGTACGCGCGATCCCGGCTCTTTTTCTCCGTGACTCCGCGCAAACGCGCGGAGAATCGCTTCGAGCGCGGCGGGGAGTTCGGAGGGCCGCACCGCAACGCGCGCGGCAAGGTCGATGCGCGGGTCGTCGTCGGCGAGCGAAAGCATGCTGACGCGCCCCGCTTTTTTCGCAAGCTGGCGCAGGCGCAACGCGAACAGCGGGTTGTCCTTGCGCGGGAAGCTCCCGACGACGAGCGCGGCGTCGAGTTCGGCGATTTCGGCGATTCGCATCCCGAGCCAGGGAATCCCGGAACGATGACCGTCGGTCGAAAAATCGCGGCGGCGCGGACGAAAATCGACGTTCCCCGAACCGAGCGCGCGCGTGAGCTTTTGGAGCAAATGGATTTCTTCGAGCGTCGCGCTCGGCGACGCGAGCGACGCGAGCGCGTCGGCGCCGTGTGCCTCGACGAGGCTTTTCAAGGCGTGCGCCGCGTAGTCGAGCGCGGAATTCCATTCGACTTCGCGCAAGGCGCCGTCGATGCGGATCAGCGGTTTTTTCAGGCGGTCGGGCGAGTTCAATCCCTCGTAGGAAAAGCGATCGCGGTCCGACAACCAGCATTCGTTGATTTCTTCGTTCTCGCGCGGCAAGACGCGCACGACGCGCTCGTCTTTCACGTCGAGCGCGACGTTCGTCCCGAAGCTGTCGTGCGGGCTGATCGAGGGGCGGCGGCAAAGTTCCCACGCGCGCGCGCGAAAGCGAAAGGGTTTCGACGTCAGTGCGCCGACCGGGCAAACGTCGATCAAATTCCCGGAGAGTTCGGAATCGACGCTCCGCCCCGCGAAGGCGGCGATTTCGGAGTCTCCGCCGCGCCCGACGACCCCCAACTCGGCGAGACCGGCGATTTCCCGGCAAAAACGGACGCAGCGCGTGCAGTGGATGCAGCGCGACATTTCGCGCATCGAAACGAGCGGGCCGATGTCCTTCGGCGAGACGACGCGCTTGGCTTCGCGGGTGCGCGAGCGCGTCCCGCCGTAGCGCATCGAAAGGTCTTGCAGGCGGCACTCTCCGCCCTGGTCGCACACCGGGCAATCGAGCGGATGATTGATCAGGAGGAATTCCAGGATCGCCTTCTGCGCGCCCAGCACGAGTTCCGAATGGAGAAAGACCTTCATGCCATCGGCAACCCTCGTCGCGCACGCGGGGACGGGTTTCGGCATTTTTTCGACTTCAACGAGACACATGCGGCAGTTGGCAGCGACCGACAGCTTCTTGTGGTAGCAAAAATGCGGGATCGAAATGCCGGCGTCACGCGCCGCGTCGATGAGCGTCGCGCCTTCCTTTGCAAGTATTTTCTTGCCGTCGATTTCGATGCTTACGGTATTGGTCATGGCGTCGACGCCTCTTTCGAGATTTCGCGCAGACGGCACCCCTCGCGCTGGACTTCGCGCGGAACGAGACATTCTCCGCGCTCGACGTGGTGCGCGAACTCGCCGCGAAAATGCTTCAGAAAACCTTGTACCGCTGCGGAAGCCGCGTCGCCGAGCGCGCAGATCGAACGCCCCGAAATATTCCGCGCGATGTCTTCGAGCGTTTCGAGGTCGCCGGGGCGCCCCTCGCCGTTCTCGATCCGGCGGACGATGCGGTGCATCCAGCGCGTTCCTTCGCGGCACGGCGAACACTGGCCGCACGATTCGCGCTGGTAAAAACAAGTGATCGCTTCGAGCGCACCGACCATGCACGTCGTCTCATCCAGAACGATCACGGCGCCCGAACCGAGCATCGACCCCGCGCGGCTAATGCTATCGTAATCCATCGCGAGATTCATCATGACCTCGGCGGGAAGCACCGCCGCCGAGGTTCCGCCGGGGATACACGCCTTGAGCGCGCGCGCGGCGCGCACGCCGCCAGCGAGTTCGAGCAGGGTGCCAAAAGGCGTTCCGAGCGGGACTTCGTAATTTCCGGGGCGCTCAATATGCCCAGAGACCGAAAACAGCTTCGTCCCGCCGTTTCCGGGCTTCCCCGCCGCGAGGTAGGCGTCGGCGCCCATCGAAAGAACGAAGGGCACCGCCGCGAAGGTTTCGGTGTTGTTGATCGTCGTCGGCGCGCCGTAGAAACCCGAAGCCGCCGGGAAAGGCGGTTTGTTGCGCGGCTGCCCCCTCTTGCCTTCGAGCGATTCGAGCATCGCGGTTTCTTCGCCGCAGACGTACGCGCCGCGCCCGCGATGCACGGCGATCTCGACGCAAAGGCCCGACCCCAGGATATCGCTCCCGACGAAGCCCGCCGCGCGCGCCTCGTCGAGCGCTTCGAGAAAGCGCGCGCAGGCTTCAGGAATCTCGCCGTGGATGTAGTGGTACGCGCGCTTCGCGCCGATCGCGTACGCGCCGATGACCATCCCTTCGATCACCGCGTGCGGATTCAGGAGCAGAAGGTCGCGGTCCTTGAAACTCCCCGGTTCGCCCTCGTCGGAATTGCAGATCAGGTATTTGTCGCCGTCGTAGTCCGAAGGCATGAAGCTCCACTTCAGTCCCGTCGGGAAGCCCGCGCCGCCCCGACCGCGCAGCGCGGATTTCTTGACTTCGGCGATCACGCGCGCGGGCGGTATTTTTTCGGAGACGATTTTTCTGAGCGCCGCATACCCGCCGCGATCGACGTAGGCGCGGCAACGCCACGCGTCGGATACGTCGGACGCATCCGCGTCGAGGCCCTTCGTCAGGATCGGGTCGATCGCGCCGAGGATCGCCATTACCCGATCTCCCGCAACACTGCGTCGACGCCTTCCCGCGTCAGGCGGCAGCACATCCGCGTATCGTCGATGAGCGCGACCGGCGCGTCGCCGCACGCGCCCATGCACTCGCCCTCGACGAGCGTCACCCGCCCGTCGGGCGTCGTCTCGCCCCAGCCGATTCCGAGCTTTTCCTTCAGCGTTTCGGCGACCTCGTCCGCGCCGGAAAGCCGGCACGGCAGACTCGTGCACACCGTCAAGCGGGTTTTCCCGGACGGCTCTTTCTTATACTTGTACATCGCGTAAAAAGACGCGACTTCCCGAACGGCGATCGGCGCCATGCCGAGCAGACCGGCGACGAATTCGATCACCTCGTCCGACAGGAAGCCTTTCTCGTCCTGCGCGACGGCGAGCGCCGCCATGACGGCGGACTGCTTCCTTCCTTCCGGGTACTTCGCAATTTCCCGGTCGATTTTTTCGAGCGATTCGCGCGTCAGCATCATCGGTCGATCTCACCAAAAACGATATCGAGCGAGCCGATGATCGTCACGACATCGGCGATCATATGCCCTTGCGTCATCTCGCCGATCGCCGCGAGGTGGGCGAACCCCGGCGAGCGGATTTTCAGGCGGTAGGGTTTGTTCGCACCGTCCGAAACGGCGTAGACGCCGAACTCGCCCTTCGGGTGTTCGATGGCCGAATAGACCTCGCCCTCCGGGACGAAAAAACCCTCGGAAAAGAGCTTGAAATGACGAATCATTCCCTCGATCGTCGATTTCATTTCGGCGCGCGGCGGCACGACGGCCTTGCAATCGTCAGACGCGACGGGGCCGGGGTTCGCGCGCAGCCAGTCGACGCATTGCTTGACGAGGCGCGTCGATTGCCGCATTTCCTCGACGCGAACGAGGTAACGGTCGTAACAGTCGCCGACGCTCCCGACGGGAACGCCGAAGTCGAGCCGGTCGTAGACTTCGTAGGGCTGCGTCTTCCGCAAATCCCATTCGACCCCCGAAGCGCGCAGCATCGGCCCCGAAAATCCGAGCTGGAGCGCGCGTGTCCTTGAGACGACGCCGACATTCACGAGGCGTTGCTTCCAGATGCGGTTCTCCGTCAGGAGCGTTTCGTATTCGTCGATCCGTTTTGGAAAACGCGCGACGAAATCGTCGATGAAGTCGAGCAGGGAGCCGCTGCGCGCCGCGTTCAGCCGATCGAGCTTTTCGGCGTTTTTCCACTTCGACTCGGCGTATTTCGGCATCGTATCGGGCAGGTCGCGGTAAACGCCACCGGGGCGGTAGTACGCCGCGTGCACGCGCGTCCCCGAAACGGCTTCGTAGCAATCGAGCAAGTCCTCGCGCTCCCTGAAGGCGTAAAGAACCATCGACATCGCGCCGACATCGAGGCCGTGCGAACCGATCCACAACAAATGGTTGAGAATCCGCGTGATCTCGTCGAAAAGGACACGGATATAACGCGCGCGGATCGGAACGTCGATGCCGAGCAGTTTTTCGATCGCGAGGCAGTACGCGTGCTCGTTGCACATCGACGAGACGTAGTCCAGGCGATCCATGTACGGAAGACTCTGCATCCACTTCTTGTCCTCGGCGAGCTTTTCCGTCCCCCGATGCAGCATCCCGATGTGCGGGTCGGCGCCGACGACGACCTCGCCGTCGAGTTCGAGCACCATCCGCAGAACGCCGTGCGCGGCGGGGTGCTGCGGACCGAAGTTCAGGTGGTAGTTCCTGAATTCAGGCATATGCCCCCCGGCGCGAAGCGTCTGGATTCATTCGTCCCACTCGTTCCATTCGGTCGGCTCGATTCATTCGGGAAAGACGCGCGGCGTCGTCACGCGCGGCTGAATCGACACGGGGTCACCTACGACACGCGCAAGTTCGGCGTCGTAACGCACCTCGACCTTCCCCGACACCGGGAAATCCTTGCGCAGCGGATGCCCGTCGAAACCGTAATCGGTCAGGATGCGGCGCAGATTCGCGTGCCCCGTGAAAACGATCCCGAAAAGGTCGAAAGCCTCGCGCTCGAACCAATCCGCCGAATTCCAGATCGACGAAACCGAAGGGATCGAGGGAAAAACGTCGTCGGGGGCGAAGCAACGCACGCGGACACGCCGATTCTTCGAGATCGAAAGCAAATGACTCACGACGGCGAAGCGCCGCCCCGGCCAGGGCGTCTTCCCGTACGCGGAGTAATCGATTCCGCACACGTCGATCAGTTGCTCGAACCGGAAGTCGGGCGCGTCGCGGAGGCGCTCCATGACTTCGAGATAATCGCCGACGGCGACATCGATACTCGCCTCGCCCAGGCAAACGCGCGCCGAGACGCGCTCGCCGAACGCGTCGCGCAGGGTTTGAACAAGCGATTCAGCGAGCTTGGGCATGGTCATCACTCATCATCGCGCGATCGTGCACTCGCGCCGAATCTTGTTCTGGAGTTGAAGCAGGCCGTAGATCAGCGCTTCCGACGTTGGCGGGCAGCCCGGAATATAGACGTCAACGGGGACGATCCGGTCGCAGCCACGCACGACAGAATACGACGAATGGTAATAACCGCCACCGTTCGCGCACGAACCCATCGAAATAACCCAGCGCGGCTCGGCCATCTGGTCGTAGACCCTTCTCAAGGCGGGCGCCATCTTGTTCGTCAGCGTCCCCGCGATGATCATCAGGTCAGATTGGCGCGGGCTGGGGCGAAAGATGACGCCGAAGCGGTCGAGGTCGTAACGCGAACACCCCGCGTGAATCATCTCGATCGCGCAGCACGCGAGGCCGAAAGTCACCGGCCACATCGACCCCGTGCGGACGTAATTGATCAGGGCGTCCGCCGATGTCGTCACGAAACCCTGCTCGAACAGCCCCGTCAGGAGGCCGTCGGAGGCGCGCGCCGCGTCGCCGCATTCCAGGCAGTGCATTCTCACCCTACTCCCAATCGAGCGCGCCCTTGGCGCGAGCGTAGATGTAACCGACGACGAGAATCGCGATAAAGACCAGCATTTCGAGAAAGCCGAACCAGCGGACGGTCGCAGCGTTGGCGATCTCCTTGAAAATCACCGCCCACGGAACGAGAAAAGCCACTTCGAGGTCGAAAAGGATGAAGAGAATCGCGACGAGGTAGTAGCGCACGTCGAACTTCCCGCGCGCGTCGCCAAACGCATCGAAACCGCATTCGTACGCGGCAAGTTTTTCGCCGTCGGGCTTGTGCGGCGCGATGATCCGCCCGGCGACGATTGACGCGACGCCGAAGACGACGCCGACCAGGATGAATACAGCGACCGGAAAGTAGGTTTCTAACATTGGAAAAAGCCGAAAAAACGCGACCCGTGAGTCTATCGAAGAAAAGGATGCCGCTTTGGAACGGATTGTAACAGAGGACAGAAGACAAAGGACAGAAGACTGAACGGCCGCTTCGCGGCCTTTGTGGTCAGAGTTCTGTAATCTGGAGGGAGGTCCCCATGCGACCACTGAATACTGAAAACTGGTCACGCAGCTCGCATAGGTTGGGCTGAGCGAAGCGAAGCCCAACGTTCCGCAGGTGTTGGAATGGTTTTCGTAGGGGCACGGCGTGCCGTGCCCTATCGGCGGTATAGGTTGGGCTGAACGAAGCGATGCCCAACGTTACGCAGGTGCTGGAATGGCGGTGAGGAATTACATATGATTATTTTGGTTCACACGAAGGCACGAAGACACGAAGCCCCTGCTGAATCTCTTCGTGCCTTCGTGTCTTCGTGTGAAATATGATGAAAGCAAGCCATGCGACCTCTGATTACTGAAAACTGATCACGAAGCGAGCGCAGCGAGCGCTCTGTCTTCTGTCCTCTGTCCTCTGTCTTCTGATCAATAGTGCGGCGGTACCTCGTCGGCGGGGTTCCGCCGATCGGGCGCGGCGTCGGCACCGGCTTTCAGTTCCCGGTAAAGAAAGCGCAACTGCTCCTTCAGGCGATCGATCTCGCACTGCTGCCGAAAAACGCTCCGGTTCAGTTCCTCCAGAGCGTCCTCCGCGAGGCTCGCCCTGATTTCAAGTTCGGTCAGCCGCTCGTCGCTCATCTTCTCGAATCATTCCTTTTCAAAATCGTCCATACCGAGGAATAGGGGCACGGCAAGCCTTCTACACATGTGTTCCTGACTTCACCGGCGGCCATCGGCGAGCAGTATGCACCAAAGCCAACACCCAAACCGTCTCCGCGTCGATCTCATAGACAAGGCGATAGCTTTCATGGACCACCAACTCGCGGGTACCTGAAATCTTGCCGGTTTTGCCCATCTTCGGATACACGGACAGTCTGGCGGCCGCGTCGCTGAAAAGCTCATCTACGCGAACGGCCGCGCCGGGATTATCGGCTGCGATGGCGTCCCAAATGTCAACGCGGTCTTGTTCCGCTTCTGGCGTCCAGAGGACTCTCACGCCAAGCCTGCCACAGCTTGCTCGCGTCTGGCGGCGAACGCGGCTTCAACTTCATCATTCGACCGGCCACGACCGGTACGCATCGAGGCGCGACCGGCCTCAAGCTTGCGCCGCACGTAGTCGTCGTATTCGCGGGCCTGACGGCGCTGCTCGATGTAGCCGCGCATCAGTTCGCGCACGACTTGCGACGCGGGCCGATCCTCAAAGGCGACTTCGCCCATGAAATCGGCACGCAGTTCCGGTTCCAGCTTCATCGTAAAAACGGCTTCTTTCGACACGGCGCGCTCCTTTGTTGAGGTACTAACGAAGTATATACCTTAACAAAGGAACAAGAATCAAGGGGCGGATGAAAACCGAAGGCCGCTCTGTCTCCCGTTTCCTGTCTCCTGATCCCTCAATAACCCAGCGGCTCGCCGACGAGGATCAGCTTGATCCGCCGAGCGGGCTTACACAGGCGCGTCGTCACGGTAATCGCGCAGATGCACTCGTCGGACTTGCAGTCCGTGCAGACGCCCGTCAGAACGCACGGAAGCGCGCGCTCGGTTTTCAGGAAGCGCTCGCCCGCGATGCGCTGTGCGTTCAGCGGGGCGGCGGTCGTCCGCGCACGGACTTGCGCGTCCTCGACCGTCTTGCACAGCTTGTTCATCCCGACGACGACGATGACGTTCTTCGGGCCGAAAGCCATCGCCGCGACCCGGTTGCCGTTGCCGTCGACGTTGACGAGTTGCGCGTCCTCGCTCAAGGCGTTGACGCTCGTCAGATAAAAATCGCACAGGAGCGCCTGCCGCATCAAGTCCATCCGCTCGGAGAGCGTCGCCGCGCGATCACGGTCGACGACGCGGTAATTCCCCGCGTGCAGCCTCTCCGGCAAGCCGATTTCCCGAATCGTCACGGAACCGCCCCACGAAACCGACGCATTCTCCGGGATCAGGCGTAATGCCGTGTCGGCAGCCGCGTCGGCGCTTTCGCAGTAATACGCCTCGAAATACCGCGACTCGAAAGCCTTCAAAAGTTTCGGCGCAAGCGCCGCACAGCGCCTGGAAAAACTCTCGTCGCGCATCTTCATTCGCCCCCTCCCCTTCAAGAGACATGACCCCCATAGCTTGGACTCTCCGCTTCAGCCCTGTCAAGGGGCTATCAGGGTTCAGGTATCAGGGATTAGAGGACAGAGGACTGAGGACAGAAGACAGAACGGCCTTCGGCCTTAAGTAGTCAGTTGTCTGTAATCTGAAGGCGGTAACCCACGCGATAACAGGATACTGAACACAGATCACGAAGCGAGCGTAGCGAGCGCTCTGTCTTCTATCTTCTGTCTTCCGTCCTCTGACGGGCGCGCCGTGCCCCTACGAAAACCCGCGAATGCGGCAATTCACCCAACTTTCCCCCTGATAAGGGGGAAATGAAGGGGGTTTCGGGGTTTTGGCAAGCCTCGGCGCGTTTCCATGGCTTCCAACCCGCCTTATCGCATCATTCATACGCATACGGAATCGTTGGGCTTTGCTTCGCGCAGCCCAACCTATACCGCTGAGAACGGAGCGGAAACGGTATAGGTTGGGCTGAACGAATGTGAAGCCCAACGTTTCCGGTGCGTGTGAAAAAGCGTACAGCGCGCATAGGTTGGGGTGAGCTTGCGAACCCCAACGTTCCGCGAACGCATGAATGACGATAGGGCACGGCACGCCGTGCCCTATCGTTCACTGGGAGCGCGGGCGTCGCGCCCGCACCAATCCACGAGGCGGGCGAGACGCCCGCGCTCCCGGTAGACGCCACGCCGTGCCCCTACGGCCGGTCA
Source organism: Accumulibacter sp. (assembly GCA_031266435.1). Classification (GTDB taxonomy): domain Bacteria; phylum Pseudomonadota; class Gammaproteobacteria; order Burkholderiales; family Rhodocyclaceae; genus Propionivibrio. The sequence continues at coordinate 22,649 of JAISAZ010000097.1, forward strand.
CCGACGGGGAAGAGCTTTGAACCACCGATCGGTTTTCATCTGATTCCTGATCCCTGATTACAAAGGCCGCAGGCCGTTCTGTCCTCTGTCTTCTGTCTTCTGTCTTCTGATATGCGCCTGCGCCATCGCTGGGCTTCGCTCCGCTCACCCCAACCTATGCGATCCAAATGTATGCGGAACGTTGGGCATCGCTTCGCTCACCCCAACCTATGCAATCCCAAGGTATGCGTCCTCAGAAAAAGTAATTCACCCTGAGGCTTCCCGTGACCCCTTCTCTCTTCCCTGCATAGCCCTGGATTCCGAAGTCGAGGAAGAACGGTTTGCCAGCGGTCGGCGTTGCGGTGATGCCGATTTCTCCGATTCCGGTGTTGCCCTTGAG
>JAISAZ010000102.1 GCA_031266435.1 Accumulibacter sp.
TGGCGGATTTTTGGAGGAGGAAATGAAATAGAAAATTTTGGAATCATCACCGAGGTGCTTGCACGGTCAGAAGACAGGGGGCTTGCAGGGGCACGGCGGCGGTATAGGTTGGGGTGAGCGAAGCGATGCCCAACGTTCCGCATACGCATATCAGATGACAGATGCCAGGAGACAGGAGACAGAAGAAAACCGATCGGTGTTTCAACGATCTTTCTCCGGCGGCAAAGCTGACGGCAGCCGCTTTTTCAACCCGCCCGGAAACGTTGGGCTTCGTTCCTCAGCCCAACCTATAGCGTTTCCGCTCCGTTCTCGGCGGTATAGGTTGGGCTGAACGAATGTGAAGCCCAACGATTCCGCAGGCGTATGAATGATGGGGTAGGGGTGGCGCACCTATACCCTCGCGGCCATTTTATCCGCCGCTGTGTTGGGGTTCGCTGCGCTCACCCCAACCTATGCCACGAGAAAGTGATGTGGACCGATGTGCGCTTGCGGAACCCTGAACTGGGCGTATCATCAAGGACGAGGCGTACCGGCAGTTCTAACGCCAAAAAACATAAATGGGCAAAAAAGGCATAAATTGCCGACTCAGCGATTGGAGTGGTATGTAGCATGGGATTTTTTTTATTAGGCGGGGCTGCCATTTCATTCATCGTCTGGTTGCTGGTGGGCCGCTGGTGCTTATTCTTTCTGCAGGCAATCTGGCAGCGCGGATGTAGCAGTCATGAGGAGGCGGAGGCGAAATGGGTGAGAATTTCAGGGCTCGTACGCGTAGCGTTCTGGTTGCCGTGGTGGGGAATCGCGTTCTGGTTTGCCGGAGGGCGGAATTTTTACTACGACGCCAAAATCGACCACTTATGCGCGGTCGACGGCGGGATCAAGGTCTATGAGACTGTGAAGTTGCCGGAGGATCGATTTGACAAATGGGGAAACATCAATGTTCATAGTGAAGAATACGCCAAGCCAACGGATGAATATTTTTATAGAGCAACGGACAAGCATTACCAGACAGGTAATCCAGCCATTATCCGCTCCGTGACTCAGATGATTCGACGTGCCGATGGAAATCTACTTGGCGAATCAATAAGGTATCAGCGCAGAGGCGGAAATTTTGCGCTTTGGATTCCAACATCATATAGTTGCCCTCCGATAAAAGGGCTAAACCTGGAAGCTGCGATATTTAAGCGAGATATGAAATGAATGCTATAGCGAACTATTACAAGAACGCAGAACTGTCCATGGTGGCATATGCAATCCTGGCGTTTGGGATGAACCCTGACCAATATGGTGCCGAAGATTGCGTTATTTTAATACGCAAAATATTCACGAAGTGAAAGGGAGATTTTCGATGGGAACGATAAAACAGTATTTCCTTCGTGTGGTGTTTGCCTGTCGCTGTGTCCTTCTTGAAAGGAATCGCGTGTGCTGAAGAAACTGGCAGGATTTTCGGGCGTCGAGGGCCCGGTTCTCGTCGTCGTGATGGACGGTTACGGTATTTCGGACGTTTCTGCCGGGAACGCCGTCCGCGCGGCGAGAAAGCCGACGCTCGACCGTCTGATGGCGAATTATCCGAACGTTCTTCTGCGCGCGCACGGGCGCGCCGTCGGGATGCCTTCGGACGATGATATGGGGAACTCCGAAGTCGGGCATAACGCGATCGGGTCGGGTCGCGTCTATAGTCAGGGCGCGGCGCTCGTCGCCGATGCGATTGCCTCGGGCGCGCTCTGGAACGGGGATGCGTGGAAGGAGGTCGTTTCCGGCGCGAGGGACGGGACGCTGCACTTCATCGGCCTGTTTTCCGACGGGAATGTCCATAGCCATATCGATCACCTGAAGGCGATGGTCGAACGCGCGAAGCGCGAGGGCCTACGGCGCGTCCGCATCCACGCTCTGCTCGACGGCCGCGACGTGCCGGAAACGAGCGCGCTCGACTACGTCGAGCCTTTCGAGCGCTTTCTTTCGGCACTGAACAGTGCGGATTTCGACGCGAAAATCGCTTCGGGCGGCGGGCGGATGAAGGTCACGATGGATCGTTACGAGGCGGATTGGGCGATCGTCGAAAGGGGTTGGCGCGCGCACGTCCTCGGCGAGGGCGAGCGCTTTGGTAGCGCAGCAGAGGCGATCCGCGCGTTCCGCGCGCGCGCGCCGGGTGTGATCGACCAGGACTTGCCACCCTTTGTGGTGGCGAGCGCCGGGAATCCGGTCGGTACGATAGAAGACGGCGATTCGGTCGTGTTTTTCAACTTTCGCGGCGACCGGGCGATCGAGATCAGTCAGGCGTTCGAGCGCGACGACTTCGATAAGTTCGACCGTGTTCGCTTTCCGAGGGTTTGTTACGCGGGGATGCTGCAATACGACGGCGACCTGAAGTTGCCGAAGCGTTTTCTCGTCCCGCCGCCGGCGATCCGCGATACGATGGGCGAGTGGTTTTCGCGGACGGGAATCACGCAGTTCGCGTGTTCGGAGACGCAGAAATTCGGGCACGTGACGTATTTCTGGAACGGGAACCGTTCGGGAAAATTCGACGGCGAGACTTGGTGTGAGGTACCGAGCGACCGCGTCCCGTTCGAGCAAAGGCCGTGGATGAAGGCCGCCGAGATCGCCGACGCGATGATCGAGGCCTTGAGGAGCGGGAAGTACCGGACGCTGCGTTGCAATTTCGCCAACGGTGACATGGTCGGGCATACCGGGAATTTCCGCGCGGCGACGATGGCGGTCGAGGCCGTCGACCTTTCGCTTTCGCGCATCCTTCCCGTCGTCGACGCGGTCGGCGGCGTCGCGCTCGTGACGGCAGATCACGGGAACGCCGACGAGATGGTCGAACTCGACAAAAAGACGAAAGAACCCCTGCGACACGCGGACGGCTCGGAGAGGGCGCGGACGGCGCATACGCTCAACCCGGTTCCGCTGATTCTTTATGACAACGTGAGCGGCGGACGCTTCGGGCTCAAGCAAACGGAAACGGCGGGGCTATCGAATATCGCGGCGACGCTGGCGAACCTTCTCGGCTTCGAGAAACACCCCGCGTGGGATGAGGGGCTGTTGACAGATGACTGAGGACAGAAGACAGAGAAATATGCGGCGCGAAGCGCCGGTCACTGATCTGATTCCTGACATCTGATCCCTGATACGCGCCTACGGAATCGTTGGGCTTCTCTTCGTTCAGCCCAACCTATACCGCCGCTGGGCACGGCACGCCGTGCCCCTACAAAAACCGCGCATACGGAAATCCATTCCCCCTGACAAGGGGGAAATGAAGGGGGTTTATGACGATTCGGCAAGCGTTGGCGCGTTTTCATGCCTTCCAAACTGCCCTTATCCCATCATTCATACACCTGCGGAATCGTTGTGGCTCACACATTCGTTCAGCCCAACCTATACCGCCGAGATGCGCCTACGGAACGTTGGGCATCGCTTCGCTCACCCCAACCTATACCGCCGATTGGTTTTCATCTGATTCCTGACATCTGATCCCTGATATGCGCCTGCGGAATCGTTGTGGCTCTCGTTCCTCAGCCCAACCTATACCGCCGTGAACGGAGCGGAAACGGTATAGGTTGGGCTGAACGAATGTGAGAGCCACAACGATCGCGAGGCGGCATGAAAAACCCTGATCCCTGATCAGACGACCGCCCCGCCCCTGCCGGTGTTGTCGATCCGTTTCTTTTTCTGCACGAGGTGTTCGCGCGAGAGGCCGAGCCAGATGACGAGCGGGCTTGCGACGAGTATCGACGAGTAGATTCCGAAGCAGATTCCGATCGTCAGCGCGATCGAGAAGTAGTACAGCGTTTCGCCGCCGAGGAAAAACATCGCGAGCACCATGAACTGCGTCGACCCGTGCGTGATGACCGTGCGCGAGATCGTGCTCGTGATCGCGCGGTCGATCGTCTGCGCGGTCGTGAGGCCGCGCGCGCGTTTGAAGGTTTCGCGCACGCGGTCGAAGACGATGACCGACTCGTTGACCGAGTAGCCGAGGACGGCCATTACGCCGGCGAGGACCGAGAGCGAGAATTCCCATTGGAAAAACGCGAAGCACCCAAGGATGATGACCACGTCGTGAAGGTTGGCGATGATCGCCGAGACGGCGAAGCGCCATTCGAATCGGAGCGCGAGGTAGATCACGATCCCGGCGATGACGAGCAGGAGCGCCATCGAGCCGTTCTGGGCGAGTTCTTCGCCGACCTGCGCGCCGACGACTTCGACGCGACCCCGCGACGCGCCGGGGGCGTCCTTGTCGAGGACGGCCATGATCGACTCGCCGATTTTTGCCGAGTCCTGTCCCTCGATCGCCGGCAGGCGGAGCATGACGTCGCGGCTCGTACCGAAGTTCTGGACGGTGAAGTCGGAATAACCGGCCTTGGCGAGCGCTTCACGGATTTTTGTGAGGTCGGCGGCTTCGGTGTAACTGACTTCGACGAGCGTTCCGCCGGTGAATTCGACCGAGAGGTGCAAACCCCGATAAAAGAGGAAAAAGACCGCGAGGACGAAGGTCGTCAGCGAGATGATGTTGAACACCAAGGCGTGACGCATGAAGGGGATGTCTTTTTTGATGCGAAAAAATTCCATTTGCGCGAATCCTCAGTGAGCGTCCGCCGTCGGCCGCCATATCTGGCCGATTGAAAGCGATTCGAGTTTGCGGCGGCGCCCGTAGATCAGGTTGATCATCGCGCGCGAGACGACGACCGCCGAGAAAAGCGAGGTCAGGATGCCGAGGCAGTGGACGACGGCGAAGCCGCGCACCGGCCCGGTTCCGAAGACGAGGAGCGCGATTCCGGCGATCAGCGTCGTGATGTTCGAGTCGAGAATCGTTCCGAACGCGTGTTCGTAGCCGGCGTAGATAGCCGCCTGCGGCGTCGCGCCGGCACGGAGTTCCTCGCGTATCCTCTCGTTGATCAGGACGTTGGCGTCGATCGCCATGCCGAGCGTCAGCGCGATCGCCGCGATTCCGGGGAGCGTCAGCGTCGCCTGGATCATCGAAAGTAGCGCGGTCAAAAAGAGGAGGTTGGCGGCGAGCGCGATGACCGAGACGACGCCGAAAAACATGTAGTAGACCATCATGAAGAGGGAGATCACCGCGAACCCGACCATCGTCGACGTCAGGCCTTTCTGGATATTGTCGGCGCCGAGGCTCGGTCCGATCGTGCGTTCTTCGATGATTTCCATCGGCGCCGCGAGCGAGCCCGCGCGGAGCAGGAGCGCCGTGTTGTTCGCCTCCGTGAACGACATACTGCCCGAAATCTGGACGCGCCCGCCGCCGATTTCCTGACGGATGACCGGCGCGGTCACGACTTCGCCCTTGCCCTTTTCAAAGAGGAGGATCGCCATGCGCTTTCCGACATTCTCGCGCGTGATATCCCTGAAGATGCGCGACCCGGCGGCGTCGAGCGTGAGCGAGACGACCGGTTCGCTCGTCCGGCTGTCGCGGCCCGCCTGGGCGTCGGTCAGGCGGTCGCCGGTCAGAACGACCTGCCGCCGGACGAGGAGGGGGGAGGAGCTGCCGTCGTCGTTGCGCTCGTAGTAAAGCTCGGTCCCGAAGGGCGCACGCCCGGTCTGGACGGCGGTCTGCAAGGCGCCGGGGGTGTCGTCGACCATGCGAACTTCGAGCGTCGCGGTCCTGCCGAGAATGTCTTTCGCCTTGGCGGTGTCCTGCACACCCGGCAACTGGACGACGATGCGGTCGGCGCCCTGCTGCGCGATGACCGGCTCGGAGACGCCGAGTTCGTTGATCCGGTTGTTCAGCGTCCCCATGTTCTGCTTGACGGCGTCTCCCTGGATGCGCTGGAGCGCCTGCGGTTTCAGCGTGGCGACGAGCCTTGCGTCGGCGCCGTCGCCGACTGCGGAGAGCAGGAGGTCGGGCTGGTTGTCTGCGACGACTCTTTGCGCGCGGTCGCGCGTCTCGGCGTCGCGGAATCTGAGGACGATGCGGTCGCCGTCGCGCGAGACGCCGTTGTGCCGGATATTCTTTTCGCGCAGGAGACTGCGCAAGTCTGCGCCGAAGGAATCGAGCATCTTCGTCATCGCGCCCTTCATGTCGACCTGGAGCAGGAAGTGTACGCCGCCGCGCAGGTCGAGTCCGAGGAACATCGGCAACGCGCCCAGACGCGTCAGCCACTGCGGGGAACTCGGAAGCAGGTTCAGCGCGACGATGTACTGCGGGTCGGCGGCGTCCGGGTTGAACTGCCTCTCAAGCAGGTCTCTCGCCTTCAACTGCGTGTCGGTGTCGGAAAAGCGGATTTTGAGGCCGGTGTTGTCGAGGAGGACGCCCGTGTTTTCGATCCCCGCGTTTTTCAGCGCCGTTTCAGCGGACTCCTGCATCCTGGCGTCGACTTTGAGCGTGGCTTTGAGGCTTGAGAGTTGGACGGCGGGCGATTCGCCGAAGAGATTCGGTAGCGCGTAAATGAAGCTGACCAGGAGCGCGAGAACGACGACGATGTATTTCCAGAGGGGATAGCGGTTCATGTGAAAGCGGAAACGAAATGAAAGTTCAACACCCCGCGAGAGATAAACGGGAAACGAAGCGAGAAGCGGCGCGTCACAGGCTTTTCAGCGTTCCTCTCGGCAAGGCGGCGCCGATCGCGGAACGCTGCAACTGGATTTCGACGTTCTCGGCGATCGCGACGCCGACGAAATTGTCGCTGACCTTCGTGATGCGCCCCGCGATGCCGCCCTGCGTGATGATTTCATCGCCCTTGGCCAGCGATTCGAGCATCGCTTTGTGTTCCTTGGCTTTTTTCTGCTGCGGACGGATCATGAGGAAGTAGAAAACCCCGAACATCGCGAGCATGATGAAGATTTGGTCGAAGCCCCCTCCCAAAAACGAGACCCCTGGGATGGCCGACTGCGCGTACGCGTTGCTGATGAACACTGTAATGAATCTCCTGAAAATGGAAGGTCAAAAAAAAAGCTATTGTATCATCCGCGGTTTGCGTCCGCCCGCTCGGCGCGGAGATTCTGGACGGTTTCCGCGAAACGTCCCGCGAGAATCGCGTCTCGAAGCTCGGCCATGAGATTTTGGTAATAGCGCAGGTTGTGAATCGTGTTGAGCTGCGCGCCGAGAATCTCGCCGGCGCGGTGGAGGTGGTGGAGGTAGGCGCGCGTGAAGTGGCGGCACGCGTAGCAGTCGCACGACGCGTCGAGCGGGCGCAGGTCGTTCCGGTAGCGCGCGTTCTTGATCCGCACGTCGCCGTATCGGGTGAAGAGGTGCCCGTTGCGCGCGTTGCGCGTCGGAAGGACGCAGTCGAACAGGTCGATTCCCGCACCGACGCCGTTCATCAGGTCTTCCGGCGTGCCCACGCCCATCAGATAACGCGGCTTCTCTGGCGGAAGGCGCGGCGCCGTGCAGGCGAGGATGCGTTCCATCTCGTCTTTCGGTTCGCCGACCGAAAGGCCGCCGATCGCCACGCCGTCGAAGCCGATCTCGCAAAGCCCCGCGAGCGACTCTTCGCGCAGCGCTTCAAACATCCCGCCCTGGACGATCCCGAAGAGCGCGTTTTCGTTGCCGAGGCGATCGTGCTCGTCGCGCGAACGTTTTGCCCAGCGCAGCGAGAGGCGCATCGACTTCGCCGATTCGTCGAAAGTCGCGGGGAAAGGCGTGCATTCGTCGAAAACCATGACGATGTCCGAATTCAGAACGCGCTGGATCCGCATCGACTCTTCCGGCGAGAGGAAGAGCCGGTCGCCGTTTATCGGAGAAGCGAATTTCACGCCGTCCTCGTCGATTTTGCGTAGCGCGCCGAGGGAAAAGACCTGGAATCCGCCCGAATCGGTCAGGATCGGCTTCTCCCATGCCATGAAGCGGTGCAAGCCGCCGTGCGCGGCGATCACCTCCAGCCCGGGGCGCAGCCAGAGGTGGAAGGTGTTTCCGAGGCAGATTTGCGCGCCGACGTTTTCAAGATCGCGCGGTGTCATCGCCTTGACGGTCCCGTAGGTCCCGACCGGCATGAAGACGGGCGTTTCGACGACGCCGTGCGCGAGTGTCATGCGGCCGCGCCGCGCCGCGCCGTCGGTGGCGAGCAGCTCAAAACGCATCGTGAAAACCTCGGTGGAACGGAGCGTCCGGGCGGCGTCGGGAAAAGAGGGGAAAAGGGGTTCTCATGGGGATCACTTCAAGGATTAAACATGGTTTTCAAAACCGTCGTGCCTTTCGAGAAACATAGCGTCGCCGTAACTGAAAAAGCGGTAGCGCTCGGCGACGGCGTGCGCGTAGGCTTTTCGGATCAATTCGCTCCCCGCGAAGGCGTGCGTCAGCATGATGAGCGTCGATTTCGGCAGATGAAAATTCGTGAAAAGCGCGTCGATGACGCGGAATTGGTATCCCGGCGTGATGAAAATATCGGTTTCTGCGCCGCCCGCGCCGACGCGTCCCGATTCTCCAGACGCCCCGGCGGCTTCGAGCGCGCGCAGGCTCGTCGTCCCGACGGCGACGACGCGACCGCCGCGTGCCCGCGTCGCTTCGATCGCGTCGGCGGTCGCCTGGGGGATGTGAAAGCGCTCCGAGTGCATGCGATGCTCGTCGATGCGGCGCACGCGCACCGGCTGGAAAGTTCCCGCGCCGATATGGAGCGTCAGCCAGGCGACTCCTGCACTGCGCGCTTTCAATCGCGCAAAAAGCGATTCGTCGAAGTGCAGTCCTGCCGTCGGCGCCGCGACCGCTCCGGGGTAGCGGGCATAGACCGTCTGATAACGTTCCTCGTCGTCGGCGTCCGCGGGGTGAGCGATGTACGGCGGCAAGGGCAGACGACCGTATTTTTCGAGCAGCGCGTAAAAATCGCCGGAGTCCTGCGACACTTCCGACGTCCCCGACGCCTCGCCGTCGTCGAGTTCGAGCACGAAAAGACCGGGGGCGTTTTCCATTCGCCCGGAAACATTGACCTGAAAAGCATTTTCGAGGACGAGGCGCCCTCCCGGCTTCGGGGACTTGCTCGCGCGAATCTGCGCGAGCGCGCGGCGCGGGTCGACGATGCGCTCGATCAGAACTTCGACACGACCGCCGCTGTCCTTTTTTCCGAACAGGCGCGCCTTGATGACGCGCGTATCGTTGAAAACGAGCAGGTCGCCGCGCCGGATCAAGTCCGGGAAGTCCGAGATTCTCCGGTCGGCGAGCATGGCGCCGCTCGTGTCGAGCAGACGCGCGGATTGCCGTTCGAGCGCGGGGTGTTGCGCGATCAGTTCAGGGGGGAGGTCGAAATCGAAGTCGTCGAGCGTCATTCCTTTTCCGGTTCGTCCCTGGTCGACTTTGCCTTGCGGCACGTAAGACCCGTGAAGCGGCTCGGCATCAAAGCATGAACGAACTGGAAGCGGGATCAGCGCCGTTCCCTGTAATCCCACGGAGGAATGGGGTCCGAATCCGCCCATAGCCCGATTTTCGCGGATTGCGCCGCCTTCTGGAGTTTGTACAAGGGCGATTTCTGGTCTTGCACCCACGCCATCCCCAATTTGACCTGTTCGACTGTGGCGTCGACGCCCGCGCAATATATTTTCCCGAAAAGATAGCCGTAGCGGTTTTCCTGCATCTCGTATACGGCGACGGGCTGACCCGCGCACAGATTGGCGAGGGAACGGCGCGAGGCCTCGCCGTAGGCCTGGACGCGCTCGGGCGCGTCGACGCCGACCAAGCCGACGCGGATTCTGTCGTTGCGCGCGTCGAGCACGACGATCGTGTCGCCGTCGACGACGCGGACGACGCGACCGACAAGCGAAGATCGCGCGTGCGCCGAGAGACAGATGAAAAGAAGCAGAGAGGCGGTGACTGCGCGTTTCATTCGTTTTCTCCTCGACGGCGGTTTTTCAATCAGACTTTCGGGTCGGCTGGTTTTGGACGAAGCTCTGTGCGTACCTGAAATCAAGCGCGCATGGGAATTGATAATTTTACAACGCATCGCCGACGTTTCAAAACGCCGATTCGGGTGTTTTTTGCAAAACCGGACGCGCGCCGCAGGGCGCTTTGGGGGGAAGAGCGCTCAGCGCAGACCGGCGACAAGCTCGGAAAGCGCGTCGATCTCTTTGTCGGAGAGTTTTTCGGCGATCGTGCGCATGATTTTTTCGCGGTCGTTGGCGCGTTTGCCCGAACGATAGTTTTTGAGCTGTGCGACGCTGTATTCCGAATGCTGTCCCGCGACGCGCGGGTTTTGCGAGGGCAAACCCTTGCCGGTCGTGCCGTGGCATCCGGCGCAGGCGGGGATGCGCCGGTCGAAGTCGCCGCGCCGCCAGAGGACTTGAGCGGTTTTCGCGCGTTCCGAAAATTCCGGCGGCGCCACGTGCGCCGTGCCGGCGTCTTCGGGCGAAGTGTTCGGGGCGGGCGAAGCGTCCAAGGTGGGCGGCACTGGCTTTTGCCGCGAGAAATAAATCGAGAGGATGCGTCTGTCTTCGTCCGAGAGCACAGCGCTCATCGCGCCCATGACATCGTTGTTTCTCGCGGCGGGTTTTCCGTCCGCGCGGCGAAAGTCGTTCAACTCCTTCAAGAGCGTTTCGGGTAACTGTCCCGCCAGAACGGGGTTCGCGGGAAGCGTGCTGTTCCCGTCGACGCCGTGGCACGCCGCGCAGAGCATCGCCGCTTTTTGTCCGGCATTTTCCGCGTCGGGTTCGGCGGCGACGGCAGAGAGGCTGAAAAAGAGAAAAGCAAGCCCCGCGCAAAATTCGGCAAGCCTTGGAGTCGCTGGAAATTTCATCCGGTCGGAAGCTCTTTCAAAAACCGTCGATAAGTCTGTTATTCTATTGCATTCTATTGCACTTCCTCCTCCGTACCCAATCCATGTCTCTCTTTCAGAAAGCGGCTTTTTACACGACGGTCGCGCACTTGCGGGACCTGCCGCCGGAATCCCGGCGCGAAGTCGCGTTCGCCGGACGTTCGAACGCGGGAAAATCGTCGGCGATCAACGTCTTGGCGAATCAGACGCGCCTCGCTTTCGTTTCCAAGACACCGGGGCGGACGCAGAACCTGAATTATTTTTCGCTCGGCGACGACCGCTTCTTCGTCGACCTGCCGGGTTACGGCTACGCCAAGGCGCCCAAGGATATCCGCGCACAGTGGGAGGGGTTGCTCGCGCCCTACCTCATCTACCGGAACCCGCTCGTCGGACTCGTCCTCATCATGGACAGCCGTCGCCCGCTGACCGACCTCGACCAGCGGATGATCGGCTGGTTTTCGCAGACGGGAAAGCCGATCCACATCCTCTTGACGAAGGCGGATAAATTGACGCGCCGCGAGCGGGCGGAAACGATGACGAAGGTGAACGCCGCGTTCATGGAAATGAAGATCGGCGCGAGCGTGCAGTTTTTCTCAAGCCTGAAGCGCGAAGGCATCGCCGAGGCCGAAGAGAAACTCTGCGAATGGCTCGAAATCGCGAATGAGCCGCGCGCGGCGACCGCTTCGGAAAATTCGGGAAAGTTGGAAAAAACGCCTACGCCGCGCGTCGCGCGCCAGAAGAATCGCAGCGCCAAGGGCTGGAGCGCGCGGGCGAAGTGAGGACAGAGGACTGAGGACAGAAGACAGATTTGTGATCAGTTTTCAGTATTCAGATGTTGCAGGACTTCCTCCCTCTGATTACTGAACCCTGATTACAAAGGCCGAAGGCCGCTCTGTCCTCTGTCTTCTGTCCTCAGTCCTCTGTCCCTGAAAGGAAATCTTCCATGAAATTCAATGCACAGTTTCCGACGACGCGGCTACGCCGCATGCGCCGCGACGAATTTTCCCGGCGTCTGATGCGCGAGTCCGTATTGACCGTCGACGACCTGATCTATCCGGTTTTCGTCCAGGAGGGGGTAAATCACGCTGAAGAAGTGCCGTCGATGCCGGGGGTCGAGCGGCTCACGATCGACCGCGTGCTCGAAGTCGCCGAACGCGCGTTCGCGCTCGGTATCCCGGCGCTGGCGCTCTTCCCGGTGATCGACGCCGGCTTGAAAACGCCGGGAGCCGAAGAAGCGTGGAACCCCGACGGTCTCGTCCCGCGCGCGGTGGCAGCGCTCAAAAAAGCGCTTCCCGAACTCGGCGTGATTACCGACGTCGCGCTGGACCCCTACACGAGCCACGGGCAGGACGGCTTGATCGACCCTGAAGATAAGCGAGGCATCGTCCTCAACGACGAGACGCTCGAAGCGCTTGCGAAACAGGCGCTGACGCACGCGCGCGCCGGCGCCGACATCGTCGCGCCGTCCGACATGATGGACGGTCGCATCGGGCGGATCCGCGCCGCGCTCGACGCGGAGAAGCGAAGCGAGACGCGCATTCTGGCATACTCGGCGAAATACGCGTCGTGTTTTTACGGGCCTTTCCGCGACGCCGTCGGCTCGTCGGGGAATCTCGGCAAGGGAAGCAAGGCGACTTACCAGATGGACCCGGCAAACACCGACGAAGCGCTGCGCGAAGTCGCGCTCGACCTTTCCGAGGGCGCGGACATGGTGATGATCAAACCCGGAATGCCCTACCTAGATGTCATTCGTCGTGTCAAGGACGAATTCGGCGCGCCGACCTACGCGTACCAAGTGAGCGGCGAATACGCGATGCTCAAGGCCGCGGCGAATAACGGGTGGCTCGACGGCAGAGCGAGCGCGCTCGAATCCCTGCTGGCTTTCAAACGCGCGGGCGCGGACGGTGTCCTGACCTACTTCGCGCTCGAAGCGGCGGCTTGGCTGAGAGAGGGGTAGGTATTCGTCAAAATTCAGGAGTCAGATGCCAGGAATCAGGGATCAGGAGACAGAGGACAGGAGACGGGAGACAGATGTCAGGAGACAGGAGACAGATGAAAACCGATCGGTGTTTCAAAGCTCTTTTTCTGGCGGCGAAGCCGCCGGTAATTGATCTGATTCCTGTCTCCTGATTCCTGATACCTGATCGGCGGCAACGCCGCCGCTGGCTGATCTGATACCTGATTCCTGATACCTGATACCTGATATAGTTGCCGGCCATCGCTCATAAAAGAGGGGGTCGCTTTATGAACACACCCAACACACGCGAATACCGCATCGTTGCGCTGATCTGCGTCGCCGAAATGCTGACGATGGCGGCTTTTGCCTCCTACGCTTCGTTTTTGCCGAGGCTACGTATCGAATGGACGATGACAGCCGCGCAGGCGGGCTTCATCAGCGGCGCGTTCTTCTTCGGCTACATGGTAACCGTCCCCGTTCTATCGAGTTTGACCGACCGCACCGACGCGCGCAAGGTCTACCTCGCCGCGTGCTGCCTGAACGCCGCGGGCGTTTTCGGGTTCGCCTTTCTTGCGCAAGGAATGTACAGCGGCGCTTTTTTCCAGGCGATCACGGGGATCGGCCTCGCGGGGACGTATATGCCGGGCTTGAAAGTCTTGACCGACCGCGTCGAAGGGCCGCGCCAGTCGCGCTACATCTCTTTTTACACCGCGTCCTTCGGATTCGGGACGACGCTTTCGCTCCTCGCGTCGGGCTGGGTCGCCAAAGTGTTTCCGTGGCGGACAACGATGGCGCTGCTCGCGCTCGGCCCGCTACTCGCCGCGTCAATCATGTACTTGACCATCGAACGCAAGGACCCCGTCAAAAAACCGAGCGGATCGCTGTTTTCGCAGTTCGGCGACGTCTGGTCGCTCGGCGAAGTGCGCCGCTACATCTACGGCTACGCGGCGCACTGCATGGAAATATTCGGCGTGCGTTCGTGGCTCGTCGCCTTCTTCACGTTCGCGTTCGGCGCAAGCGGCGCCCCCGTCAGCCCGACCGAAGCGGCCGCGATCATCAACCTCTTCGGGACGCCTGCGAGCATCCTGGGCAACGAAGCGGCGAACCGCGTCGGACGCAAACGCTGGATCGTCGCGATGATGCTGCTCTCCGGGACGCTCTGCTGGACGGTCGGCTTCACGTCATCGCTCGCTTGGTGGTTGATAATAGGCGCCGTCGCGGTTTATTTCGTCACCGCGATGCTCGATTCCGCGTCGCTCACGGCAGGGCTGATCCAGGCGACGCCGCAGGAATTCCGGGGCGCGGCGATGGCGATCTACTCCTTCCTCGGCTTCGGGATCGGCTTCATCGCGCCGCTCGTCTTCGGCGCGACGCTCGACTATTCGGGAGGGAGCGACCGCGCGCTTTCCTGGACGCTCGCTTTCGGCATCCTGGGGCTTTGCTGCCTCGTCTGGGGCGTCGTCAATCTGAGGTCAGAGGACAGAAGATAGAGGACAGAGGACAGAGCACTCACTGCGTTCGCTTTGTGACCAGTTTTCAGTCGTCAGACGTCGGATGGGACGCTCCTTCTGATTACAGACGACTGACTACAGAGGCCGTAGGCCGTTCTGTCTTCAGTCTTCAGTCCTCAGTCTTCTGTTTCCGCAATTTTCTCTGGACGAAGGACGACCAATGCCCGATAATGCCGAGTGTTGTTTCTTCGGCGAAAAACACGACCCGCAAGACCGCCGGAAAGGCGGCGTGCGGAGAAAATGGCCGATGTATGCCCCACGATGCGTAGTTTTGGAGATAGACGGGAAACCGATCAATTCGACCGGAAATTCGGAGGGTCGGCGTTTGCGCCGCGTCCGGCGTGCGGTCGTGGGACTGTATATTTCATTACCAACGACGAAATGAGACTGAATGGGACATAATATTTCTCTGATTACGACCATTGCCTCGGCTTTTGGCATCGCGCTGATTTTCGGCTTCATCGCCGAACGCATCCGGATTCCGGCGCTGGTTGGCTATCTCTTGGCCGGAGTCCTCTTGGGGCCGGGCACTCCCGGCTTCGTCGCCGATATGGAATTGGCGTCCCAACTTTCCGAAATCGGCGTCATGTTGCTGATGTTCGGCGTCGGCCTTCATTTCTCGCTCGAAGACTTGCTCGCGGTCAAACGCATCGCCATCCCCGGCGCGATCGCGCAAATGACCCTGGCGACGATTCTCGGCTTCTGTATTTCGCTCTTGTGGGGCTGGCCGCTCGGGAACTGCCTGATCTTCGGCCTGTCGCTTTCCTGCGCGAGCACGGTCGTTCTCCTCAAGGCCCTCGAAGCGCTCGGTGTGCTCGACACGATGGACGGCCGGATCGCCGTCGGCTGGCTCGTCGTCGAAGATCTGGCGACCGTCCTCATCCTCGTTCTGCTTCCTCCGCTCGCCGGCGTCCTCGGATCCCCCGCCGCCGTCGACCCCTCGCACGTGTCGGGTCCGCTCTGGCAGGAGATCGGAGTCACCCTCCTGCAGGTCGCCGCTTTCATCGCGCTGATGCTGATCGTCGGTCGCCGCTTCCTGCCCTGGCTCCTCCTGCAAATCTCGCGGACCGGCTCGCGGGAGCTCTTCACGCTCTCGGTCATCGCGATCGCGATCGGGATCGCCTACGGCGCGTCGGCGCTCTTCAACGTCTCGTTCGCCCTCGGCGCCTTCTTCGCGGGCATGGTGATGCGCGAGTCCGAGTTCAGCCACCGCGCGGCGGAAGAGTCGCTCCCCTTGCGCGACGCCTTTTCGGTGCTCTTCTTCGTCTCCGTCGGCATGCTGTTCGAACCCTCGATCCTGATCGAACAGCCTTTCCATTTGATCGCTGTCATCTCGATCATCATCCTGGGTAAATCGATCGCGGCGCTTTCGATCGTGCTCTTCTTCCGCTACTCGCTCCACACGGCGCTGACCGTCTCGGCGAGCCTCGCGCAGGTCGGCGAATTCTCGTTCATCCTCGGCGGCCTCGGCATTTCGCTCGGCGTCATGACGCCGGAGGGGATGAATCTGATCCTCGCCGGTTCCTTGATTTCGATCGCGCTGAATCCCCTGCTTTTCATGCTGATCACCCCGCTCCAGAAGTGGATACTCGAACGCTACGCGTTTGCGCGAAAACTCGAGGAGCGCGGCGACCCCTACGCCGAATTGCCGAAGACCGTCGAACGCAAGTATCTTGAAAAACAAGTCGTCCTGGTCGGATATGGCCGCGTCGGCAAGAGGATCGCGAGCGATCTGGAAGCGCGAGGTATTCCCTACGTCGTCGTCGAACAGAACCGCGAACGCGTCGAAGACCTGCGTACGCGCGACATCGTCGCCGTATCGGGCGACGCTTCCGACCCGGCGGTGTTGATCCAGGCGCATGTCGCCAACGCCGCGATGCTCGTCATTGCGACGCCCGACCCCGTCAACGTCCGCCAGATGGCCGACACGGCGCGCACGCTCAATCCGTCGATCGAAATCATCCTGCGTACGCACAGCGAGGACGAATCGCAATCCCTGCGCGAGAGCGGTTTCGGCATCGTCTTCTTCGGCGAGGAAGAGTTGGCAAGAAGCATGGCGGAACACATCATCGAGCGATTTGCCCCGCCGACGACCGGCGAAGAAGCACGGACCGCTGCGGAGTTCGCGGTGAAAACCGCCGAAACAGTCGAAACGCTCGAAGCCGCCGCAACGCAGGCTTCCTGAGCCGCGTGCTTCGAGCGACTTCCGAAGGGGTCGGAGGATAGAAGGAGATTGGCCGCCGTCGAATCGGTGAATCGATGCGCGGCCTTTTTCCTTTTCTACCTCCTTCGTTCTCAGGAAGACGAACCGCAAGCCTTGGAGTGCGTTTCGCTCCCCCCAGCGAAAGCAGGCAGGGCGGTTTGGAAAAGGAATTGGGGGCGCGTACGCGCGATGCAAAACAAGGAGCGCAAACGATGCCGAAAACTGGCGAAAGACGCTTGCAGATATTGCAGATGCTCGCGCTGATGCTGGAGAATCCGCAGGGCGAAAAAATAACGACGGCGGCGCTCGCCGCGCGGCTTGTGTGCTCCGAAGCCGCGCTTTACCGTCACTTCGCCAGCAAGGCGCAGATGTTCGACGGCTTGATCGAATTCATCGAAACCTCGCTTTTCGGCGTCATCAACCGAATCTCTTCCGCCGAGGCCGACGGCATCAAGCAACTCGAAGGCGTGCTTGTCCTCTTGCTCAATTTCGCCCAGCGCAACCGTGGCATGACGAAAGTCCTGACCGGAGAGGCGCTCGTCAACGAAAAGGATCGCCTTCAGGCGCGAATCAACCAACTGCTCGACCGGATCGAAGCGGCGATCCGGCAGGCGCTTCGAATCGCGGCGGCGCAGGATAAAATTCCGGGCGAAACCGATTTCACCGCGCTCGCCAACCTTTTGTTGTGCTACGTCGTCGGGCGCTGGCAAAATTACGTCAAAAGCGGTTTTTCGCGCGAGCCTGCCGAACAATGGGAAAAGCAGTGGCCGATGTTGCGCGCAGCGTGCCGGTCGGGGACGCTGCGGACGCCGCCCGACTGACTGGCTGACGCTTCCAGCGCTTGCGATGCTCCCGATCGGCGACACCCTGAAAACCCGATCGGTGCTCATCGACGCGCTGAAAGCTGTCGCCTCGCAGTTCATCGTCCTGCACCACCTGGCCTTTTACGGCCCGATGAGCGACGCGATCCGTGAATACGCGCCGGAAACGCTCGCGTGGTTCAGCCGGAATGCGCGCGTCGCCGTCCAGGTCTTCCTCGTCACGGGCGGCTACCTCGCGGCGCGCGCGCTTGTCCCCGGCGGAGAACTCAAGCTCGTATCCCCTCTCCAGGCGCTGAAAAACCGCGCTCTGAGACTCGTGCCCCCCTACGCCGTCGCGCTCGCGCTTGCGATCGTCGCTGCCGCCTTCGCGCGCCATCTAATGACAAACGATTCGATTCCCGCGCCGCCGACGATTCCGCAAGTGCTCGCGCACATTTTTCTGCTACAGGGAATCCTGGGCGTCGATTCGCTCTCGGCGGGCGTCTGGTATATCGCGATCGACTTCCAGCTTTTCGTTCTTTTTCTCGGAATGCTCAAAGCATCACGGGCGCTCGGCAAGGGAGACACGCAGCAAGCGCGCGCGTGGGGGGATTTGTTCGTCGCCACCGGAGTTCTCGCGTCGCTGTTTTACTTCAACCGCGACCCGGCCTTTGACGACTGGGCGCCTTACTTCTTCGGCGCCTACGGATTCGGCATACTTGCTTTCCGGGTCAGGCACTCGGAACGAAAGGCGCCGGGGTTGGCGTTTCTCGTATTCGCGTCGATTCTCGCGCTCGGAGTCGATTTTCGTTCGCGGATCGCGCTGGCGTCAGTTACGGCGTTCGCGCTCTCGACGCCGGTGTGTCGACGCCTTCCTGAAAACCTTCGGGTCATCCGCCTGCTGCGCTTCTTCAGCAAACTTTCCTACGGCGTTTTCCTGACGCATTTTCCTGTCATGCTCGTCGTCGGAGCGGTCGTCACGCATTTCTTCCAGAAAGACCCCGGCGCGAACGCCGTCGGCATTCTATCCGCCTGGCTTGTCAGTATTGCGACTGGTTACGCTTTGTCCAGGATGCCTTGACTTCAGTACCATATCATTTCCAGGTTCAATGCTTTCATGTCTTCTGTTCGAAGCGCAGGAATTCGAGCAGCCGCATCGACTCGATTTTCATCTCCCCCACTTGAAATAGCGAAGAACCCTTAAGTCTTTATTCATTCTCCTCCCCAAGCAACCCCTTGGCGTCCTTATCCTCCAACGCCAATTTCGGCGTCACCGACTTCAACCGCTTTTCAACCTCTTTGATATGTTCAGCAGGCGGAATGTTTTCCAGCAGGGTACCGCCGATGCGCTTGATGGCTTGGCGCACTTCATGCCCGACTTGTTCATGCGTTTGGATGGCCTGTGCTTGTCCATATACATGGTCGCGTTCCAGTTTATCGCGGGTTTGGGTCATGCGGAACTGGTTGGCGGCCAATTCGGTCGCATTCATGCGGTCGAGCAGATTATCTTTGTCGGGGATGGCTTTGCGCCGCTTGATGGCCTCACGCCCCAAGCCGCCATACAGCCCCTTGTAGCCAGCGTCATGAAACACGCCGAACATCCGGCTTTGTACGCCCGCGTCCTGCGCTGCGCCTGAAAGCGCCTTGAATTCTTCGGAGGTTTGTTTGCGTAGCTCCAACCGTTCTTGGTCGACAGCGGCTTGATCGCTCAGTTCCTGCCTGCGGGTCTGAATGGCAAAATACTTTTGCGCCCGCGCAATCTCAGGTTTGCGCGGGTCGCCATTCTGGGCAATCAGGTAACAGGCAAAGCGAGAAAGGTGATAGTCATCTACTGTCCGGCTGCTTCCTGACCCGATGTCGACCATTTTGCCGACGCCGGCAAAATGGTTTTCTGGCGGATTTCCTGATGATTTACAAGAGCTTACGGCACGGCCTATCGCTTGCTCAAAGCGCCGCCACTGACTGTAGCCCAGCAAAGGCTGCAAGTCGCGCGCGCTCCAGTATTCCGCGCCGTGCGCGTTGGTTTTTTTCATGTCCTCAAAAGAGATGCCCGCGATACTGAGTTCTGCTTTTTTACTCATTATTTCAGCTCCCACCCAATCATAAACAACTCCCGTTCCTCCACCCATTGTCCAAGCTACGCTTTCAACTGGTTGATAATCTCATTGCGCCGCGCCTCAACTTCATCCTGCCGCTCGAACAACTTCCGCCGCAGTTTACCGCGTCTACCTTCCAACTCACGTTGCTTCTTCTGCCACGACAGCTTTTCTTTGAGTGTCGGCGGAGAGATCGCGGCGGTACGCCGCACCTTCTGCTAGGTTTCCAGGGCGCGGTCTATCGCCAATTCCGGGTCGGCAGTTTCGTTGATCCGTTCATTCCCCACCTGCGCCAGTCACAACTTGAATGGCTCGGCTTTTTTTGACGGGATGGCTTGGATGAGCCGAAAAAGCTGCTCTGTGTCGGCAACATCGGTCAGGCGCATTTTTCCGTCCGGTGCAAGCATTTTCAAAGCGTGACAGTTCGTCACGGTTTCCACGCAAACCCCGAAAAGAAAAACCCCGACGCGCCGACTTCGAAGGCGGCGTTTCGGGGGAGGAGAGAGAAGGAGAAAGCGGGGCTTATTTCGCTGTAATTCCTCTGTGCATCCTGAACAGGAATTTGAGCAATTCCATCGCCACGGGCGAGGCGAAGCAGAACGGCAGCATCAACGCCCAGTCGCCGAGCGAGAGAGGCACGGTGTCGAAAAACGGCCTTAGGAAGGGGATGTAGACGACCATCAACACCAGGAGGAAGGAGGCGCCGACAGCCCAGACGATCCAGCGGTTGGTGAAGAAGCCGATCGTGAAGATGCTGTGATATTCGGAACGCGAGGCAAACGCGCGGAGCAGCTCGGAACAGCAGAGCGTGGTGAAGGCGACCGTCTGCGCGACCGCAAGATTGCCGGGGTAACGGGCAAGGGCGATCGAGAAGACCGTGAGAACGGCCACGGCGTCGACGATGCCGACGACGGAGATTCCGATCGCCATGTCTTTGTTGATGACGGGTTCGAGAGGCGATCGCGGCGGTTCCTTCATGATGTCGCTGTCACCCTGTTCGAGGCCGAGCGCGAGCGCGGGCGCGCCGTCGCTGACGAGGTTGAGCCACAAAAGCTGGACCGGCAGGAGCGGGATCGGCATACCAAGGAGCATCGCGCAGAAAATGATCAGGATTTCGCCGATGTTGCACGCGAGCAGGAAGTAGACGAATTTTCGGATATTCGAGTAGATGATCCTGCCCTGCTCGATGGCGGAAACGATGCTGGCGAAGTTGTCGTCGGTCAGTACCATGTCGGCGGTTTGCTTGGCGACGTCGGTTCCCGTGACGCCCATCGCGACGCCGATATTCGCGCGCTTGAGCGCCGGGGCGTCGTTGACGCCGTCTCCCGTCATTGCGACGACGTGGTTGTTGGCCTTCATCGCGTCGACGATGCGCGTCTTGTGTTGCGGCGATACGCGGCAACACACTTCGAGTTGCGGGGCTTTCGCGGCGAGTTCCGCGTCGGTGAGGACTTCGATTTCGGGGCCGGTCAGGACCAAGCCGTTGGGCGTCAAGAGGCCGATGTCGCGCGCGATGGCTTCGGCGGTATCCTTGTAGTCGCCGGTGACCATGACGCTCTTGAGTCCGGCGCCGCGCGCAATTTTCAGGGCTTCGATGACTTCGGGGCGCGGCGGGTCGATCATCCCGACGAGGCCGATGAAGACGAGGTCTTTTTCGACGTTTTCGGGCGTCGGTTGGTCGATGAGGTCGGGGAGCGGTCGGTACGAGACCGCGAGCACGCGAAGCGCGCTGGACGCCATGTCGTGGTTCTGTTCGAGGATCGCGGCGCGCGCGTCGTCGTCGAGGTCGACGAGTTTGCCGTCGACGCGCTGTTTTGTGCACAGGTCGAGGATGACGTCGGGCGCGCCCTTGACGAAGGCGACGACCGGCGTCGGCATTTCGGCGAAGAGCGCGTGCGCCGTCCCTTTGACGTGGTGGATCGTCGTCATCCGCTTTCTGTCGGAATCGAAGGGGATTTCCTGAACCCTGGGAAGCTGGACTTCGAAGTCGTTTTGCCAGTACATGCTCTTCGCGGCGGCGACGACCATCGCGCCCTCGGTCGGGTCGCCGATGATCCGCCAGAATTTCCTTCCGGTCTCGTCGTCGGTCTTTTCGACGAGTTTTGCGTCGTTGCAAACGAGCGAACCCGTCAGCAGCAGAGAAGCGTCGGGGTCGTTCGCCGTGTCGAAGGGCGTTTCTCCCACGAAGAACTCGCCGACCGGGGCATAGCCTTCGCCCGTGACGCGGAATCTTTTTCCGCCGGCCCAGCCCTGGACGACCGTCATTTCGTTTTGCGTCAGGGTACCCGTTTTGTCCGAGCAGATCACGGTCGCGCAGCCGAGCGTTTCGACGGCAGGGAGTTTGCGGATCAGGGCGTTGTGGCGGATCATCCGCTGCATTCCGAGGGCGAGGCAGATCGTGACGATTGCCGGGAGTCCTTCGGGAACCGCCGCGATCGCGAGGCTGACCGCGGTCATGAAGAGGCCGATGATGTCTTTTTTCTCGCTTTCGAGATAGTGCATGAAGCCGATCTCGAAGGCGCTCGAAAGGTGCGTGTCGCGGAAGAGTCCGTAGATGAAGACGAGACCGCAAATGGCGAGGCACGCCGTTCCGAGGACTTTGCCGAGGTATTCGAGTTTTTTCTGTAGCGGCGTGTCTTCGGCCTCGAAGGACTGGATCATCTCGGCGATCAGGCCGATCTGCGTCGACATGCCGGTTCCCGTGACGAGGCCCTGGCCGCGCCCGTAGGTGATCAGCGTCCCCATGAACGCAGTGTTTTTTCGGTCGCCCAGCGGAATATCGGCGTCGAGGACGACATTCGCGGCCTTTTCGACCGGGACCGATTCGCCGGTCAAGGAGGCTTCTTCGATCTTCAGGTTGATACTTTCGATCAGGCGCAAGTCGGCCGGGACGTAGTTTCCGGCTTCGAGCAGGACGATGTCGCCGGGGACGAGTTCGCGTCCGGGGATCGAGATTTGCTGCCCGTCGCGCAGAACCTGCGCGCTCGGTGCGGACATCTTCTTGAGCGCTTCGAGCGCTTGCTCGGCCTTCGACTCCTGGATGACGCCGACGACGGAGTTCAGGACGATGATGAAGAGGATGGCGATCGAATCGATGTATTCGCCGAGCGCGAGCGAGATTCCCGCGGCGACGACGAGGATGATGACAAGATAGTTATTGAACTGGTTCCACAAAAGCGCGAGAAAGCCCGGCCTCGGACGTTCGGTCAGCTCGTTGGGGCCGTCGCTTTCCAGGCGCGCGCGCGCGTCGCTCTGGGAGAGACCTCTTTCGAGATGGGTGCTGAACTCGGAAACGAGTTCTTCGAGTTGCTTTGCGTGAGCTTCTTTATCGTGCATACCAATTCCCTCTGGATTTAAGGATTGCCGAATTCAGGCGCGGCGTTTTTTGAACGTGCGTTTTTTCTGACCTTATGTTCAGGGTTGAAGCGTCGTATCTATGGAAGTGTAATGTTTTTTGCGCCGTTCGTCTCGTTTTTGAGAAAAGCGCGTGAAATCTCTTGTCCCGGTTCCCGCACCACGGACGCGGCACGGCAGGGACGGGGAAAGCCGTCCTTGGCAATGTCGCAAAAATTCCCTTGCACATGGGCAAACTCAATGGGAGCCGTTATTGTTTTTTGCACTGTTTTCTGTCGATCGAAGGCCGGTCGAGCGTAATCCGGCAACCCGTTCGACGCGACAGCATTCCTTTCCCAAACCGCCCCTGCCTTTGTCGACTTCGCCTTGCCGTACTACTTGTACTGTCAGCGGCTTGGCATCAAAGCACGAACGATTTGGAAAAGGAATCATTCGATTCCAAAGAATGGTAAAGCCACGGAATATATCCAACAAGTCGAATATAATGACCAAAAGCATCGAAAAAAACGATTCTATGGGCCTTCGGTGTCGGAACGGGTGAAATATTTTTGAAAAAGGATCATGAACTCCATAAATTTCAAGCATTTACGTTACTTCTGGGTCGTCGCCGAGATGGGGAGCATCGCCCGTGCCGCCGAGCATCTGCACTTGACGCCGCAGGCGATCAGCGGGCAGCTCAGCGAATTCGAAGGACGGCTCGGCGTCGAACTCTTTCGTCCCCTGGGGCGGAACCGCGAGTTGACCGAAGCCGGACGGAGCATCCTGGGCTACGCCAAAACGATCTTCAACTTGGGCGACGAACTGCTCGACGTTCTGCACAACCACAAAACGAAGAAAACCTTGTTTTTTCGGATAGGCATCGCGGATTCCGTGTCGAAATCCGTCGCCCATCACCTGATCGAACCGGTTTTCCGACTCGAAGAAGAAGTTCGCCTGATCTGCCGCGAAGGGCGTCTGGCGTCGCTCTTGGGCGAACTCGCGGTTCAGCGCCTCGACATGATCATCGCCGACCGGCCGATGCAATCGAATTTGAACGTGCGCGGATTCAGCCATTTACTCGGCGAAAGCGTTCTGACGGTCTTCGGCGCGCCGGGTTTCGCCGAAGAGTTTTCAAAAAACTTCCCGCGCTCGCTGAACAACGCGCCCTTCCTGCTCCCCGGAGAAGACATGGCGATCCGACCGAAGCTCCTGGAATGGCTCGATGCGCAAAGTGTGCGCCCCCGCATCATCGCCGAATTCGACGACAGCGCTCTGATGAAGGCTTTCGGACGCGCCGGCGCGGGGCTTTTCGTCGCGCCGACGACGATACGCAAACACGTGTGCGAACAATATAAAGTCGTCGAAATCGGGCGCGTCGAAGAAGTCGTCGAACAAATCTACGCGATCACGACCGAACGGCGGTCGAAACATCCGGGGATCGTCGCGATCGGCCGAGCGGCGCGCGAGGAAATGTTTTCAAGCGTCTGATTTTCAGAGGACAGAAGACAGAGGACAGAAGACAGAGGACAGAAGACAGAGGACAGAGGACAGAGGACAGAGGACAGAGGACAGAGCGCTCGCTGGCGCTCGCTTTGTGGTCTGTGTTCAGTTGTCAGATGTCGCAGGACTTCCTCCCTCTGATTACTGATTCCTGACTACTGAGGCCGAAGGCCGTTCTGTCTTCTGTCCTCTGTCCTCAGTCCTCTGCCCCCTGAAACCACTCGATCGCCTTGCGCGCGACAGCGTCGTCCGCGTCGATCCGTGCTGTTTCCTTTTCGCAAGGGATGCGGGCGAAAGCGCGTTCCGCCGACGCGAGGCACGCCGCATCGTCGGTGTCCGCGATGAAAAGCAGCCGCGAGTCCAGGGCGTCGAGGTAAAGCGACCCGGCGCGGTCGATCAAGCCGCCCCGGCAGACGAGCGCGGCGATGTCGTTGTCGCGTTCCGCTGCGGCGCGCAGCGCGGCGGGGGACGCCGCGCCCTCGGCGTAAATCGCCATGCGCTGCCGCAGATCGCGCGCCAGATGCCGTTTCAAGTGGTCGATGAAATCGAGGAGGCGCTTGGCGAGCAGGGGCACGTTGTCCTGGACGTCCGAAAAGCCCTCCTCGCGCGCCGAGAGCAGGCCGACGCTGAAGGTCGACAGTCCCGCGCCGTTGAAAGCGTCGATGAAGGCGGCATCCCCAGCGTCCGCCGAGGCACGCGGCACGAAGACGATCCCGGCGCTTTCGCCGACATCGTTGAAACTCCCGCGCAGAAGGTCGTCTCCCGCCGGGAGCGAAAACAGAAGCGTTTCAGTGTTCATCGTGGCATTGTCGTAGTGAAATTCGATTTTCGTCAAAAAACCGGCGTCGCTCTGAGATTCCCCTTCGGGAAGGGATGGGCCTCGTGGCGCTCCCGCCGGAAAAGGAATTACACGCGCCGATGGATTCCTTTTCCAGTTCGTTCATGCCGAGAAGACGAGCCGCAGACAGTACAAGTAGTACGGCAAGGCGAAGTCGACGATGGAAGGGATGAACTGGAAACGGAATGAAGCATTAAAATGGGCGAATGTTACATCATTATGCATTGCTTCCCGCCGCCGGGTCCGGCGCGCGCTTCGGCGCCGAGACGCCGAAGCAGTATCTGGAACTCGCCGGCTACCCGATGATCCGCCACGCGATCGAAGCCCTGTGCGCGTGCGACCGGATCGACGCCGTCTATGTCGTGCTTTCGCCCGACGACGCGCGCTGGTCGTCTTGCGACTGGTCGGCGTTCGAGCCTAAACTGCGCGCGGTATTCTGCGGCGGAGCGACGCGCGCGGAAAGCGTCCTCAACGGCTTGCGGGCGATCGAAGGCGTTCCGGGAAAAGAAGATTGGATCCTCGTCCACGACGCGGCGCGCCCGTGTCTTACGCGCTCGATGCTCGACGCCTTGATCGACGCGCTCGACAACGACCCTGTCGGCGGCCTTTTGGCGGTCCCCGTCGCGGATACGCTCAAACACGCCGATGCCGAAGGACGCGTCGCCGCGACGCGACCGCGCGACGGACTCTGGCAGGCGCAGACGCCGCAGATGTTTCGCTACGGCCTGTTGCGCGAAGTCCTGCGAAACTCTCGCGCGACCGACGAAGCCGGCGCGGTCGAAGCCGCCGGAATGCGGCCGCGGCTCGTGCGCTCGGAGACGAGCAACTTCAAGGTGACTTTTCCAGAAGATTTGCGGCTCGCCGAAGCGCTCATCCAGGCGAGAAAGGAAAAAAAATGATACGTGTAGGCCAGGGTTGCGACATTCACGCGCTCGTTCCGGGGCGCCGGCTGGTCGTCGGCGGCGTCGAGATACCGCACGAGCGCGGCCTTCTTGGACATTCGGACGCGGATGTTCTGCTCCACGCGATTATCGACGCGCTGCTCGGCGCGGCGGCGCTCGGCGACATCGGGACGCACTTTTCAGACACCGACGCGCGCTATTCCGGCGTCGACAGCCGGACTCTTTTGCGCGATACGCGCGAAAAACTCGAAAAAGCGGGGTGGCGGATTCTCAATATCGACGCGACGATCAACGCCGAGCGCCCGAAAATGGCGCCGCACATCCCGGCGATGCGCGAAAGAATCGCCGCCGACCTCGACCTTGCGGCGGACCGCGTCAACATCAAGGCAAAAACCGCGGAACGCCTGGGCTTCGTCGGGCGGGAAGAGGGGATTTCAAGCGAAGCCGTCGCGCTGATCGTCCGTGCGCCGGCAGCTTCAAACGAAGGAGGCGACCCATGGCGCGTGTGAAAAAAAGCGTTACGGACGAAAAGTCCGCAGCCGCGCGTCAGGGAAACGAAAACCCTGAAAACGAAACGCCGCGAAAGCGCCGGCTCTCGAAAGCCTTTCCGCGCCCGCTCGACAAAAAAGTCCGCCAAAGCGGCTTCGTCCGCGATTCCTTCACCTTTCCCGAAGCCGAGTACCTCTACCTCGACGATTTGAAAAAACGCCTGCGCGCCGAGGGCGTGAATCTCAGAAAAAGCGACCTCCTGCGCGCGGGTCTCTCCCTGCTCTTCGCGCTCGACGACGCGGAAATGAAAGCGCTGATCTCGAAAACGCTACGCCCGGAGGAGGGGCTGGAATGAGGAAAAATGCCGACGATGATATGGAAACGGCGAGGGATCGAAAATGGAAACGGAGGCAATGATGGACAAGTTCAAAGGCGCGGTGTCGCACCATGAGGCGGAAGTCGCGGAACTGCGCGCTGACCGCGATTTGGCGGTCGAATATCTGAAGGTAGCGATGGGAACGCTCGACGATCCCAACGACCGAGCGGCGGGTCTTCTGGCATTGCGCACTGTGGCAGAAGCGTACGGTGGCTTGGGCGCCGTCGCCGCCGAGGCCGCTATCAACCGTGAGTCGCTTTATCGGCTTTGATTTGCAACTGAAAAGTGGTATTATTTCCCATGAACAGTAAAAACCGCAAGACCTTGGAAGCCGTATTCGCCGATCCTGTCAGGTCGGGCATCAAATGGGCCGATGTCGAGGCCTTGTTTGCCGCTTGCGGCGGAGTGCTGGAAGAAGCGCAGGGGTCGCGTGTATGCGTGGAAATCAATGGAGTGTTTGCTCACTTCCACCGCCCGCACCCGCAACCCGATACCGACAAGGGGGCGGTAAAATCTGTCCGTCGCTTTCTCGAAAATGCCGGAGTGGTTCCTTTTCCAGTTAATGGAACGAAAACATGAGCATACTTGCCTACAAGGGCTATCAGGGTAGTTTTGAATACGACCCGGAAGCCGACATTTTTCACGGTGATGTGTTGCACCTCACCGACGTCATCACCTTTCAGGGGCGTTCCATCGACGAACTCAAGGTCGCGCTGGCGGAGTCCATCGAGGTGTACCTTGAATATTGCGCCAAGAAGGGAAAAGAGCCGCAAAAGCCTTTTTCCGGCACCTTCAATGTGCGCCTGAATCCTGAAATCCACCAGCGCGTGGCCATGCGCGCTGCCCACGATGGTCTGAGCCTCAATAAATGGGTAGCGCGTACTTTGGAAGAAGCGGTTTCGGAACACTACGCGTGATTGACAGAAGACAGATGACAGAGGACAGAGGACAGAAGACAGAACGGCCTTCGGCCTCAGTAGTCAGGAATCAGTAATCAGAGGGAGGAAGTCCTGCGACATCTGACGACTGAAAACTGGTCACAAAGCGAGCGCCAGCGAGCGCTCTGTCGTCTGTCCTCTGTCCTCAGTCCTCTGAATCTCAGCCGATCGCCGCGCCGCCGGGGTTGGCGCGGATCATTTCGAGCGCGTGCTCGATCGAGTACGCCACGATGATGCCGGTATTGCTCGGGACGGTCAGTTCGGTTTCCTTGTCGTCGAGATAGACCTTGTCCCAGACGAAGCGATAGCCGGCGACGACGGCGGCGATGCACGTGGCTTCGCTGTTTTCCTGAGGTGAAAAAACGACGGGGCCGCCCGAAAAGCCGGGGTTGTTGACGCCGTCGAGCAGGAGGTAGCGCGCGTCGCGCCCTTTGAGCGAGAGCATCGAAACGCAGGCCTTCTTGACGAGGGGAAAGGGGAATCCGTCGTTGAGTTCGCCGACTTCCGATTGCAGCCCGAAAGGGAATCCGAGGAAGTAAACGTCCTGCCCCAGGGTGATTCCCTGCGTCGTGGGAAGGATTTCGACCGATGGGGAAATCGCGTGCGGCGGCGCGAGGATGCAGATGTCGACGTCGCCGGGGCCGCGCGCGAGGATCTTGCAGTCGAGGCGTTTCCATTCGCCCTCGTGCTGGACTTCGATCGTGGCGATCCGCCCGGATTCGGGGACGACGTGACGCGCCGTGACGATGTATTGCTTGCCGTAGCGGTCGACGGTGAAGCACGTCGCCGTCTGCCCGTCGAACTGCATCCGGAAAGTTCGCTGGAATACTTTGTTCAGCGTGAGCATCTTCGCCGCCTGCGCGCCTGACCTCAGTTGTTGAAATTAGGTTTGCGTCCTTCGATCAACTTCACGAGGCTGTGCATCGCGCGATTGACCGGCGTCGGAACGCCGAGCGCGCGTCCCCTGCGCAGGACGTACCCGTTGATATAGTCGATCTCGGTACGCTTGCCGAGGGCGACGTCTTGCGCCGTCGACGAGAGTTGCGTCGGCACTGTTTGCGCGATGCGCTCGACGGCTTTCCATGTGTCGCCCTCGACGGCGACGCCGTCGGCCTTTGCGACGGCGAGGCACTCGTCGGCGATGTCGCGCATCACGTCCCACGCGCCTTCCCCGGCGACGACGCGCTCGTAGGAGAGTTGCGTGATCGCGGAGAGCGGGTTGTAGACGCAGTTGAGGATCAGCTTCGCCCAGAGCGAGCCGATGACGTTGTCCGAAACTTCGATCGGCACGCCGGCTGCGATGAACAGCTTGTCGAATCCGCGCTCGACAGCGGTCGGCCCGAAAACGAGTTCGCCGCGCCCGTGGTGCTTGACGTGGGCCGGCCCCGCCATCTCGGCGGCGACATAGACGACGGCCGACGCGACGGGGTTCTTCAAGCGCTCTCTCAGGCGATCCGCGTTGTCGACGCCGTTTTGCAGGCTCAGGACGAAGGCATTGGGGTCGATATGCGGCGCGATCGCGTCGGCGGCGGATAGCGTGTCGGGCGATTTGACCGCGCAGAGGACGAGTTCAGCGCCGGCGACGGCGGACGCTTCCGTGCTCGCGCGAACCTGGACGTATTCCCTGAAACCCGTCGTTTCCATATACAGCCCTTTTTCGCGGATGGCATCGACGCGCGAAGGACGCGCGATCAGGACGACGTCGTTCCCCGCGCGCGCGAGCATTCCTCCGTAATAGCAACCGACGGCGCCCGCGCCCATGACGGCAATTTTCATGATGTTATCTTTCTAAAATAATCTATTGTGGAATATCCCGGCGTTTTGAAGCGCGCGCTAGAGCGCTTTTTCGAGCGTCTTGCGCGCGTCCTCGACGCCGAAGGCGCCGTGTTCGCCGAGCGCGGTCATTTTATGCCGTTCGAGCTGAGACAAGAGCGCCGGGATCGCCTCGCTTCCGATTCCGTAGTCCGAAAGGCGCGTCTTGACGCCGAGCGACTCGAAGAAATCCCGCGTGCATTCGATCGCGCGGTCGATGGCTTCATCAGGCGCGCCGTCGCGCAGACCCCAGACGCGGTCGGCGTATTGCAGCAACTTCTCGCGCTTTTCCTCGCGGCGGACGGTGAGCATCGCCGGAAGGACGATCGCGAGCGTCTGCGCGTGATCCAGCCCGTGGAGCGCTGTAATCTCGTGCCCGACCATATGCGTCGCCCAGTCGGTGGGGACGCCCATGGCGACGAGTCCGTTCAGCGCCATCGTCGCCGTCCACATGATGTTCGCACGCGCGTCGTAATTTTGCGGGTCTTTGAGCGCCTTCGGTCCCTCCTCGATCAGCGTCAGCAGAAGAGACTCGGAAAAACGGTCCTGGACTTTTGCCTGTACCGGGAAGGTCAGATACTGTTCGATGACGTGTACGAATGCGTCGACGACGCCGTTGGCGGTCTGCTTCGGCGGTAAGGAGTAGGTCTTCGTCGGGTCGAGTATCGAGAAGAGCGGGTAAATGCGCGGACTGCCGAAGGCGAGTTTGCTCGTCGCGCGGCTGATGACGGCGCCGTTATTCATCTCCGACCCCGTCGCCGGGAGCGTCAGAACGACGCCGAAGGGCAGCGCGGCGGTGATTTTCGCGTGTTTCTCCAGGATATCCCAGGCGTCCCCCGCGAAAGGGACGGCTGCCGCGATGAATTTCGTCCCGTCGATGACCGAACCGCCGCCGACCGCCAGCAGAAAATCGATTTTTTCGCGGCGCGCGATTTCGGCGGCTCTCTGAAGCGTTTCATACACTGGGTTCGGTTCAATTCCGGGGAATTCGATCGACACGAATCCGCGAAGCGCTTCCCTGACTTCGGGCAGCGCGCCGTTCGCCAGCGCGCTGCCGCCGCCGTAAGTGACGAGGACGCGCGCTCCCGCGGGAATTTCCCGTGCGAGGTCGGCGATGCGCCCCTTGCCGAAAAGGATGCGCGTCGGGTTGTAGAAAGTGAAGTTTTTCATACGGTTCTCCTTGGAAGAAGCGTCGATGGCGTCGGCGTCAAGCAAATTTGCCGAAGGCGATGGCAGCGACCCCGGCAAGAAAATAGATGAAAGGATATTTTCGCGCGGCCACCTCGCCGTCGATGATCCGCGTCGTCCGGGCGATCCAGAACGGCATGCCGAAGCAGCCGCAGGTGACATAGACCGACGCGCCCGTGACGAAGAAAGCCAGCCCGACGAAAAGCCAGGGTGCGTTCCGCAACAGTCCGGAGTAATGGCAGAGCACGCCGAGCAGACCGGGGGGCAGGAGGTAGTGGACGAGAAAGCTTTTGACGCCGGTCAGGAACATGTCATTTCCGCGAGAATCTGGAAAGAAGTATCGACGGCGCGGGCATCAAGCAAATTTGTCGTAGGCAATGGCAGCGACCCCGGCAAGAAAATAGATGAGGGGATATTTTCGCGCGGCTTTCTTCCCGTCGATGATCCGCGTCGTTCGGGCGACCCAGAACGGCATGTCGAAGCAGCCGCAGGTCACGAAGATTGATATGCCATCGGCGAAACAAAGCAGCCCGATGAAAAAAAAGGGTGCGTTCTCCGGGAGTTCGTAATAACGGTAAAGCACGACGGTCAGGCCGATGGGCAGGGCATAGTGGACGAGAAAGCTTTTGACGCCGGTCAGGAACATGTCATTTCCGAAGGGAGGGTATGCCTGGTGCAATCGGGATTTTTCTCCGGGCAAGGATCTGTTCCGCGTCATGAGGCGTGCTGGCGGAGCAAGCCGCGCAGCGTACTCTGGATGTCGGCGGGCAGGAGAAGGATTTTCGCGTTATCCGACTCGGCGAGCCGGGTCATGCCCGCGATATACTTTTCGCCGAGGAGGTAATACGCCGGAACGTCGTTCGTTCCGAGCGCCCCCGCGACCTTGGTGATCGCCTGCGAAGACGCTTCGGCGAGCGTGATTTGCGCCTCCGCGTCGCGTTTGGCGGATTCCAGGCGCGCCTCGGCGGTCAGGATCATCGACTGTTTTTCACCCTCGGCGCGCGTGACCATCGCCTTCCTTTCGCGTTCGGCGGCCGCCTGCAATTCCATCGCGCGCTGCATCGACGACGACGGCTTGATGTCCTGGATTTCGACGGATTTGACGGTCAGTCCCCAATCCATCGCCTCGTCCGCGACGCTCGCCTTCAGGCGCATCTTGATCGTCTCGCGCTTCGACAAGGCGTGGTCGAGTTCCATTTCGCCGACGATCGAACGCAGCGTCGTCATGATCATATTGCGTATCGCCTCGATGTAATTTTCGACGCCGTAGACCGCTTTCACCGAATCGGTGACCTTGATGAACGCGATCGCGTTGACGAGGATCAGGGCGTTATCGTGCGTGATGACTTCCTGCTCCTGGATATCGAGGATGATGTCCTTCGTCGTGACCTTGTAGCTGACGCTGTCGATGAAGGGAATGATGAAACGCAGACCCGGCGTCAGCGTTTCGCGGTACTTTCCGAGGCGCTGGACGACCCATTCCTCGCCTTGCGGGATGATGTTGACGCCCATGGCGATCGTCGTCAGGACGAAAACGAAAATAACTACCGATGTGACGACCCCAGTCATGCGTATCTCCCTTGGATGATGTTTCGGCGGCGCGTCAGGCTTTCGCGACCTTGATGAAATTTCCTTCGACGGCGACGATCCGCACGCGCGTACCGGTCTCGATTTCCTCGTCGGCGTAGCATTCCCAGACCTCGGCGCCGAGCACGGGCTTCTGAAAACGCACGTGCCCGCGCGTATCCGAAGTCAGATTCTGCGTCAGAAGGCCGACTTCGCCGGTCACGTGCGCCGTCGACGACCCGACGGTCGAAACGGTGCGGTTCTTGAAATAGCGAAACCAGAAGACGGTAAAGCCCAGCGAAAGCGCTGCCCACAACAAGAACTGAGCGGTGAGCGACAAACCCGGCGCGACCAGGAGGACGAGACCGAGCAGAACCGCGCCGACGCCGAACCAGAGGATGAAGAAAGAGGGCAGGAAGAGTTCGAACAGGGTCAGGCACAAGCCCAGAACCATCCAGTGCCACCATTGCGGCACGAGTCCGAACCCTGCGTCAGACATAGTGGCTCCCCATTTTTTCTCGATCTCCCTGGATTTTGAAAACCAAAACCGCGCCAAGCGTTCGTCAAAAAGTAAAACCCTACTTTTTGCCGGGTTGGTTTAGGTTTTAAGGTGAGCAAAGCCCACCTTAAAACCATGTAAAAACAACACAAACCCAGTCCGACCTTGGGGTTCTCTTGCTTTTTCTTCCTAAAAAGTACGATATTTTTTGACGGCTACTAATTTTAGCCCCCTTGCCGACGCGATGCGCGTGGGGCGGAAAATTTTTTTGCATCAGATAAAAACCGATCGGGGTTTCAACGATCTTTCTCCGGCGGCGAAGCCGCCGCTAGGCGCTTTTTCATGCCGCCTCGGAAACGTTGTGGCTCACACATTCGTTCAGCCCAACCTATAGCGTTTCCGCTCCGTTCTCGGCGGTATAGGTTGGCGTGAGCGAAGCGATGCCCAACGTTCCGCATACGTGTGAATGATGTGATAAGGGGGGTTGGAAGGCGTGAAAACGCGACGACGCTTGCCGAACGTCATAAACCCCCTTCATTTCCCCCTTGTCAGGGGGAAAGCTGGTTGGATTACCGTATTCGCGGGTTTTCGTAGGGGCACGGCGTGCCGTGCCCAGCGGCGGTATAGGTTGGGGTGAGCGGAGCGATGCCCAACGTTCCGCATACGTGTGAATGATGGAATGGAGGCGGGGTGGAAATGGAATGAGACCTTGGGCACGGCGCGCCGTGCCCCTACGCGCGTTGTCATACCTTCGCACGCCAATGGGTCCGCTTTTGCGGGAATGATGCCGAATCCTGTCATGGCTTGCGCTTCGCGCAAGCGAGACGTTGGGCTTCGCTGCGCTCACCCCAACCTATAGTTCAGAGGACAGATGTCAGGGATCAGGGATCAGATGAAAACCGATCGGTGTTTCAGCGATCTTTCTCCGGCGGCGAAGCCGCCGCACACTGATCTGATTCTTGGCATCTGATTCCTGATACCTGATCCCTGGTGTGTTATCATCAATAGTTTGATTTTCCTCGAAATCCCGTGTTTTCTGTCGATCTGCATTGCCATTCCACCGCGTCGGACGGACTTCTTTCTCCGGCGGCGGTGGCGCGCCGCGCGGCGGAGAAAGACATTCGGATGCTGTCGCTCTGCGACCACGATACCGTGGGCGGCCTCGCCGAGGCTTCGCAAGCGGCGACCGAGGCGGGCGTTCGTTTCATCAACGGCGTCGAAATTTCTTCGGAGTGGCTCGGTCAGCAGGTTCATATCCTCGGCTACGCTTTCGACCCCGACGACAAGGCGCTCGGCGAAGGTCTCGCCGCCGCCCGCTCCGGGCGGGTCGAGCGCGCGAAGCGCATGTCGCTCGCGCTCGAGAAGGTCGGGGTTCCGGGGTGTTTCGAGGGTGCGATGCGCTACGCCGAAAACCCCGAATTGATCAACCGCGCGCATTTCGCGCGCTACATCGTCGAAATCGGCGTTTGCAAGACGATGCAACGCGTTTTTGACGCGTATATTTCGCCGGGGCGTCCGGGCTACGTGGAAAACCGCTGGATGAGCATCAAGGACGTCGTCGCTTTGATTCTCGGCGCGGGCGGGATCGCGTCTATCGCGCATCCGGGGCGTTATAAATTTTCGCGGAATCAGATGCATTCGCTTTTCGAGGAATTCGGGAAATGCGGCGGGCTGGCGATCGAAGTCGTTTCAGGCAGCCACAACGCGGAGGAGATCGCGCGATTTGCTCGCGTCGCCGTCGAATACGGTTTCGCGGCGTCGTGCGGGTCGGATTTTCACGGTCCGAGCGAGAGTCGCGTCGATTTGGGGCGCTTCCCGCCCTTGCCGCCGGACCTGGCGCCGATCTGGGACTTCTTCTGAAGATGGCGCGTACCCTTTCCATCCACCCCGACGACCCGCAGCCGCGCCTGCTCGCGCAGACCGCCGACATCCTGCGCGAGGGTGGCGTCGCCGCGCTGCCGACCGATTCGTGCTACGCTTTCGGGTGCTGTCTCGGCGAGAAGGACGCGATGGAGCGCATCCGCCGTCTGCGCGGCGTCGACGAGCGCCACCATTTGACGCTGATGTGCCGCGACCTCTCCCAGATCGCGCAGTTCGCGCACGTCGACAACGCGCAGTATCGCCTGCTCAAGGCGGTGACGCCGGGGAGCTACGTTTTCATTCTGGAGGGGACGAAGGAATTGCCGCGCCGCCTTCTGCACCCGAAGCGCAAGACGATCGGTCTGCGCGTCCCCGACCACTGCGTCGCGCGCGCGCTCCTCGACGAACTCGGCGAGCCTTTGCTGACTTCGACCCTGCTACTCCCCGGCGACGAGTCGCCGCTGACCGAGGGCTGGGAGATTCGGGACCGTCTCGACGACGCGCTCGACGTGATCCTTGACGGCGGACACTGCGGGGTCGAACCGACGACGGTCGTCGACCTGACGCGCCAGCCGCCGGAACTCGTCCGCGCCGGACGCGGTTCGCTGGCGCCCTTCGGCTTTGAAGGCTAGCGAAAAATGTTGAATGGCATTTGACGGCGATGGATTTCCAGAGACTCCTCTTCAGGATTTGCACAGAAGCGCTGCCGATCGTCCTCGCGATCACCGTGCACGAGGCGGCGCACGCCTACGCGGCCTACCGTCTCGGCGATACGACCGCGCAGCGGGCGGGGAGGCTCAGCCTGAATCCGCTCCGCCACGTCGACCTCTTCGGGACACTTCTCGTGCCGGCGGTCTTGCTCTCGATGAATTTGCCGGGTTTCGGTTGGGCCAAGCCCGTGCCGATCGACCCCAGTCGTCTGCGCAATCCGAGACGCGACGTGCTTTGGGTCGCTGCCGCCGGTCCGGCGTCGAACGTTCTGATGGCGATCCTCTGGACGGCCTTGCTCAAGCTGGTCTTCACTCCTGCCGACGGCGTGCCGATGACCGCTTTGGAATCGATGTTTTGGACCGGGGTCGTCATCAACCTCGCCTTGATGACGTTCAACCTTTTACCTCTTCCACCGCTCGACGGCGGGCGGATCGCGATGAGCCTCTTGCCCCTGCCTTTGGCGCGGAAGCTGGGGCGGGTCGAGCCTTTCGGCTTTCTCGTCCTCTTGGGCTTACTGTATTTCGGTTTTCTCGACCGAATTCTCTCGCCTCTGCTGGAGATTCAGGTCGGTTTTCTTTCCAGGATTTTTCATCTGCTACCTTCCATTTGAAATGACAATGCACTCCGAACGCGTCCTTTCCGGCATGCGCCCGACGGGAAAACTGCACCTCGGCCACTATCACGGTGTCCTGAAGAACTGGGTCGCCCTCC
Source organism: Accumulibacter sp. (assembly GCA_031266435.1). Classification (GTDB taxonomy): domain Bacteria; phylum Pseudomonadota; class Gammaproteobacteria; order Burkholderiales; family Rhodocyclaceae; genus Propionivibrio. The sequence goes on from JAISAZ010000102.1 coordinate 35,973, forward strand.
AGGACGAATACCCCTGTCTTTTCTTCGTCGCCGACTGGCACGCGCTGACGACGCATTACGAAGAAACGCGGGACATCGAGCGCTTTACCGTCGATATGCTCATCGACTGGCTCGCCGCCGGGATCGACCCCGAAAAAGCGACGCTTTTCGTCCAGTCGAAGGTCGTCCAGCACGCCGAACTGCACCTTCTGCTTTCGATGATGACGCCCTTGAGCTGGCTCGAACGCGTGCCGACCTACCGCGACCAGCAGGAAAAGCTCGCGGGGCGCGACCTGACGACTTACGGCTTCCTGGGTTATCCACTCTTGATGAGCGCCGACATCCTCGTTTATCGCGCCGACAAGGTGCCCGTCGGCGAAGACCAGATTCCGCACATCGAATTCACGCGCGAACTCGCGCGCCGCTTCAACCACATGTACGGACGCGAACCCGATTTCGAAGAACGCGCCAAGGCTGCGGCGAAGAAGATGGGCGGCAAGGCCGCGCGGCGCCTTTTCGACTTGCGCGAGCGCTTTCAGCGCGAGGGAGACGCCGCCGCGATTGAAGAGGGACGCGCGCTCCTCTCGGAGGCGCAAAGTCTGTCAAAGGCCGACGTTGAGCGGCTCGCGGGCTACCTCGAAGGCCGGGGAAAGACGATCCTGCCCGAGCCGAACGCGCTGTTGACGCAGGCGTCGAGGATGCCGGGACTCGACGGACAAAAAATGTCGAAGTCTTACGGGAACACGATTTCGCTGCGCGAAGACGAGGACTCCGTCATCCAGAAGGTGCGGCGGATGCCGACCGACCCGGCGCGCGTGCGCCGGAACGACCCCGGCGACCCCGAAAAATGCCCGGTATGGCAACTGCATCTCGTCTATTCGGGTGAAGCTTGCCGCGAATGGGCGCAAAAGGGCTGCAAAAACGCGGGGATCGGCTGCCTTGAATGCAAGCAACCCGTGATAGACGCGATCCTCGCCGAACAGGGGCCGATGCGCGAACGCGCGCAAGCCTACATCGACAATCCTTCGCGCGTGCGTGAAATCATCGAAGAAGGCAACGCGAAGGCGCGCAAACTCGCCGAGGAGTGCATGGACGACGTGCGCCGCGCGATGGGCTTGAACTACGGCTAGGCGGCGCATGGACGCGATTGCGGAAACCCTCGAAACGCCGCCGGAAGTCTTGGGCGCGCTGGACGCCTCGAACGATTCGGACGATTCCGGCGCGCTCTCCGCTCCGCTCGCCCGCGTCTACGGCGAGCCGATGGTGCAGTTGCCGCTCGACCTCTATATTCCGCCGGACGCGATGGCGGTTATGCTCGAAGCCTTCGAGGGGCCGCTCGACCTCTTGCTCTATTTGATCCGCAAGGCGAACGTAAATGTCCTCGACATTCCGATGGCGCCGCTGACCGAGCAGTATATGACGTATATCGAAGCGATGCGTTCGCGGAACATCGAACTCGCCGCAGATTATCTTGTCATGGCGGCGATGCTGATCGAGATCAAGTCGAGGATGCTGCTGCCGAAGCCGCGAGTGGCCGAGGGCGAGGAAGCCGAAGACCCGCGCGCCGAACTCGTTCGCCGTCTCGTCGAGTACGAACAGATGAAACTCGCCGCTACTCGCCTCAACGAATTGCCGAGGGCCGAGCGCGACTTCGAGTGGACCGAAGTCTGGGTCGAAAGGACGGCACAAAAACGCCTGCCCGAAGTCGACGCGGACGACCTGAGAGACGCCTGGCTGGCCATCCTGCAACAGGCGAAACTGCATAACCGGAACGTCCGTCAGTTCCATGAACTCCGCCAGCGTGAAGCGCTTTCGGTGCGTGAGCACATGAGCATCATTCTCAAATGTCTTCGGGATCGCGGCGGCTTCGTCGAATTCACGCAGATGTTCGACCCGTCGCGGGGCGTACCGGTCGTCGTCGTGCATTTTTTGGCGATGCTTGAACTTTCGCGCGAACGCCTGCTCGAAATGACGCAGGAAGAGGCGTTTGCGCCGATTTACGTGAGATTATCCGATGGACAATCCGAAAACTGATTTCCTCCAGGGCGACGACGCGCCGAGCGCCGAAGAAGTTTCGCCGCCGACGCCTTCGCCGGAGAGCCTCCCGGTCGATCCGGGCGAGACCGCGCCGCAGGCCGAAGCCGAGACCGGGACTTCCGAATCCTTCGAGACCCTGGTCGTCGAGGCGACGGTCGATGCGTCCGCGTCCGCCGCTACGCCGGAAAATCCAAAAGAAATAAAGAACGTGCTCGAAGCCGTCCTCTTGAGCGCGCAGCAGGCGCTGACGCTGGTCGAACTCAGGAAAGTGTTCGCCAACGAGATCGGCGCCGATACGCTGCGCGTCCTCCTCGACGAACTCCGCACCGACTACGCGGAGCGGCCGCTCGACCTCCTGCAGATCGCGGGCGGCTGGCGTTTTCGGACGAAGCCCGAATTCATGCCCTATATCGCGCGTCTCGACCCCGAAAAAACGCTGCGCTACTCGCGCGCCGTCCTCGAAACGCTTGCGATCATCGCGTACCGCCAGCCGGTCACGCGCGGCGACATCGAGGGAATTCGCGGCGTCAGCGTCTCGTCGCAAATTCTCCGCGCGCTCGAAGAAAGGGGATGGATCGAGACCGTCGGGCACCGCGACACGCCGGGGCATCCCGCGCTCTTGGCGACGACTGAAAAGTTTCTCGACGACCTGGGGCTACGGTCTTTAAGCGAACTTCCGCCGCTTGAAACCTTCGATCAAGCGCTCAATCACGAACTGGACCTCTCCGATGCCGCCCAAAACGCCTAAAACTCCCCTGCGTTCCCCCGCGCGCGGCGCAGCCAAAAAGCCCGCTTTCGCCGCAGCGCCAGCCGAAGGTCGCCGCGTTCCGAAGAGTTCGGCGAGTCCGAAGAATCCGACGAGTCCGACGACTCCGAAGAATCCGACGCGCGCGCCGAAGCGTGTTTCTTCGCCCGAAGCCTTCGATGAAGCGCCGGCGCGGTCGCGCGCGAAAGCTTCTTCGACCCGGAGTGCGCGCGCTTCGACCGGGCCGCGCGGCGCCGCGAAGGTGCGCTTGATGCCCGCGCGCGGCGCGGCACCGGCAAAGCCCGAACTTCTGAATAAACTCCTCGCGCTGAGCGGCGCCGGTTCGCGCCGCGAAATGGCGCGACGCATCGAAGAAGGGCGCGTGACCGTCAACGGCGTCGTCGCCGAGACCGGGCAAAGGATTCTTCCGGGCGACCGCGTCAAACTCAACGACAAACGCGTCAATCTGAGCTTTCCGGGAGACTCCGTCCGCGTGATCCTTTACCACAAGCCCGAAGGCGAGATCGTCTCGCGCGACGACCCGAAGCGCCGCCCGACGGTCTTCACGTCGCTGCCACGGATTTCCGGGGCGCGCTGGGTCGCGGTCGGGCGCCTCGACTTCAACACGAGCGGGCTGCTCGTGTTTACCACCTCGGGCGACCTCGCCAACCGCCTGATGCACCCGCGTTACCAGCTCACCCGCGAGTACGCCGTCCGCCTGCTCGGCGAGCTTTCCAGTGAGGCGCGCGCACGTCTGCTCGAAGGCGTTACGCTCGAAGACGGTCCGGCGCGTTTCGACACGCTCGCGGAAGCGGGCGGGACGGGCGTCAATCGCTGGTACCGCGTCTCGCTCTCGGAAGGCAGGAACCGCGAAGTGCGGCGCCTTTTCGAAGCGGTCGGTCTGACGGTCAGCCGCCTGATCCGCGTCCGCTACGGGCCTTTCGTCCTTCCGCCGGGGCTGAAGCGCGGCAAGGTTTTCGAACTCGACGCGAAAACCGTTCGAAGCGTACTGCGCGAACTTGAGGGTGCACCGCGGGAGGCGGAGGATGTTCCGAACGCGCCTCGCTCTTTTCGGCGTGGTGCATGACCGGAATAAAAATCCTTCCAATGGCTCCGCTTGTGGGTATCATTCCGGCTTCCTCTGATAATTCAGATAACTCGAAACGATGAAATTCAATCTGGAATCCTTCCGCGCCTGGCCGCACAGGAAAATTACCCTGCTCGGTATGTCGGGCGTCGGCAAAACCTGGCTTTCGTCGATCCTCAGGCGGCACGACTGGTTCCACTATTCGGCGGACTACCGCATCGGAAAGCGCTACCTCGACGAACCGATCCTCGACCTCGTCAAACAGGAGGCGATGACGGTGCCTTTCCTGCGCGAGCTTTTGCGCCGGGACTGGATCGACATTTCGAACAACGTGAAAGTCGACGATCTCGGTCCCGTGCTCTCCTTCGTCGGAAAGCTCGGCGACCCTGATCGCGGCGGCCTTTCGTTCGAGGAATTTTCGAACCGGCAGGCGCAGTACCGCGACGCCGAAATCGCCGCGATGCGCGACGTTCCCGCGTTTATCCGCAAGGCGCGGAAAGTTTACGGCTACAACCACTTCGTCAACGACGTCGGCGGCAGCCTCTGCGAACTCGAAGCGCCCGACGTGATCGACCTTCTCGTCGAGCATACGCTGATTCTCTACATTCAGGTGACGACGCGGGAAGAAGAGGAAGCGCTGATCCAGCGCGCGCAGTCCGACCCGAAGCCGCTGTACTACCGTCCGGCCTTTTTGGCCGAATACCTGCCGCGCTACCTGGGGGAGAAGGGGATCACAAAGAGTTCGGACGCCGACCCCGACGATTTCACGCGCTGGATATTCCCGCATCTATTCCACTCGCGTATCCCGCGCTACGAGGCGATCGCGGAGCCTTACGGTTATACCGTCACTTCCGACGACATCAACGAAGTCCGCGACGAAAAGGATTTTTTAGACTTGCTCGAAACGGCGATCGCGGGACAGGGATCAGGGATCAGGAATCAGAACCCACCCCCGACCCCTCCCTTGTCTGGGTGTGGGGGTTCGTGACTCCCTCCCCTGATAAGGGGTGGGTTGGGGTGGGGTTCGGCGGCTTCGCCGCCGGAGAAGAGTTTTTTCATGCCGCCTCGGAAACGTTGTGGCTCTCACATTCGTTCAGCCCAACCTATACCCTTTGCCCTCCG
>JAISAZ010000033.1 GCA_031266435.1 Accumulibacter sp.
GTTCCAGGCGATTGACCCGGTCCGTCCAATGTTCAACGGCGTCGAGAAAGAAGGCGTTGGCGACGAGCAGAAACCAGACCGAGGAAAGACGCCCCGACGCGCGGGCGGCTTTGAGTTTACGGAAAGCGTCGTCCGCGCGTCCGTAGGCTTCGATCGATGCCAAAAGCGCCTTGCGCGTGACGGGTCGCTTCGACAATTTTTCCAGAAAGCCTTTCAAGCGCCAGACTTCGTCGATCCAGCGCTCGCGGCTCGCCGCGCCGCTTTTCAGGCGCGGCAGTTCCATCCAGTAAAATTCGGGCAGGGAAGTCAGACCGGTCAGCGACGACATTTCCGGGAGCTTGACGACCCAATCGCAAGTCGTCGGCAAAATCCAGGGAAGACCCGGCGAATTCGACTCGCCGAAGACCATCTCGCCCAGAACGGCGCGCAAGAGCGGGCAGACCAGCGCGGGAAGCCCCTGCGCGGCGAGGGCGGACGCCTGCGATCCGCTGAAAACTCTGAATGGCTGGAAGCCCGCGGCGTGGATGAGTTCCAGCGGCGCCTGGATGCAGAGCAGGCGGAGCGCCGGCCGGCCGCTCCGCTTTTCGAGCGCCGTAGCGGTCGCTTCCTTGAACAAGTCCAGAAAATATTCGAATTCGCTCCGATAATCCTCGCGGCATCGCAAGGTATCGAGCAGCTTCCCCGTCTCGGCGGCGCTTTTTTGCGCCGCCCTCTGCAAAAGGCGCAGCCGCCGGTCTCCTATCGCGTTCACGAACGCCCTCCCGGAGACGAGACGATCCGTGCCCCGAAAAATTCGACGTTCAAAGCCTCGCGTGACGGGCACGCCTTGACGCATCGGCAGCATTGAATGCACGGATCGCTCTGGACGTCGGCGCGATCTTCCTCGATCGTCTCGATATCCATCGGGCACGCGCGCGCGCAGGACCCGCAGCCCGTGCAGGCGCTCGGTGTCTTGACGAGTCCGAGCGCCGTCAAGGGTTTCAAGAGGTGGATCAGCGCGAGAAGCGGGCAGAAAAGGCAGAAAAAACGTTCCTTGAAAAACATCCCGACGAGCGCCCCGCCGGTGATGAAAAGCAAGGCGAAAGAAAAACCGAGCGTGACGGCGTTGTCCGGATTCAAGCCCAGGTATTTCGTTTCGCCAGCGAAAAGCGGTAGCAAAGCCTTGCCTGGACAGATATTGCAAAAAGCCAGATAAAAATCCTCGGGCAAGACGCCGAGCGTCACGAGCGGCGGCATGACGGCCAAATAGAGCAAAAGCCCGTAGCGCAGGCGCGTCAGCTTCTTCTGCGCCGAAGCCGGGACGATCCGCTCGCGGACGCCGAGCTTTTTTCGGACGGCGGTCAGCCAATCCTGGATCAAGCCGAAGGGACAGACCCAGCCGCACCAGGCCTTGCCAAAAACGGCGACGAGGACGACGAAAACGACGAGCCAGCCGAACGCCGTCCAGAGCGCGGGCGTCGAGAGCGTCCGCATGCCGAAGCCGATGTAGCCCTGAAGCCCCATCAGATAGCAATAGCCGCCGCAGCCCGGAACGAAGGGACACGCGAAGCACGGCACCGACGAACCCAGATGGATTCCGAAGCGCCCCCCGTAGATCAGGACAAAGAAACTCAAATGCTGAACGCAACAGCGGATTTCCTGGAGCCTCGACGCGACGCCGGAAAAACGCCAGCCGGATTTCGTCGTCATCGCCATGGAAATTTTCTGCTCCAGAGCCAGACCAGCGTCGAAGCAAACGCCGCGCCGGCCAAAAGTACGGAGAGGCCCCCTTTTACGTCGGCCTGACCGTGGAAAGCCCGGTAGATCGGCAGATAAAAACTGACGCGGCTTCGACCGTCGGGCAGGTCGGCGACGATGAGCAAATCTTTCTTCGCGGAAAAACCCGCCTTCGCGAGTCCGGCCTCGTGCGGCGGCGTGTAGCGATAAAAGCCCTCGGCGTTCACGGACGGTCGGGCGACCGGAGCCCGGTTTTCAAAAATGGTCAAACCGACGGGGGTCGGGCGGACGCGAAACGCCAATTCGACCCCGGTCTGCGCGCGGTAAAAAGTCCCGACCGAAGAAAGCGCGAACGCCGGCCAATCGGGCGGCGAATCCAGGGCTTCGGCGTTTTCGTGTCCCCGGCCCGACTGCCCGAAGGCGGCGAAAAGCGTCTGCGCGTAATGAATCGCGTCGCCGCGCCGGATTTTTGCCCACAACTCGAGCTGTTCGGAGCGATTGCTGCGGATGCTGAAACGCGAAGCGCCCGCTTCGATTTTTGCGCGGTAGAACTCCGGCGCCGCGTAGCGGTTCGTGCCGCTACCGCGTCCCTCGCGGCGCGCGGCGCGGTAGACGATTTCCGGCGTGCCGGAGGCGTCCCCTGTACCCCAGCCTTCGAGGCTGAACGTCGACGTGAAAGCGCCGTCGTCGCCCCTTTCCTGATTGACGAGCCGCCACGCGAAGACCTCCTGCGCGCGACGCTCAAGCGCCGCCGCGCGCGCTCCAGGATGCGCGAAGAAAACCGCGAGCAATGCCGCGAAAATGGTGCCGAGCGAAAACGACCGCGTTTTTTCCGCCATAAAAATCCCGGATCACACGTGATCCAGGTCCTCGATCGATACGGAGAAACCCGCCGGACGAGCTTCGGAATTCGCGGAATCGTAAAATCCTCAAAATCCCCTGAGGCGGCGACCGACGCCGAAAAGCATCCGGGCAGGTCTTCTGGCTCGTCTTCTCTTTTTGCGGCCTTCCCGTCGAAACGACAGTGGCCCGATCAGGCAAAAAGAACCATCGGCAACGCCGACGGCCGGACTTACAGCGATGGGTTCGCTCCCGATTCGCACGGGATTCCCTATTCTCCCCGGCGTCGAGAACGAAGCCGGAGCACCTGGATGCGTTTTGGATTCTAGCCCCGGATGTTTTTTTGTCAAGGAAGTGTATCGTCTGATCCTTGAAATTTCTTTTGACATTTTCCCGGAGAGGCATACACTTTTTTGCAATCTGTTGAGATTCGATCGCCGTTCAACCATGTCGAAGATAGTGCGTTTCATAAAGGAAATGTGGGTTTGTTCTTTGATCTGCCTCGTAGGGGTGATCGCGACAAAGGGGCATCCAGGCGCTATTGCGATCGCGATTTTCTTTTTTGTTTCCGAATTGAGTTTCCAGGCGAAATGCAGGAAATGTGCCGCCGCTTTGCGGGAACGGGAACCCTTGGGCGATGCCGAAATCTACCGGCGATTTTATGCTTCCAGCGGTTTGGATGAGGATTTGGTATTCAAGGTGTGGCACGAAATCGCCGAATTTCTGGAAGTCCCTGCCGGAAGCTTGCGGCCAACGGATGTTTTTGGCAAAGACATTGGCCCTGATCCTCCGTTTTGCACTCTTGGCCATCCAGACGTTGAAGGACTCGAATGGCTGCTCTCGGATCGCGCGAAATCCCGGGGTATATCTCCCGAGGGGTTCAGGACGGTGGACGATTATGTGAGGATTTCGGTCGCGCTTTTGAAAAAGGGATAGTACGCGTGTCGGGGACGCCGGAGTCGGAGCTTCGGCTTCGGGGGCTTTTGTCGAGTTTGCGTAAAAACGGACGGCCCGTGCCGAGAAATGTATTATCCTGGAAACCGCCGTTGAACGTGCCTGGGAGTGCTGTCCCTTAAGTGTGCTGGCAAGGCGCGACGACGCGGCAGACTCATGTCTGCAAGGAGGAGCAACACCGCCAGCGCGCTGTGGGGCAGTGCTCCCAGGCACGTAACGGACTCACCCTGAGAGTGAGCGGTCAAAAAACCAGAGAAGCTTGTCATCACCTGCCCTTCAATGCGAAAAATCAGTGGTCAACTGCGGTTTCTAGGATTATTATCGTTCCAGATATTTCTTGAAACCGGGAGGCGCGAAAATGAGCTCAAGCAGGCGCGTGAGGTTTTTCCCCGTCCTCGTCCTGCTCTTTGCGGTTGCGGTGTTTCCGACCGCCGACGCGCAGGTCTATAAATGGAGGGGGAGCGACGGAAGAATCGTCTTTGGAGACGTGCCGCCGGAGGGGGTGTCCGCCGAAAAGCTGCCGCTTCCCGAACTTCCATCCTCGCCGCGCGAGGCGCCCGCCGGGTCGCAAGCCGCTGCGAGTTGGCAGGATCAGGAACGCATGTTTCAGCAGCGGAGGCTTTATCGCGAGAAGGAAGAGGCGAAGGAAGCCCGCGCCGAGGCGGAAAAAAAGAAACTTTGCGCGTCCTTGCAAAGTGAGCAGAAATATCTCGAAGTGATTCGCGGGCGTCGCGTCGTCCGCTGGAACAGCGAGAAAAACGACTACGAATATTTGACCGACGAGGACCGCAGCGCGATGGAAAACCGCGTCCGCGAAGCCTTCGATCGCTCTGCCTGCAACTAAGGCGGTGGGGGAGGCGATGTTTTCCGCGACGAGACGAGGCGATTTCAATGGATAAGCGATTCAAATTTCTTTTTTTGCTCTTTCTGGCTTTCGGCGTTTCCGTCGCCGACGCGCAGATTCGGGTCTATCGCTGGAAGGACAAGGACGGGCGGACGGTCGTCGGGGAGAAACCGCCGGAAGGCAGTTTCTCGGTCGAGGAAATCGACGTACAAGAGCCGCCCGCGCCATCCAAACCCGCCGCGACGCCGCGCGGACGCGGGAGTGGGAGTTCTTCAGCCTGGGGCGATATGAAAAAAGAGGAAGCGGCGCTCGACGCACGAATGGAAGCGCGCCGGAGGAGCGAAGCGCTCGCCGAGCAGGCCAGCGAAAGGAGGCGGCTCGCGTGCGCCGACGCGAAATCGCGGCAGGCTTACGTCGACAGCGTTCGCGGGCGCACCGTCTGGCGGACCGACCCCGCGACGGGCGAGCAAACCCCGATTCCCGACAACGAGCGCAGCGCGGCGGAGGCCGACATTTCCAGGACGCTGCGCGAGAACGCGTGCGGGGAAATGTAGACGTGCGATCGGGCGACTCTCACGTCGATCTTCTATTTATCGCTGTAATGCCCTTTGCACTGGATGATCTGACAACGATTATCAACAATGCAATATACAAGCCTGTTTTTATCGTCTATGCGACGGCTCCAAAAGCCTGACAGGTTTTCCTTGAGGGTTTCGGGTCTGCCTGCGCCCTCGAAGGGCTGACGCGCTATATCTTTCAATAGCTCGTTGATTCTTTTGATGGTTTTGCGGTCCTGCGCTTGCCAATAGGTATATTCTGCCCAGCTTTGCGGGGAGAAATCAAAATTCATTTGCCATGCCTTGCAATTCGTCCAGCGTCTTGCTGAGCACTTCACCGGCGTTTAGCTGGGCAATGGAAACTTTCAAGGCTTCCTGATTTTTTGGGCTGTAGAACGGATCCAAATCGGGTCTGAATGGGAAACCTCGATCATAGACCATCTGTTTTAGAAAGACTCTAACAGCGGTCGTCAAATCCATGCCCATATCGCTGGCTACCTGCTGCGCCTGATCTCTCAGATCGTCATCTACGCGAATTTGTAAATTTGCCATATCCAATTCTTTGAATAATTTATTGCCGATTCATTGCTATTGTAATGATATTTTATGGATTTGCAAGCTTGAGACAGAGGACAGAAGACAGAAAACAGAAGACTGAGGACAGAGGACTGAGCGGCCTTCGGCCTTTGTAATCAGGCATCAGTAATCAGAGGGAGGAAGTCACGCGACAACTGACGACTGAAAACAGACTACAACTCTGTCTTCTGTCCTCAGTCTTCAGTCCTCTGTCAGTCTTTCGCTCGGTCGACGACGGAGATGGCGAGGGTGAGGGCGGCGACGCACGCGAGGGCAAGTACGAGGAAGGACGCGGGCGCGATCGGCGTTCCGAGCGCGTCGGCGCGGATGATGCGCGCCGCGTGCGTCAGCGGGAGGAAGGACAGAAGCGTTTGCGCCCACGCGGGGAGTCCTTCGAGCGGAAAAAAAGTCCCGCCGAGGAAGGCCATCGGCGTAATGATGAAATTGCTCAGGATGCTCTGGTCGGCGTGTGTTTTCACGAGGAGCGCCGTTGCGATGCCGAGCGCGGAGAAGGCGAAGCCGTTGAGAACGACGGCGAGCCAGAAGAATACGCCGCAGTGCGGCGTGACGCCGAAGAGGCGGCCCAGCGCCAGGATCACGAGCGCGGCGATCAGGACGCGCGTGACGCCGGCGGCGATTTCTCCGAAAACGTAGGCGAAGCGGCCGACGGGCGCGGCCTGTATTTCTTCGAAGGTATGGAAGTAAAAGCGCGAGATGTTGATGTCCGAAGAGATCGCGAACGCCTGTGTCATGCTGCTCATTGCGACGAGTCCCGGCAGGAGGAAGTCGAGGTAGGCGTTTTCGCCGATGCGCAGGTGGCCGCCGAGCGCGTAGCCGAAAGTGAGGATGTAAAGGAGCGGCGAGACGGCCATTCCGGCGACCTGCCTTTTCAGGCGATGCTTCAGGATCAGGAGTTCTCGGAAATAGACGGCTGAAAAAGCGGACACGCGGTTCTCCCGTTTCCTGTCGGCGGTGAGTGGAGGGTGGAGGGGGAAAGTGGAAGACTCGTTTTGAGAAGACCGGAAGCGATTTTTTGCTTCTTTTCGTTTGTCAATGAGAAATATTTCTTGTTGCGTGCGGGAAGGAAACTGATAGTATCATACGCGTTTTGAGGGATGGGAGCGGGTCCGGGCTGTTCCGTTCGAGGGGGCGAAGCGCGATGCGAAAAAACGAGCCGTGATGCGTGGAGCGTGCGAGCGCGCGGTGTCCCGAGAGTGATTTCAAGGACGAACGCATTCTATCCGAACAGTTTTCGATATAAGAAATCGTCAAAAAGCGGGTTTTGCTTTTTGACGAACACCAAGAAATCCAGGCCGCTGAAAATGAGCATTTCAAGCGGACGCGGACAAGAGGTTTTTCCGGCCGTGGTCGGGGGAAGTACGGGGCCATTTTATGAAACGCTTGTGGGAATCCTGCCTCCAGAATTTAGAGCGCGTTTTCGATCGCCTCGGGATGGGGATGCGCGGCAAACTCGTCGTCCTCTTCGTCGTCATCAAGGTTCTGCCGCTGCTTCTTCTGGCTTACATCGCCTGGCAGCAGGCGTGGGAGTTGGGCGACGACCTGCGCAAGCGCACGCATGAAATCACGAACAAGGCCAACGCGGCGCTCGCGCACGCCGGGGAAATCGCCGTCAATGACGCGGTCGTTGCGCTCGACGCGCGGGCGACGAGTGAAATCGAGAGGATCACGACCGATACGGCGCGTCACGTCGCGAATTTCCTCTACGCGCGCGACAGCGACGTCCTGCTCGTCGCGTCGCTTCCGAGGGACGCGGCGGTTTACCGCAATTTTGTCGAAAGGACGCGCGGCAATCTCGTCAAGCCGGGGAAATGGGAACTCGCGCCGGACGGCAAATCGTGGCGTCCCGCGCCGCGCGATACTTCCGACGCGCGCTTTCTCCCGCAGGTTTCGTCGAATCGTGAAAACGACCACAGTTTCCACTATCGTCCGCCGGAAAACTACGAGTACGAAAGCCGCTCGCTCTACCTCGAAATCAGCTTCGTCGACCTTCAGGGGCGCGAGCGCATCAAGGTCACGACCACACCTCAGGTCGACGCCCGCCTGAAAGACGTTTCCGACCGCCGCAACACTTACGTCAAGGCCGAGGACTATTTCAAGGAACTCAAGAATCTGGCGCCGGGAGAAATCTACGTCTCCGACGTGATCGGCGCGTACGTGCCGTCGAAGGTCATCGGTCGCTACACGCCCGCGGCGGCGGCAAGGATCGGAGAGAAATTCGACCCGGGCAGTTCCGCGTACGCCGGCATGGAAAACCCGGAGGGCAAGCGTTTCAAGGGACTCGTGCGCTGGGCGACGCCGGTCGTCGAGAATGGCAAGATCGTGGGCTACGTGACCCTGGCGCTCGACCACGACCACCTTCTGGAATTCTGCGCGCATATCATGCCGACGCCGGACCGCTATACGGAAATTCCAGACGCATACGAGGGAAATTATGCGTTCATCTGGGACCACAAGGGGCGCAGCATCGTTCATCCGCGTCATTTTTCGATCACCGGCTACGACCCGGAGACCGGCGACCCGCAGATTCCGTGGCTCGAAGACCGCATTTACAACGAATGGAAGGCGAGCGGTTTGCGTTATACGGACTTCATCAAGGACATCCCGACCTTCGTCGAACAATCCAACGACAAAAAACCCGCGAGCGACCTGACGAAACAAGGACTCGTGGGGCTCGACTGCCGGTATCTGAACTTCGCGCCGCAGTGCATCGGCTGGTTCGACCTGACCGAAAAAGGCGGCGCGGGTTCCTTCCTGATCTATTGGAGCGGCCTGTGGAAGCTCAACACCGCGGCGGCGATCCAGTACTACACCGGGCAGTACGGAAAATCGCTTCGCGGCTTCGGTTTCGTCGCGGTCGGCGCGCAGGTCGACGATTTCCACCGTCCCGCGACCGAGACGAAGGAGAAAATCGCTTCCTTCATCGCGTCGACCGACGAAGAACTGAACACCATGGCCGCCGACGCGCAGCGTTCGATCCGCAGCAGTCTGATCGATACGGCCTTGCACTTGAGCATTTCGACGAGCGCGATGATCGCGCTCGTCATCTTCGTCGCGATCTGGCTGGCGGCGCTCTTCACGCGGAGCATCACGTCGCTCATCGGCGGGATTTCGCGCTTCCGTTCGGGCGAACGTCAATTCCGTTTCAAGTCGGTCGTGAAAAACGAGCTGGGCGCGCTCGCCGACGCGTTCGACGAGATGGCCGACAACGTCGTCAACAGCGTCAAGACGCCGCTGGCGATCATGGGTCTGGACAAGAGGATCATCTACGTCAATGAAAGCGGCGAAACGGCGATGGGGATGTCGCTCAAAGACCTCGTCGGCAAGCCTTACGAAGAGCACAGCATTTACCCGATCGATTCTCCGTCGTCCCCGATCGACGCTTTCCTGAACGACCGCGACCCCGAAATCGCTTTCTTCGAGCCGCTGCATCGCTATTACCTCGGCAAGGCCGACTATTTCCGCGACATGAAGGGTCAGGCGATCGGCTACATCGTGACCTCGACCGACGTGACCGACATCGTCAACGAGCAGAAAAAGGCCGAGCAACAGCACACCTTGCTGAGTACGATCTTCGTTTCCTCGCCCGATTTGATCTGGTACAAAAATGCCGAAGGCTATTTCCTCGCGGTCAACCCGCGCTTCGCGCAAATGTCGGGGTTGCGTCCCGAAGACCTGCTGATGGCGCGTCCGGAAGGCTTCTTCAATGCGGACTTCGTCACGATGGACGCGGAGTACGACGAAATGGCCATCGAGACGGGCAAGCCGACGTATTCGGAACAGACGGTCACTTTCGCCGACGGCCACGTCGAAATCCAGGACGCCGTCCGTACGCCGATCTTCATGGAAGGCGAGTTTCTCGGCATCCTCGGCGTCGCGCGCGACGTTTCCCAACACGTCGCCGCGGAAAAGATTCTCAGGGATACGCAGATCGAACTGAAAACCGCCGTCAACAAGGCGAACGTCGCCAACGAGGCGAAAAGCTCTTTCCTCGCGCGCATGAGCCACGAAATCCGCACGCCGATGAACGCGATCATCGGGATGAGCGTGCTCGCGGCGCGCGAATACGGCAAGGTGACGGCGCTCGAACACATCGCCGAGATCAAGCGCGCGGCGACCTATCTGCTTTCGATCATCAACGACATTCTCGATTTCTCGAAGATCGAGTCGGGCAAGATGGAACTCGTCCCGATCGAGTATCAGCTCTCGTCCGTGATCAACGACGTCCTCAACATCGTGCAGACGCGCGTCGCCGAAAAGCGGCTCGCCTTCATCGCGCAAGTCGACCCGAACCTGCCGACGGTCGTCTATGGCGACGAAGTGCGCGTCCGTCAGGTCATCACGAACCTCCTGACGAACGCGGTGAAATACACGAACAAGGGCTTCGTCCTCTTCTCGGTTTCGGCCGCGGAGCACAGCGACGCCGAATACGTCCAGCTCAATATCTCGATAAAGGACAGCGGGATCGGCATCAAGGACGAAGACATGGACAAGCTCTTCGCCAGCTTCGTCCAGGTCGACAAGATAAAGAACAAGGGAACCGAGGGCAGCGGCCTCGGCCTCGTCATCGCAAGGAGTTTGTGCGAAGCGATGGGCGGCGAAATCAGCTTCGAAAGCGAATACGGCAAGGGAAGCACCTTCCACGTCCGCATTCCGCAGAAGATCGTCGACACGAGGAAAATCGCGCAAGTACAAAAGCCCGACGAAATCCGCGCGCTTCTCTACGAAGCCGAGGACATTTACGGACAAAACATCGTCGAGTCGTTCGAGCTTTTGGGCGTTCCGGTCAAGTGGGTTCACATGCAGTCCGAATTTTACGAGGCCTTGGAGCACGACGCGGCGTACTCGCACGTTCTCGTTTCCCACGTGATGCTCGAAGGCGCGAGCAAAGTGTTCGAGAGGATGAGTTACAAAGCCAGGCTGATTTCCATCGTCGACTACGGCACGCAAGTCGCGTCGCAGAAGGTGTATACGATTCCGCGTCCTGTTCAGTCGATCTCGCTGGCGAGCATTCTGAACGACGAAGAAGCGATCGGTAGCATCGACGGCGCGGACTACCACATCCATTTTGTCGCGCCCGAAGCGCGCGTCCTCATCGTCGACGACATCGCGACGAACCTCATGGTTGCGCAAGGCCTCCTGCTGCCGTACCGGATGCGGGTCGATACCTGCCAGAGCGGGCGAGAAGCGATTCGCCTCGTGCAGGAGAACCACTACGACATCGTTTTCATGGACCACATGATGCCCGAAATGGACGGCGTCGAAGTCACGAACCGTATCCGTGTGCTCAACGGGAGCCGCTTCGGCGAAATGCCGATCATCGCGCTGACGGCGAACGCGGTTTCCGGGATGAAGGAGATGTTCCTGAGGAGCGGAATGTCCGACTTCCTGACCAAGCCGATCGACGTTTCGAAGCTCGACGCCATCCTGAACAAATGGCTGCCTCCGGCCAAGAAGCTGGCCTACGTCGCCGAAGAGACGGCGGCAAGCGAAGCCGAAGAGGCACACGCGCTCGTCGTGGAAGGTCTCGACGTCAAGAAAGGTGTGTCGATGTCCGGCGGCTCGCTCGAAGCCTACCTCAACGTGCTGAAGATCTACTGCAAGGACGGCCGTGAAAAGACCGTCGAGCTCCGCGAAGCGCTCGCCAAGGGAGACATCGCGCTGTTCGGGATTTACGTCCACGCCCTGAAGAGCGCTTCGGCGAGCATCGGGTCGGCGTCGATTTCGGATCAGGCCAAGGAACTCGAATTTGCCGCGAAGCGCAGCGACCTGGACTTCATCAGCGCCCACGCCGAACCCTTCATCGCCGCGTTGGAGCCGCTTCTCGACAATATCGAGAAGACCGTGCGGACGGCGGAAATCGCGGCGATGGAAAAAGCCGCGCCCGTCGATACCGGACTCCTGAAAGAGCGCCTCGAAGCCTTGAGGAAGGCGCTCGACGAGATGGATATGTCGGTCATCGACGACATCGTCAACGAACTCTCGGCGATGGCCTTGCACGAGCCGGTCAAGGGTGTTTTCGAACAGGTTTCCGAACAGATTCTCGTCGGAGAATACGAGGCGGCGGTACAGCTTCTGGACGAACTCTCTTTATGATTCCTTTTACAGTTCATCCCTTCCGTCGTCGGCTTCGCCTTGCCGTACTACTTGTACTGTGAAGCGGCTCGTCTTCTCGACATGAATGAACTGGAAAAGGAATGAAAGCGGGTGGCGGGGTTTTATTCCGCCGCCGCTTGTTCTGCGTGAGGCGTGATAAGCGGCGGCGGGGGTGAATCAGCCCTTGGTAAGTTGATCGCGATAAAGCCGCCACTTCGTGACGTAGCGTTCGGAAGTATTCCGTGTTCTGGCGATTTCTTCTTCGCTAACCTGCCGGACGACCTTGGCGGGCGAACCCATGATCATCGACCCTTCGGGGAAGGTCTTGCCTTCCGTGACGAGCGAGTGCGCGGCGACGATCGAATTCTTGCCGATGACCGAATTGTTCAGGATGACGGCGCCCATCCCGATCAGAACATTGTCGTGGATCGTGCAGCCGTGCAGCATGACCTTGTGACCGACGGTCACGTAGTTTCCGATGACGACGACGATTCCCTTGTTGGTATGGATGACCGAATTGTCCTGGATGTTCGTGTTCTCGCCGATGAAGATTTTGTCAACGTCGCCGCGAACCGTGCAATTCCACCAGACGGAAGCGTTTTTTCCGATCGTCGTCTGCCCGATGACATCCGCGTCGGGCGCGATCCAGCTTTCCGGGTCGATTCTGGGGATGAGGTCGCCAAGATTGTAAATAGCCATTCGATTTCCTTTTTCGTTAAGCGATGGAGAACGGAGGATACGCCGCCGCCGTGGGGCATTGCAAGCGACGTACCCGAAAAGTCCGGCGCCGCGCGGAGGGGTTCGGCGCGGCGGACGGATGCCGGTGTCAAAAATAAAGATGCACTTCGGACGGTGCGCCCGATTCGAGATGCGAGGTTTCGGCCCAGCGCGTGATACGCCAGACGCCGTCTTCGACGATCATCCAGTTGATTCCCGCGTTGGGGATCTGGAAATTGCGCGGATTTTCGATCGGCATTCCCGACGCCTCGCGGTAAATCAGGTCGAGCACGCCGCCGTGCGTGACGAGGAGGATGGTCTGGCCGTCGTGGCGCCTTGCGAGCTCGGTCACGCAATCCAGAACGCGTTCGCGGTGCCGGCCCAGTGACTCGCCGTCGGGGATGACGTAGTCGGGCCTGCGCTCGTGCATCGCACGCGCGTCTTCGGGATAATTCAGCGCGACCTCGCTCCGCGTCATTCCCTCGCAACGCCCGTAAGCGCGCTCGCGGAGTTGCCGGAGCGAATGGATCGGCAGTTTCTGCGTTTCCGCGATCGGTTCCGCCGTCGCGTGCGCGCGGACGAGGTCGCTGCTGTAGATCGCGTCGAGCGTTCGCGACGCGAAGTAACAGCCGAGCTTGTGCGCCTGAAAAATGCCTTCGGCATTCAGCGGAAGGTCTCTCTGGCCTTGAATGCGCTGTTCCGCGTTCCAATCGGTTTCGCCGTGCCGGACGATGCAAAATCGTGTCGAGGTCATTCCCATAAACCGTGAAAGTGAATTCAAAAAAGCGCAAAGTCTATCAGTTAACGGCCGAGACTACAGTGAAAAATCGTAACTGTTTTCAGACTTTGAAAAAGACGCGTTTGGAAAATTCTCCGGCGGCGGGAAGAATAAGCTGCAAGGAAGCCTGTGATCAAACGCCCACATGAGCCAGAGAGCCGTTTGTGACATCGGTGGACAGCCGGCGCTCCGCTACGGCACGGCGCGACGCTTCTGGATGAGTGATCGGTTTTCTTGCCATTTATCTTGCCAAATGGCAAGAAGAATATTCGTTCTGGCATGATAAATCCTTGGGCTGCCGATGAAAAAATTCCCGATAAATCGCTGCGGGGAGCGCGAGTAAAATCATTGCGTTGGTGGTATAGTCAATGATTCTCATGAGTTTTCGAGTTGCCTGGAGAAAATATCATGCCCAATATTCTGCCCTTACCCGCATTTTCCGCCGAACTCAAGCGCGTTCGCGCCGCCCGACCGCGCCTTCACCTCTTGACGAGCGAAGTCGTTCAGGAATTCAGCGCGGACGTCCTGCTCGCCCTGGGCATTTTGCCGGGGGTCGTCGTCGCCGAAGAAGAGGTCGCCGAATTCGCGGCATCAGCCGACGCGCTGCTGATCAACCTGGGTACGCTCAACTCGGTGCGGCTTTCCGCGATGAGACGTGCCGTCGCGGCGGCGAACGAAGCCGGCGTTCCCTGGACGCTGGACCCCGTCGACGCGGGGATGCTCACCTACAGAACAAGAGCGTGTCAGGCTTTCCTTGAGGAAAAGCCCGCAGTCGTCTGTGGAAACCCTTCTGAAATCGCCTCGCTTGCAGGGTTTCCCTGGGACACGCCGACTTCGGAAGACGCGCTCGAAGCG
The DNA here is from genome assembly GCA_031266435.1 of Accumulibacter sp. Classification (GTDB taxonomy): domain Bacteria; phylum Pseudomonadota; class Gammaproteobacteria; order Burkholderiales; family Rhodocyclaceae; genus Propionivibrio. The sequence continues at coordinate 13,952 of JAISAZ010000033.1, forward strand.
GCCATCCAGCTCGCGCGATCGCTCGGCGCGATCGTCGCGGTGACCGGCGCCGTCGATTTCATCACGGACGGCCGGGAGACCTGGGCGACGCCGTGGGGACACAAAATCATGACGCGCGTCATCGGCATCGGTTCCGCGCTGTCCGCGCTCGTCGCCGCCTTCGTTCCCGGCGCGCCGAACCGTCTCGCGGCGGTCGCGTCGGCGTGCGCGATTTTCGACCTCTGCGGCGGTCGCGCGGCGATGCGCGTCGCGACGCCGATTTCCGGCCCCGGGTCGTTCAGAGCCGCTTTCCTCAACGAGTTGTACAATCTGAAGCTGGACGAAGTGCGTATCCTGCTCTAGCGCGTCGCTGGCTTTCAGGACGACCCTCAAGAAAAGAACGCCAGCCCTTGAAGGTCTGCCGACTACGGATGATCTCTGGTCTTCTGATTCCTTTTCCAGTTCATTCATACCGAGAAGACGAGCTGCAGACAGTACAGGTAGTACGGCAAGGCGAAGTCGACGACGGAAGGGATGAACTGGAAATGGAATGAAAGCCGGGGATCGCCCTTCGCGCCGTACTCAATGACGGGATTTCAAACGGGAGGAAAATTTTTACGATGAAGTGCGTCGATTATTCGCTGTACCTCGTGCTCGACCCGGATTTGTGCGGCGGCTTGGACGGCATGGTGCATACGGCGCGTCAGGCCGTCGCCGGAGGCGTAACGATCATCCAGCTACGCGCGAGCGCGTGGAAAAAACGCCGATGGCTCGACGCGGCGCTTGCGCTGAAAGCGCTCCTCGCGCCGCTCGGCGTCCCGCTGATCATCAACGACCACGTCGACGTGGCGATGCTTGCCGACGCCGACGGCGTACACCTCGGACAGGCCGACCTCCCCGTCGCAAAAGCGCGGTGCCTGCTCGGTGCTGACAAGATTGTCGGGCTCTCGGTCTCGAACGCCGCGCAACTAACCGACGTCGACGGCGCCGACTACCTCGGCGTCGGACCCGTTTATCCGACGCGTACCAAAAAAGACGCGGCGCCCGTTCTCGGCGTCGAAGCGTTTTCGAGGATCGCAGCGGCGTCTTCCCTGCCTGTCGTCGCGATCGGCGGAATCGACGCCGACAACTGCGCGCCGCTGATCGCTGCGGGCGCGCACGGCGTCGCCGTCGTTTCAGCCATCTGCGGGCACGACGACCCTCGCGCCGCCGCGAGGGGATTCAGGAGGCAGAGGACAGAGGACTGAGGACAGAGGACATAACGGCCTTCGGCCTCGGTAGTCAGGGATCAGTGGCGTTGGGGCACGGCGCGCCGTGCCCAGCGGCGGTATAGGTTGGGGTGAGCATTGCTACGCCCAACGTTCCGCAGGCGCATCTCGGCGGTATAGGTTGGGCTGAGGAACGAAGCCCAACGATTCCGTATGCGCATGAATGACGGAATAGGGGATCAGAACCCACCCCCGGCCCCTCCCTTGTCAGGGAGGGGAGATGCGTGACTCCCTCCCCTGATAAGGGGAGGGATGGGGAGGGGTTCCAGATCGGTGTTTTGTTGCTTTTCGCCGGTGGCGAAGCCGCCGCTGACTGATCTGATCCCTGTCTCCTGATTCCTGATACCTGAAATGGCTTGCGCTTCGCGCAAGCGAGACGTTGTGGCTCTCACTTCGTTCAGCCCAAGCTATGCACGCCAAAATTTCCTTTGTCTCCGAATTTCCCCTTCGCTATAATGACACTCGTAAACCATATCCGCACAGGGAGGCAAGGCATGAACAAATCGACACGCGGTATCATTGAATCGCCGGCCTTCGCGGGCACGCTTATTGCTACACACACACACACACACACACCCACACACACAGCATTATTCTAATCGCCTAAGCCGCGCGGCGGCGCTGATTGCGCTGATTTTTCCTTGCGTCGTTTCCTCGGCGTTCGCGGCGGATATCGAAATCAACTCTTCGGTGACGGGTCCCGTACACGGCAACAGTACAAACGCC
>JAISAZ010000042.1 GCA_031266435.1 Accumulibacter sp.
AGGAGAGAAACTGGAGCCGAAAATACGCGAACAACTCGAACAGATTCAGAACAACCCCAAACTCATTCGCTCATTCTTTCAGCATCCGGATGTAGCCTATATTACTGACTTATGAGTAATAGGTTTCTTTCAATACCAGTAGCCGCCTCTTCAGCGATACCGCTTTGCCAGGATGAAACCGTTCCAGATGTAGCACTTGTCCCATCGCTCTAGCATATGGCCCGCTTTCAAACGGTAACGCCTCTCCACGCATCATGCGCTGTTCAATGTGATGCACGCAGGCACGAATTCGGCTATACATGGATTTTTCCAACCCTGGTTTGGTATTTACGGAGAGCTTCGTAACAGCCATTCGGACGGCAGAGGTCGCAATCTCATGCTTGGCACGCTTGGGTTGATAGCCATGCTTAAGCAACATGCCGTATACATGTCGTATTACGTCTGATTTCGCACCATTGTCCATAAAAGTTTTGGATGACACGGCAATATCATCAACGTAGCGGGAGTAGACGAGTCCTTGGGCAACAAATTGGGTGTATAACTTGGGCTCGTCCTGCCAAAACACAAGGTTTGCGAGAAATGAACTGGTAATGGCGCCTTGAGGCAATTCGCCTTGGCGAGTTGTTAGTTGCGCCAAACACTGCGCCACTTCTTCGCTGAATCCGAAGAAGCCGCGCCAGATATTGAATACGCGGTCTGCCGATGTGGACGTGAAGAACCCACTGATGTCCTCGTTGATGACGATCTTGGCGTGGGCGTGGAACTTGGCGTTGACTTTGTAGTCACGGCCCTTGATGCTTCCTGTCAAATAGGCGGGATAGTTCACGTGATCCAGTATCTGGCTTTTGATCTTTCTGTGAACATCTTTTAGCGGTTCCAGCGCATCATAGGTGGTACGAATGCTACCATCAGCTTTGGTAATGGATTTTGCGATGCGGTATAGGTCGTCAGCTCGTTTGGCAAGTGATAGTAATTCACTGACCGGCATACCCAGCATCATATGCAGGGCATGCAACGTGCCAATGCGTCGTTGGCTATAGAAGGGAGCGTTGGACGCTGATCGGCTCATTGAGCAACTCCAATGCAGTACGCGCAAGTTCTCCTTGCAGCGACTTGTCGATACCGTTCAGATCTCCACCTTCCGCACCTAGGAAAAAGATGATGCCCACAGGTATACGCAAAGCGTGAGCGATCTTGGTCATCGTGGAAAGCGTTGGATCACGCTTATTATTCTCCAGCATGGACAAATACGATACCGAGAATTCAGCTTGTCGCGCAAGATCAGCTTGGGAGATGCCACGCCGAGTACGGCATAGTTTGATGGCTTGTCCGACATTCATGAGCGACTCCAGTAATCAAATATTGGGCTTGCTGCGTCTTGGCATACTTCTGTCATTTCATCCAATCAGTGAGATTACTCACTGCGCGGATGACGAGGTCAATGATGCGCAGAGTCTGAAACACGAGTTCCCCGTGCTTGAACTCCCGCCTTTCCGAACTTTCAAGCGCGTTGCGCAACTGCCACAGCACGTTATCCAGTTCTACCAGATCGCCAGCATCAAGTTGGCTGTAATACGCATCGCGTAGCTTTTGGAGCGTTGCGATGTTGTCCTTCAAAGTTTGATATTTCATAAATTGCTCCTTTTCCGGCAAAACGCCGAAGCCCCAGAAAGCGATTGGCCGAAAGGAGCCAACTTGATGCGCAAGCCCAACACCAGTCTTCGCGGTTATAAAGCCCCATTTCTACAGCCACCTAGTTGCGGAGGATCACGATTAGCTGGCACATCCACTAATAGGAGCCACGCGGCTGAGCGAGGATGGGTCTTCGCGGCTGGCCGATTGCTACCGGCCTGCCCCGCCTCAAAATCTCCAACACTGGACGAAGGAGCGGCCTGAATTACTTCAGGCAAAACAACTAACCTTTCGCTTCTACGGTAAGAGCAACACTTCAAAGAACTAATACCTAGGCGATTCGCCTAGCCGAGATCATTACAGCACGACTATCGCTGAATGTCAAGAAATTTTCACTGTCAGTGTAGAAAGTTTTCAATTTGCCAGATTTGTGAGACGTAAACTGTTCGGTTGTGATAGTGTTCCGAAAGAGGGAAGACGATGAGCAGTGCGCAAGTGATCTAGGGAAACGCTGAACAAAGGCGCGAATAATTTTGGGTGAGGAAAGAAGAGCGCTAAAAACTGAGAAAAACCCGTTCTTTTGAGAAAATCGAGCTGAAATTATTGACCCGACCGAATATACCTCGCTTCATAGAGCGGCATAGGAAGTAGAGGGAGCGGTAAAGAAAGCCCTGACTTTTGCGGGGCGGAGCTGCACGGTTTTCAGGTGCGAGCGGATATTGGTTTCGAGTTCGGCTTCGGTACGCGGCATCGATCGTTTGCCGATCTTGCGCTTTAGGTCGCTGTTCAGAAACTCGTCGGGGTTGTATTCGGGGGCGTACGGCGGGAAAAAGAAGACTTCGATTTCGTCCGGGCGCTTGGACAGCCATTCCGATATTTTCCTGGAGTGATGTACTCGCAGATTGTCGAGAACGAGAAATACTTTGAGACGGGAATCTCGGACCAAGCGGCGCATGAAGTCGATCAATTTGTCGGCGTTCATGTTGTCTTTGTACAGTACGAAACGCAGTTTCCCTCGGTTGCAGATCGCAGTTGATTTTCATCTTTTTGGCTTCGACGCGTACGACCGGCGTTTTGCCGACCAGGGCGTAGCCTCGGGCATAGTTCGCGGTGTTTTGAATCCCGCTTCCGTTCTCGATTCGTTTTCCATCTCTCCATTATAGCCTCACCAATATTACGGAAAATATATTTGGGCGGTCTGCGATAGTTCATCATCCCTCGCGTTTTCTCGCCCCGATTTTTGGCTCGTCTCCGGCGACTAGACGTCGAAGGTTTTGGGCGTGCCGAGCGATCAGTAAGGCCGCGAGGAGCACGACGGGGAGGGCGTACTCTCTCTGGAAAAAGAAGGCGACGACCGGCGCAGTGATCGCAGCGGCGACCGACGCGAGCGAGACGGTGCGCCAGAGGAGGAGGACGAGAAGCCAGCATCCGAACGCTGCGAGGCCGAGCGAAACGTCGAGGGCGAGGAGGATTCCGACGGCGGTTGCGACGCCTTTGCCTCCTTTGAATTTCAGGAAAATCGGAAATACGTGGCCGAGAAAGACGGCGAGCGCGACGATCCCGACGACGCTTGGGGTGAATGCCAGCGTTCGCGCGAGGAAAACGGCAAGCCAGCCCTTCATCGAATCGCCGATCAGCGTGCAGATCGCCGCGCGCTTGCTTCCGCTCCGCAGGACATTCGTCGCGCCGGGGTTCCCCGACCCGTAGCTGCGCGGGTCGGCGAGGCCGAAAATTTTGCTTGAAACGACTGCAAAGGGGATTGAGCCGAGGAGGTAGGCGCACACGGCGGCGAGCGGGATGATCAAGGGGGAGGATTCGAGCATGTTTCTGAAAAAGCCGATCGACGGTTGTCATTCCATTTTCTGTTCATCCTACCCTTTGTCGACTTCGCCTTGCGGCACGTAAGACCTGTGAAGCGGCTCGGCATCAAAACATGAATGAACTGGAAAAGGAATCAGGGGTTAAAATATCCAGCGTCGGGGATTTTACACCAAGCCTCCAATGGACATTCTATTCATCGAAAACTTCAGGCTGCCGGTCTCGGTCGGCGTCTATCCGCGCGAAAAAGCCGCGCCGCAGACGGTCGAATTCTCGTTGCAAATCGGCGTTTCGACGTGTAAGGCCGGCGCGAGCGACGAACTTCATGACACGATCAACTACGCCGAGGTCGTGGATTATTTGAAGGCGCGCCTCGCGGAGGGGCATTTCAACCTGCTCGAAAGCCTTGCCGAGTTCGTCGCTGGTGTGCTCATCAAGCGTTACGGCGCGCGTCGGGCGCGCGTTTCGGTCGCAAAGATCGGCGCGATGCAGGGCGTGGGTCGCGTCGGCGTGGTCATCGAGCGGAGCGCGGAGGGGATTGCGTAGCGGGGGTATTTTGCCCGTCAGGGATCAGGAATCAGAACCCATCCCCGACCCCTCCCTTGTCAGCGAGGGGGAGAAGAGTGGCTTCCGCCTTTGATAAGGGGGAAATGAAGGGGGGTGCTGGCGCTTCGGGAAACGTTGGCGCGTTTTCAAGCCTTCCAACCCGCCTTATCGCATCATTCATGCGTCTGCGGTACGTGGGGCTTCCCTACGTTCAGCCCAACCTATACCGCCGCGGGGCACGGCATGCCGGCCCCCTACGGGGGGGGTGGTGTTCAGAGGAGGCTCAGCCCAAGCTGTCGCTTTTTCATGCCGCCCCGCGATCGTTGTGGCTCTCCCTTCGTTCAGCCCAACCTATAGCCTATGGATGTTGGGTTGGAAACGCCACCGGGTGCTGATCTGATTCCTGTCATCTGATTCCTGATACCTGATTTACCTGAATTCCCATTTTTTCCGCGTTGGCGCGGAGTTCGGCGTTTTTGTCCCTCGTGAATCGGTCGAGATAAAGGTAGACGACCGGCGTCAGGTAGAGCGTCAGGAATTGCGAGAGCAGGAGACCGCCGACGACGGCGAGGCCGAGCGGGCGCCGGACGTCGGCGCCCGCGCCGATGCCGAGTGCGATCGGGAGCGTTCCGACGAGCGCCGCGAGCGTCGTCATCATGATCGGCCGAAAGCGGATCAGGCTCGCCTGATAGATCGCTTCGTAAGGCGTGGCTTTTTCGACGCGTTGCTGTTCGAGCGCGAAGTCGATCATCATGATGGCGTTTTTCTTGACGATCCCGACGAGCATGATGACGCCGACGAAGGAGTAGAGGCTCAGGTCGGCGCGGAAGAGGTAGAGCGTGATGAGCGCTCCGAGCGCGGCGGACGGCAGACCCGACAGGATCGTTATCGGGTGGATGAAGCTCTCGTAAAGAATCCCGAGGACGAGGTAGACGACGAGGATGGCGATTACGAGGAGGAGTCCCAGCCCGCGCATCGACGATTGGAAGGCTTGCGCGGCACCCTGGAGACTCGTGTTGAGCGTCGCCGGGATGCGCATTTCGCGTTCGAGCGCCTGGATGCGGTCGACGGCCTGACCGAGCGAGAAGCCCGGCAGGAGGTTGAACGAGATCGTGACCGACGGGAGTTGCCCCTGGTGGTTGATCGTCAGCGCCTGCGTCGATTGCCGGATTTGCGTGACGGTGTCGAGCGGGACGAGGCTGCCGCTCGTCGCGCGGACGTAGATGCGCGAAAGCATCGACGTGTCGGTCTGGTATTCGGGCGCGACTTCGAGGATGACCTGATACTGGTTGGTCGTCCCGTAGATCGTCGAAATCTGGCGCGCGCTGAAGGCGCTCTGGAGCGCGTCTTCGACCTGGCCGAAGCTCAAGCCGAGCGTCGCGATCTTGTCGCGGTCGACGTCGAGCGAGACGATCGGGTTGGCGTTGTTCTGGTTGGTGTTGACGTCGACGAAACCCGGCTGCTCGCGGATTTTTTCGAGCATCGTTTCGGACCATTGGTAAAGCTCGGCGAGGTCGGTGCTTTGCAGAGTGTATTGATACTGCGCCATCGTGACCTGGCCGCCGATGCGGATGATCGGCGGGTTCTGCATATAAACGCGGATTCCGGGAACGGCGGCGAGCTTCGGGCGAAGGATCTGGATGATCTCGTCAGCCGAGTGTTCGCGTTCCTCGCGGGGCTTCAGGATCATCGAGATATAGCCCGAATTCGGCGTCGGGCGCGAGTTCGTCGCGCCGACGTTCGACATGAAAGAACGGATTCCGGGGTTCTCGGCGATGATCTGCGCGACGGTACGCTGGTGCTCGACCATCGAGGCGAAGGAGGCGTCGGGCGCGCCTTCGGTGTAGGCGTTGATCTGCCCCGTGTCTCCGCTGGCGATGAAATCCTTGGGAACGAGCGTGAAGAAAAACGCGGTCAGCACGAGCGAGACGAAAAAGCTGATCATGATGACGCGCGGGTAGCGCAAGGAGAGGTCGAGCGACTTCTGGTAGGCGCTCAGCATGAGGTCGAAACCCTTTTCGAATACCCTGAAAATCCCGGTCGCCGCAGCGTCGGAATGGTGGAGGTAGCGGCTGCAGAGCATCGGGGTCAGCGAGAGTGAAACGATGCCGGAGACGAGGATCGCCGCGCAGATCGTGACGGCGAACTCGTGCAACAGCCTGCCGACGATTCCCCCCATGAAGAGCACGGGGATGAATACCGCGATCAGCGAGATCGTCATCGAAATGATCGTGAAGCCGATTTCCTTGGCGCCCTTGATCGACGCCTGAAACGGCGTTTCTCCGAGTTCGATGTGCCGGACGACGTTCTCAAGCATGACGATGGCATCATCGACGACGAAACCTACCGAGAGCGTCAATGCCAGGAGGGAAAGATTGTCGAGGCTGTAGTCGAACACGTACATCACGGCGAAGGTGCCGATGATCGAAATCGGGAGCGCCAGCGCGGGGATCGCCGTGGCGGAAAGGTTTCGCAAGAAGAGCATGATGACGAGTATGACGAGGACGCCGGAGAGCACGAGCGTGAATTCGACATCGTCGATCGCTTCGCTGATCGTGATGCTCCGGTCGTAGAGAGTCGTCATCGTGATCGACGCGGGCAACTTGGACTGGAAGTTGGGGAGGATGCGTTTGACCGAATTGACGGTTTCGATCGTGTTCGCTCCGGGCTGGCGGAATACGGCGAGAACGATCGCGCGTTTGTCGACGTTCCACGCGGCGATGCGCAGGTTTTCGACGCTGTCGATCGGCGTCGCGACCTCTTCGAGCCGAACGGGCGCGCCGTTTCGCCACGCGACGACGAGTCTCCGGTACGCGTCGGCGGAAAGGAGTTGGCCGTTGTCGCGGATCGAGAAAGCCTGACGCGCACCGTCGAAGAGTCCGAGCGGCTGGTTGACGTTGGCTTCTTCGACCGCGTGCTGAAGCTCGTCGATTCCGAGTCCGCGCGCGGCGAGTTGGTCGGGATTCGCGCGAACGCGAACGGCGAATTTCTGCGAGCCGAAGACCTGGACTTGCGCGACGCCGCTGATCGTCGAGATGCGCTGGGCGAGCTGCGTTTCGGCGTATTCGTTGACGAGCGGGAGCGGGAGCGTCGAGGACGCGAGCGCGATGTAGTAGATCGGCGCGTCCGCCGGGTTGATCTTTCGGAAGGTCGGGGGGGTCAGCATGCTCACGGGGAGCTTGCGCTGCGCGGCGGCGATCGCTGCCTGCACGTCCTGCGCGGCGGCGTCGATGCTCTTGTCGAGCGAGAATTGTAGCGTGATCGAAGTCGTTCCGAGCGCGCTCGTCGAATTCATCGAGTCGAGACCGTCGATCGTTGAAAACTGCCCTTCGAGCGGCGTCGCAACGGCCGCCGCCATCGTTTCGGGCGCGGCGCCGGGGAGCGTCGCCGTCACCGAAATCGTCGGGAAGTCGACGCTGGGAAGCTCGGAAACCGGGAGCGCCTTGTACGCGATCAGACCAAAAACGACGAAGGCGACCATCAGGAGCGTGGTCATGACGGGACGGCGAATGCAGAGTTCCGAGGGGTTCATCGCAAGGCCTATATCGTGGGGGCGGGCGTTCCTTCCGGTGGCGGCGCGTCAGCGCGGACGCGGATTCCGGGGGCGAGGCGCAGGTGGCCGTCGGTCACGACGGTCTCGCCGGCGCTGACGCCTTTCGTGACCGCCGTTTCGCCGACGTGCGTCGTGCCGATTTCGATCTTTCGCATTTCGACGCGGTTGTCCTTGTCGACGACGAAGACGAAATTACCTTCCGCGCCCTGCTGTACGGCCTCGTTCGGGACGACGGCGGTGTTGGTCAGGGTGTCGAGAAGCAGTTGGACGTTCAGAAATTGTCCCGGCGTCAGTTTTTCGTCCTCGTTGGGGAGGGTGGCTTTCATGAGGATCGTTCCGGTCGCCGTGTTGACGGCGTTGTCGATGAAATAGACTTCACCTTCGAAAGAAACGGACTCGTTTTCCGGCAGGCTGATGTTGACCTTCATTTTCCCGGAACTCATCGCCTGGCGTATCTGCGTAAGATGCCTTTCCGGCAGCGAAAAGCTGACCAGAAGAGGGCTGACGCGGTTGATGACCGCAAGTTCGGTGTCGCCGACATTGACGAAGGAACCCGGAAAAACGAGACGCGCGCCGACGACGCCGGGGAAGGGCGCGCGGATCGCGGTGTAGGAAAGTTGCAGGCGCGCGATTTCTTGCGCCGCCTGACTCGCGCGCAGATTGGCCATCGCCGTCGTCTCAACCGTGCGGACTTCGTTCAGCTTTTCTTCCGAAACGAATTCCTTCTTCCTGAGCGCCGTGTAGCGGGCCGTGTCCGCACGTCCCTGCGCCTGGACGGCCTTGTCCCGCGCGGTCGCCGCCTCGGCTTGCTTCAGGCGCGCGACAAAATCGGTCGGGTCGAGGCGGATCAGTACGTCGTCTTTTTTGGTATGCTGCCCGTCGGTAAAGAGGACTTCGGCGACCTGCCCGTCGACGCGGGATTTCAAGACGACACTCTCGTAAGCCTCGGCGCGCCCGATGACCTGCAGGATGACCGGAACGTCGCGCGCGCCCGCGAGCGCGGTAACGACGGGGACGGCGGGCGCCTCCTGGTTCGCGCCTTCCCTGTCTCCGCACGCGGCGAGCGTTGCGAGGCATAAGGCGGTCAGAGAAGCTCTCGAAAGAATTGTCATGGCAGCGGACTTTCGTTCTCGTACAGCGTTTTGATGGATTCTCGACGGCGGACGAGGTGCGCGCGCGCGCCGTCGACGACGACCTCGGCGGCCCTTGGGCGCGAATTGTAGTTCGAACTCATCGACATGCCGTAAGCGCCGGCGGAAAGGACGGCGAGCAAGTCGCCCGGAGCGAGGGAAAGCGTTCGGCTTTTTCCGAGGAAGTCGCCCGATTCGCAGACCGGGCCGACGATTTCCCATTCGCGGAGTTCGCGCGCCGCGTTCGATGCGTCGGGTGCGGCGAGAACGATGTCGTGGAGGGCGCCGTAAAGCGCGGGGCGCATGAGGTCGTTCATCGCCGCGTCGACGACCGCGAAGTTTTTCGCTCCGCCGGTCTTGAGGTATTCGACGCGCGTGAGGAGAAGCCCCGCATTGCCGACGAGGCGGCGCCCCGGTTCGAGCAGGAGTTTCAGCCCACGCCCGCGAAGTCGTTCGAGGATGGGGCGCAAGTAGGATGCGACGGGTGGCTCGGTTTCGACGGTATAGCGGATGCCAAAGCCCCCGCCCAGGTCGATGTGACGAAGCGCGATTCCGTCCGCGGCAAGCTGGTCGACGAGAAGCAGGACTTTGTCGAGCGCCTCGAAAAACGGCGCCGGGTCGAGTATCTGCGACCCGATGTGGCAGTCGATTCCCCTGATTTCGATTCCCGGCAGCGTTGCGGCCTTTCGGTACAGCCTCTGTGCGTCTTGGAAAGCGACGCCGAATTTGTTTTCTTTAAGGCCCGTCGAGATATACGGATGCGTTCCGGCGTCGACGTCGGGATTGACGCGCAGACTCACGGGCGCTTTTTTATCGAGACCGACCGCGACCCCGGCGAGGCGGTCGAGTTCGGGTTCGGATTCGACGTTGAAGCAGCAAATGCCCGAATTCAGCGCAAAACGCATTTCGTCGGCTGTTTTTCCGACGCCCGAAAAAACGATTTTTTCAGGGTCGGCGCCGACGGCGAGCGCGCGTTCGAGTTCTCCGCCCGAAACGATGTCGAAGCCCGCGCCTTTCCGCGCGAAAAGGTCGAGGATCGCCAAACCGGGATTGGCTTTGATCGCGTAGCAGACGAGCGCATCGATACCGCGTAGCACGTCGGCGAATTCATCGAACGCGGCGTCGATCGCCGCGCGCGAATAAACGTAGCACGGCGTGCCGAAGTCTCGCGCAATCTCCGAAAGAGCGACTGACTCCACGTAGCACTGTCCGCCGGAAAAGCTTGGAAAGCTCATTTGCCGGACTCTTTCTCCGTGTCGGCAGGCGTGGGCGCAGGGGAGGGAGTGGCGGAGGACTTCGAGGGCGCGGAGGAGGCGGAGGAGGCGGAGGAGGCGGAGGGAGCGGTAGGGGTGGGTTGCGTCGCGCGCTGTTCCGGGGGCATGAAAAGCGAGCTACGCTTGCCGCACGAAGAGAGAGAAGCCGCTACGAGAACGACGACGGCGAGAAAAAGGAATCGGGAGCGCATGATCGTTATATGGCAAAATG
>JAISAZ010000061.1 GCA_031266435.1 Accumulibacter sp.
CCCACTACGACGATGACCAAACTCGCCTACACTGCACGCAATGATGCGCTCTTCAAGATGATCTTCGGCGACGACCGGGACATCGACATCCTCACGGACTTCCTTCAGGCGGTTCTCGACCTGCCGGCGGAAGAATACGAAGAAGTCACGCTCGCCGACCCCCACCTCGCCCGCGAAAGTCCAGAAGACAAGCTCGGCATACTCGACGTCAAAGTCAAGACACGCTCGGGCAAACTCATCGACATCGAAATACAAGTCTGCGACCAACCGCAGATGCGCGAACGCATCGTCTTCTACCTGGCAAGAATGATCAACGAACAGATCGGCCCCGGAGACGACTACTGGACGATCAAGCGAACGATCTGCATCCTCATCACCAACTACGTACTCGTACCCGAAAACGAAAGCTACCGGAACCGCTACACGCTACGCGACCCGAAAACCGGATCGGAATTCACCGACCTGGTAGAGATAGACGTACTGGAACTCCCCAAGCTCCCGCAAGACGAAGACGGAACACCCCTAAGGGACTGGATGAAATTCCTGTCCGCGCAAGAAAAGGAGGAACTCACGATGCTCGCAAAAAAGAACCCGCAAGTAAAGAAAGCGGTAGTGAAGCTACTCGCGCTCACAGAAGACGAACGCGCGCGGACGCTCGCCGACTCGCGAGAAAAGCTGCGCCGCGACATCTCCGCGCAAATACACGCAGGAGAAATGCGAGGATGGGAAGAAGGTCGCGAAGAAGGCCGTGAGGAAGGACGTGAGGAAGGACGTGAGGAAGGCCGTGAAGAAGAGAGACGTTTGGTTGCCCGAAGCCTGATCAATCTCGGTCATCCGGTGGACGTGGTCGTCCAAGCCACGGGGCTGTCGCGGGAAGTCGTCCAGTCCATGTTGCACTGAATCAGAAGACAGAAGACTGAGGACAGAGGACAGATCAGTCAGCGGCAGCTTCGCCGCCGGTCAGCGCTTTTTCATGCCGCCCCGGAAACGTTGGGCATCGTTGCGCGCAGCCCAACCTATAGCGTCTCCGCTCCGCTCTCGGCGGTATAGCTTGGGCTGAACGGATGTGAAGCCCAACGATTCCGCAGGCGCGTGGGTAAGGATGTGGCTTTTTCACTGTGCAACAAAGTGTAATATCGCCGAATATTCGATAAAATGCCAATATTTACTGAACAGTAAATATTGGATGAACTCCATGCCTGAATCGTCCCTGAGCAAACAGCCGGATGTGCTGAATCCGCCGCTGCTCGTGAGCGTTACTTACGCCGACGGTTTCTATACCGCCATCTGTGATGACTTGCATCTGGTGACGGAAGCCGAGACGCTCGACGCGCTTCGAGATCGGGTTTGGGAACTGGCGCCGGAACTCGTCGAACTGAACGCGCTACCCGTCGATTCCGATTCCTTGCGCTTTAGTTTCGATATGCATACCCTTTTTCATGCCGCCCCGGAAACGTTGTAGCTCACGCTCCGTCCTCGGCGGTATAGGTTGGGCTGCGGCGAAGCAAAGCCCAACGATTCCGCATGCGTATGAATGATGTGAAGGATGGTTTGGAAGGCTTGAAAACGCGCCGACGCTTGCCGAAACGCCTGTAACCCCCTTCATTTCCCCCTTGTCAGGGGGAAAGCGGGGAACCCTGACCGCATCGCTTTGTTCGCCAGGTTTTCACGCAGTCATTTGCCGTATGTTGGGCATCGCTGCGCTCACCCCAAGCTATAGTTCAGAGGACAGATGTCAGGGATCAGGGATCAGATAAAAACCAATCGGTGTTTCAACGATCTTTCTCCGGCGGCGAAGCCGCCGCTGACTGATCTGCCTCCTGTCCTCTGTCTCCTGTCTCCTGATATGCGCCTGCGGAATCGTTGGGCTTCGCTGCGCTCACCCCAACCTATACCGCCGATAGGGCACGGCACGCCGTGCCCCTACGATTCATCTGATCCCTGATCCCTGTCTCCTGTCTCCTGTCTCCTGACAAGTGACACCCCGCCCTCGCGCGGATAGAATAGCGAAACTTGAAAAACGCGCGATTTTCGGCGCTTCTTCCGTCCGCGAATCGTCGGTGAGTCGAAAACGCGCCGTGAGACGCGCAAGCGGCGAAGCCTCCGGCGATTCGAATCTTGCCGGTCGATCGCTCCAACCCTGGGAAACCGATTATGCCAATCCAAGCAGCTTTGCTGGCCAACGCGCTCCGCGCCCTTTCCATCGACGCGATCGAGGCAGCGAATTCCGGGCATCCCGGCGCGCCGCTCGGTATGGCCGAAATGGCGACGGCGCTCTGGCATCGCCATTTGAAGCACAACCCGACCGACCCGAAATGGCCCGACCGCGACCGTTTCGTCCTTTCGAACGGGCACGCTTCGGCTCTGCTTTACGCGCTCTTGCACCTGACGGGCTACGATTTGCCGCTCTCTGAAATCAAGCGCTTTCGCCAGCTCCACAGCAAAACGCCGGGACACCCTGAATACGGGCATACGCCCGGAGTCGAGACGACGACCGGCCCGCTCGGGCAGGGGTTTGCGAACGCCGTCGGTTTCGCGCTCGCTGAAAAACTGCTCGCCGCCGAATTCAACCGCGACGGCTTTCCGATCGTCGACCATCATACCTACGTCTTTCTCGGCGACGGCTGCATGATGGAGGGAATTTCGCACGAGGCGGCCTCGCTCGCCGGGACGTGGAGGCTCTCGAAACTGATCGCGCTTTACGACGACACCGGGATTTCGATCGACGGGCGTGTCGCCGCGTGGTTTGCCGACGATACGCCGAGGCGTTTCGAGGCGTACGGCTGGAACGTGATCCGCGCGGTCGACGGACACGACGTCGACGCCGTCGACCGCGCGATCGCGGCGGCCAAAACACAGACTGAAAAGCCGACGCTGATTCTCTGCAAGACGATCATCGGCAAGGGGGCACCGAACAAGGCGGGGACGCACGAGGTTCACGGCGCTCCGCTCGGGAAAGACGAGGTCGCGGCGTTTCGTGCGGCAATGGGCGCGGCGATCGGCATCGTCGGCGCACCGTTTGAAGTTCCCGCTTCAATCCGCACTGCGTGGAACGCACAAGCAGCCGGGAAAGCGCGTGAGGAAAAATGGACGGCGCTTTTTTCCGCGTACCGCAAAGCCTGGCCGGACGCCGCCGCCGAGTTCGAGCGACGTACCCAAGGCGCGCTTCGCACCGATTATGCGCCGCGCGCCGATGCAGCGCTCGCCGCGATCGTCGAAAAAGCCGAGTCGATCGCAACGCGCAAAGCGTCGCAGAACGCGATCACCGCGCTCGCGCCCTTCGTTCCCGAATTCGTCGGCGGTTCAGCCGACCTTTCGCCTTCGAACCTGACGCAGTGGAAGGCTTGCCGCCCGTATTCGCCCGACGCGCCGGACGCGGGCGGAAATTACCTCCATTACGGCGTCCGCGAATTCGGGATGGCAGCGATCATGAACGGGATCGTCCTGCACGGCGGTTTCCGGCCTTTCGGCGGAACCTTCCTGATGTTTTCAGAATACGCGCGCAATGCGATCCGCATGGCGGCGCTGATGCGGATCAACCCGATTTACGTCTTCACGCACGACTCGGTCGGCGTCGGCGAGGACGGTCCGACGCATCAGCCGGTCGAGCAGACCGCGTCCTTGCGCCTCGTTCCGAACCTCGACGTCTGGCGCCCCTGCGATTCGGTCGAGACTTATCTCGCGTGGCAGGTCGCGCTCGAACACACGGAGACGCCGACGGCGCTGATCCTGACGCGCCAGAATCTGCCGCATCAGGCGCGGAGCGCGGAACAAATCGCGTCAATCCGGCGCGGCGGCTACGTTCTCTCCGATTGCGCGGGCGCGCCGAAAGCGCTTCTCCTTGCGACGGGTTCCGAAGTCGCGCTCGCAGTCGAGGCAAAGAAGCTGCTCGACGCGAAAGGCGTTCCGGTTCGCGTCGTCTCGATGCCGTCGACAGTCGTTTTCGACCGCCAGGACGCGGCTTACCGCGCGTCGGTGTTGCCGCGCGGCGTCCCGCGCGTCGCGGTCGAAGCCGGCGTGACCGCCGGATGGGCGCGCTATACGGGCATGGACGGCGCCATCGTCGGGATCGACCGTTTCGGCGAAAGCGCGCCGGCGGCGCAAGTTTTTGAATTTCTGGGCTTGACGGTTTCGCGCGTCGTCGAGTCCGTCGAAGCGGTCCTCGCGCAATCATGACGGCGCGCATTCTCGACGGGAAGGCGCTCTCGCAAAAGTTGCGCTCCGAACTCGCGCAGTCCGCCGCCAGCCTCGCGGATCGCGGCGTCCTGCCGGGGCTTGCGGTCGTCCTCGTCGGAGACGACCCCCCGTCGCAAGTCTATGTCCGCAACAAGCTCATCGCCTGCGAGCGGACCGGGATCAGATCCTGGAAATATGAGTTCCCCGCCGACGTTCCGCCGCAGCGCGTTTTCGACAAAATCGCCGAACTCAACGCCGACCCCACTATTCACGGCGTCCTCGTCCAGCTTCCGCTCCCCGATGCCTTCGACCCCGACGCCGTCGTCAACGCAATCGCGCCGGAAAAGGACGTCGACGGGTTCAGGCCCGAAAACGTCGGCGCATTCGTCCAGGGGAACCCGCGCTTCGTCCCCTGTACGCCTCAGGGAATCATGAAATTCTTCGAGTCGGAAAGCATCGACCTCGCCGGAAAGGAAGCCGTCGTCGTCGGTCGCTCGAATATCGTCGGCAAACCGACGGCGCTTCTTCTGATGCACGCGGGCGCGACGGTCACGATCTGCCATTCGAAAACGCGCGACCTCGCCTCGCACTGCCGCCGCGCGGACATCCTCGTCGCGGCGGTCGGCAAGCCCAGGATGATTTCCGCCGACATGGTCAAACCCGGCGCGGTCGTCATCGACGTCGGAATCAACCGCATTCGGGATGGAAGGCTTTGCGGCGACGTCGATTTCGAACGCGTGAAGGAAAAAGCCGCCTTCATCACGCCGGTTCCCGGCGGCGTCGGCCCGATGACGATCACGATGCTGCTGGCAAATACCGTGAAGAGCGCCGAACGCGCCTTCGCCCAAAAACCTTGAAACCGGAGAACATATGAAACCGCTCGTTGGCCTCGTCGTAGGCTCGGACAGTGATTGGCCCGTGATGGAAAAATGCGCGGCGAAACTCAAAGAATTCGAAATCCCCTTCGAAGCTAAAATCCTTTCGGCGCATCGGACGCCGGATACCGCGCTCGCGTACGCCGCGACGGCGAAAAGCCGTGGAATCCGGGTGCTGATCGGCGCGGCGGGCGGCGCGGCGCACCTGGCGGGCGTCCTCGCTTCCAAGACCGACCTGCCGGTTCTCGCCGTGCCGATGCCGTCGAAATACCTCCAAGGGATCGATTCGCTCTTGTCGATGGTGCAGATGCCCGCCGGTATCCCGGTCGCCACGTTTGCGATCGGCGAGGCGGGCGCCGTCAACGCCGCGCTCTTCGCCATCGAAATCCTCGCGCTCAAGGACTCCGCCATCGCGCAGAGGCTCGCCAAATTCCGAAGCTGGCAGACCGAAATCGTCCTCGCGAAAACCTTGCCCCTGCCCTGAGCAGCGCTGAAAATGCCGGACTACGCCCACGCTGTCGAATTGCTGCGCGCCGGCGAACTCGTCGCCTTCCCGACCGAGACCGTCTACGGCCTCGGCGCGGACGCCGCGAACCCCCAGGCCGTCTCCCGGATATTCGCCGTCAAGAATCGCCCCGCCGACCATCCGCTGATCGTCCACCTTCCCGACGCGGACGCCCTCGCCCCGTGGGCGCGATCGATCCCGCCCACCGCGCGCGCGCTCGCCGAAGCTTTCTGGCCCGGCCCGCTGACGCTCGTTCTCCCGCGCGCGCCCAAGGTCCCCGATGTCGTGACGGGCGGACAGGAGACCGTCGCGCTCCGCGTCCCCGCGCACCCGGTCGCGCTCGAACTCCTCCGCGCCTTCGCGCGTTCCGGGGGAGGACGCGAAGGGCTTTGCGGAATCGCCGCGCCGTCGGCAAACCGCTTCGGACAAATCAGCCCGACGCGCGCGGAACACGTCCGGGAAGAATTCGGCGACGCAATCCCCCTCGTGATCGACGGCGGGCCTTGCCCGGTCGGAATCGAATCGACGATCGTCGACCTCTCACGCGGCGAAGGCATCGCACCGCGCATTCTTCGCTTGGGCGCCCTTCCTCTTGAGCGCATCGAAGCCCTCCTCGGCGTGCGCGTCGAGCTGCCCGACGCTTCTCTGAAAAGCGAAGCGCCGCGCGTACCGGGTTCGCTCGCCGCGCACTACGCGCCGCGAACGCCGCTCACCGTGATCCAGGCATCGCGCTTGCCGGAACTCTGCGAAAAACTGACAGCCGAGGGGAAAAAAATCGGCGTCCTCTTCTTCTCGCCGATCGACGCCGAGCTTCGCACAAATGCGCGATTCTGCTTGCCCGACGAGCCCGAAGCCTACGCGCGCGCGCTCTACGACGCCTTGCGCGCGCTCGACGCGGCGGGGTGCGACGCGATCCTCGCCGAATCCGTCCCCGACGATTCCCGCTGGCTCGCGGTCGCCGACCGGCTGGGCCGATCAGGAGACAGAAGTCAGGAGACAGATCAGTGAGCGGCGGCTTCGCAGGGTATAGGTTGGGGTGAGCGCAGCGATGCCCAACGTCTCGCTTGCGCGAAGCGCAAGCCATTTCAGGTATCAGGTATCAGGAGACAGGAATCAGATCGGTCAGCGGCGGCTTCGCCGCTAATCAGGTATCAGGAATCAGGAGACAGGGATCAGATCAGTGAGCGGCGGCTTCGCCGCCGGAGTGACGAAACCCCACCAAGTATAGGTTGGGGTGAGCGCAGCGATGCCCAACATAAGGCAAAACGAACGGGTGAGAACCCCGGAACGGAGCAATGCGGCATGGGTTCCCCACTTTCCCCCTGACAAGGGGGAAATGAAGGGGGTTACAGGCGCTTCGGCAAGCGTCGCCACATTTTCAAGCCTTCCAAACCCGTCCTTATCACATCATTCATACATATGCGGAATCGTTGGGCTTTGCTTCGCCGCAGCCCAACCTATACCGCCGCTGGGCACGGCGTGCCGTGCCCCTACAATAACCCACATCGTCCTATACCGGTTCTTACCGATCGGTTTTCATCTGTCTCCCGTCTCCTGACATCTGTCTCCTGATTCCTGACATCTGTCTCCCGTCTCCTGTCTCCTGACCCCTGAAGCGACCAGCGCAAAGAAAAACACGACGAGCGGTCTCAAACCGCAGCGGCTCTTACAAAGCGTCACAAAATTACAATATAATTATTGCAGACGGAAGTCGGGCGTTTTCCTATACTGAAGTCGTTCCAGTAATCCCCTACTGGTAACAAAAGTATGACCCTCCCTGACCCATCGCAACGATGGGATTTCAATCCCGTGCCGAAACTGGCACGGGATTTTTTTATTCTACTTCCTTTTCCGGCTCGATCATGCCGCGAAAACGCAACGCTGCTCCGGGATGTGCATCGCCCTCCAAGCTCTCGCCACGACGCCGAACGCCAGGAAAACACGACAAACGATCTCAAATGGCAGTGGTTCTTACAAAGCGTCACAAAATTACAATATAATTATTGCAGACGGAAATCCGGCGTTTTCCTATACTGAAGTCGTTCCAGTAATCCCCTACTGGTAACAGAAGTATGACCCTCCCTGACCCATCGCAATGATGGGATTTCAATCCCGTGCCGAAACTGGCACGGGATTTTTTTATTCCATTTTCAGCGTAAACAGGTATCAGATGTCAGGAATCAGGGATCAGATCACACCGGCGGCGTTGCCGCCGGAGAAAAGCAACAAAAAACCGATCGGTTTTCATCTGATCCCGGATACCTGATACGCCTGCGGAAATGTTGTGGCTCTCCCTTCGCGCAGCCCAACGATCATGGCGCGGGTCGGCGTCACCCCGTATAATGAAACATTGCCAGTGATTCACCGATCTCCGAGTTAGAGGCACCAGGGGTGGTGCTTGGCCGAGGTGGCGGGTTACAGGCATTTGTTCTTTGCGTAATTCATCGCGGCGTCATTGTCGGCGATGGTTTTTTGTGCCCAAATCCCGTGTTGTTTCACGCTAAGCTATACCGCCGCAAGGGCACGGCACGCCGTGCCCCTACGATTCCTCTGACCCCTAAATGGTCGGGAAACCGAACACGGACGTATCGGACAATGGCGGTATCCGGTCATACCGGTTCTGTATGCGGTGGCGAAGCCGCCGCTGACTGATCTGATTCCTGACATCTGATTCCTGATACCTGATAATGCGGTGTAAAATCCCTCGTAAAACCCGGTTTGAAGCCCCCCTGTCCTGGGAGCCGCGGTCGATTATTGTTTTTTCCATTTTCAAATTGACATCCGACAACGCCGCCACGCTTCCGCGTTTTTTCTGCCCCTTCCCCCTCTTTGCGGGCGCGCGCGTGGAACTCTCCGAAAGCGTCGCGCGACACGCGGGGAAATCGCGGCGTCTGAAAGCGGGCGACGCCTTGATACTCTTCAACGGTCTCGGCGGGGAATTCGCGGCGAGGATCGCGTCGGATGCCCCGGAGAAACCGACGCGCATGACGGTCGAGGTCGAGGAAAAGCGCGAGGTCGAGCGCGAATCTCCGCTTGAGATCACTTTGATCCAGGCGCTTCTGCCCGGCGAAAAAATGGATACGACGGTGCAAAAAGCGGTCGAACTCGGTGTTGGGCGCATCGTTCCCGTCATCTCGCGGCGCAGCATTCCCAGGCTCGAAGCCGAACGGACGCGGCGGCGTCTCGAACACTGGCGCGGCATCGTCGTCGCGGCGTGCGAGCAGTGCGGCCGCAACCGCCTGCCCGAAGTCGACGCGCCGCGAAGCCTGATCGACCATCTTGGCGCGCAAGAATCCGCGCCGGAGCGGCTCGCGCGCCGGATTCTCCTCCCCGACGCGGACGCGCGCTTCTCCGAGCATCCGCCGGAGGCTTCAAGCGTCGAGTTGCTGGTCGGCGCGGAAGGCGGCTTCGACTTGGAAGAAGTCCGGCTTGCGCGCACGAAGGGTTTTTTGCCGTCCCGGCTCGGGCGGCGGACTTTGCGAACCGAAACGGCGGGGATCGCCGCGATCGCGGCAATTCAATCCCTCTGGGGCGATTTTTGAAAGGAAACGGCATGTTTGAATCGGCGGAACTCGGACACACGGTAGATAAGGAAACTTTCAAGGAAGAAGTCCCGCGCCTTCGCGCCGCGCTGCTCGACGCGCAGTTCGAGCACCAGCAGAAGGCCGCTTTCCCCATCGTCCTCCTGATCAGCGGACTCGACGGCGCGGGGAAGGGCGAGACGATCAATATCCTCCACGAATGGATGGACCCGCGCTTCATCCTGACGCGCGCGTTCTCCGACCCTTCGGAAGAGGAACAAAAGTATCCGTACATGCGGCGCTTCTGGCAGGCGCTTCCGCCGAAGGGGCGGATCGGAATCTTTTCGGGTTCGTGGTATTCCGAGCCGATCTCCCGCCAGGTCGCCGGAAAGCAGTCGGACGAGGCTTTTCATCAGTATATGGACCAGATCAACCGCTTCGAGGCGATGCTCGTCAACGAGGGTGCGCTCGTCCTGAAGTTCTGGTTCCATCTCCCGAAGGAGGGGCAGCGCCAGCGCCTGAAGGCGCTCGAAAAAGACCCGCACACCGCCTGGCGCGTGACGAAAATGAGCTGGGAGCGGACGAAAACCTACGACAAGCTCCAGGACGCCGCCGGACAGGTTCTCCGCGTGACGAACACGCCGTGGGCGCCGTGGGTCGTCGTCGAAGGCACCGACGACCGCTACCGCTCGCTGACCGTCGGGAAGATTCTTCTCGACGCGATGCAAAAACGCCTCGCCGACGAACGCGATCAGAACTTCCCCGTCGCTCCGCCGATCACGCTCAAGGCGACGGATTCGCTCGACGTGCTGACCGCGCTCGACCTCTCGAAAAAACTTGAAAAAAGCGACTACAAGACGCTGTTGGCCAAATGGCAGGGTCGCCTCTCGGAACTCGCGCGCCGCCCGGAATTCGCCAAGCACGCGCTGATCCTCGCGTTCGAGGGCATGGACGCCGCCGGCAAGGGCGGGAGCATCCGCCGCGTGACCGCCGCGCTCGACGCGCGCCAGTACCAGGTCGTCCCGATCGCCGCGCCGACCGAGGAGGAGCGCGCGCAACCCTACCTCTGGCGCTTCTGGCGCCAGGTTCCGCGCGTCGGGCGAATCACGATTTTCGACCGAACCTGGTACGGTCGCGTCCTCGTCGAGCGCGTCGAGAGTTTTTGTACCGAGGCAGACTGGCTGCGCGCGTATTCCGAAATCAACGACTTCGAGAACGAGCTGTACAACGACGGCGTGATCGTCGTCAAATTCTGGCTCCAGATCAGCCCGGAAGAACAACTCCTGCGCTTTCAGGAGCGCGAGAAAATCGAGTTCAAGCGCTTCAAGATCACCGACGAGGATTGGCGCAACCGCGAAAAAATCAAGGAATACCACGCTGCGGTTTGCGATATGGTCGACCGGACGAGCACGCGCCGGTCGCCCTGGACGATCGTCGAGGCCGAAGACAAGAATTACGCGCGCATCCGCGTCCTCGCCACGCTTTGCGAACGCCTCGAAAAAATCCTCGACGTAAAATCTGAAAAAGGAAAACCGGCCTTATGTCCGAAGAATTGAATTCCGCGCAGTTCGTTTCGCTGTTCCGGTCGGTCGCTCCGTATATCAATTTGTTCCGGAGCAAGACCTTCGTCATCGCCTTCGGCGGAAAGGCGATCGCGGGGCCGCTCGCGCGAACGCTCGCGTACGACGCGAACCTTCTCGCCGCGCTCGGCGTGCGTCTCGTCCTCGTCCACGGCGCGCGCCCGCAGATCGAGGAGGAATTGCGCGAAAAGGGTCTTCCCTCGCTCATCCACAAGGGCTACCGCGTGACCGACGCGGCAACGCTCGACTGCGTGATCGACGCCGTCGGCAGCGTCTATCTCGAAATCGACGCGCTTCTCTCGCAGGGGCTCCAGGACACGCCGATGGCCAACAGCCGGATCCGCGTGATCGGCGGGAACTTCATCACGGCAAAACCGCTTGGCGTCCTCGACGGCGTCGACATGCAGTACGCCGGGAACATCCGCAAGATCGACGCCGAAGGCATCCGCGCGCAATTGCAAATCAACAACATCGTCGTTTTGTCCTGCCTCGGCGCGAGCCCGACGGGCGAAACCTTCAACCTTGCGATGGAAGAAGTCGCCGAGGCGACGGCGACCGCGATCAAGGCCGACAAGCTGATCTATCTCACGGACAGCCAGGGCGTCACCGACCACGACGGCGCGCTGATGAGCGAACTGACCGCCGATTCGGGCGAGCGCCTGATCGTATCGGGCGACTGGCTCTCACCCGACATCCGGCGCTATTTGCCGAGCGCCGTCCGCGCAAGCCGCCTCGGCGTCGGGCGCGTCCACCTGATCGGATTCCAGGAAGACGGCGCGCTGCTCCGCGAGCTTTTCTCGCGCGAAGGCGTCGGCACGATCATCACGCGCGAATCGCTCGAAACCCTGCGCGACGCGCGCCCCGACGACATCGGCGGCCTCGTCGGCCTGATCGAGCCGCTCGAAGCGCAGGGGGTTCTCGTCCGGCGCTCACGCGAACTGCTCGAACGAGAAATCAACCGCTTCTCGGTCATCGAACACGACGGGATGATCGTCGGCTGCGGCGCGCTCTACCCCTACGGAGAAAATCAGGCCGAACTCGCCTGCCTCGCCGTCCACGCCAACTACCGCCGCTACGGCTACGGCGAACGCCTGATGAAGCGCATCGAAAACCAGGCGCATATCGTCGGAATCCGTCGCCTCTTCGTATTGACGACCGTGACCTCGCATTGGTTCAAGGAACGCGGCTTCACCGAGCAGTCCGTCGACCAGCTCCCCGAAGAAAGACGCCTCGTCTACAACCTTCAGCGGCGATCGAAGGTGCTGTCGAAGGGGGTCTGAGGACTGAGGACAGAGGACAGAAGACTGAGCGCTCGCTGGCGCTCGCTTTGTGATCTGTTTTCAGTGTTCAGATACCGGGTGGGACGCTCCTTCTGATTACAGACGACTGATTACAGAGGCCGAAGGCCGTTCTGTCTTCTGTCCTCAGTCTTCTGTCCTCTGTCATTAGGTTATATTTATCCTAATTCGCGTTATACTACGGTCGGGAGATACAGCATGAACATCAACGCCGATAATCTTGTGTCGATTTCGGAAGCCAACCGGAATTTCTCAAAGGTCGCTCGCCTCGTCGACGAGAGAGGAACGGCGATCATCCTGAAGAATAATGCGCCGCGCTACGTGTTATTGGATTACAGCCTTTTCCGCGAGAATGCCGTCGCGGACACCGCCGATGTAGACGCGGCGGCGGTACGGATATTGGCAAAACACCTTCGCGCGTTTGAAGAATTGGCGAAATGATCCTTCTGAGCAAAGAGCACGTCATTCCTTTTTCAGTTCGTTCATGCCGAGAAGACGAGCCGCAGACAATACAAGTAGTACGGCAAGGCGAAGTCGACAAAGGAAGGGACGAACTGGAAATGGAATCAAACGTCTGCATCGAAAACTCTTGAAACAGACGGGCGGCATCGAAGGAATCCGCGACGAGGATTTGCTCGAACGGATTTTACTTGCAAGTCAGTAATTCCCTTTCCACTGTCCTTCAAAACTCCTGAGCAACTCGTCGAGCGCATCGATTCGCCCTCGCGCCGCTTCGAGCCTGCCTTTGTCGAATAATTCCGCGTAGCTTTCTTTCCGCGTCAAATCGAGTCCCCTGTATTTTCCACGGATCGCTTTTTTGCAGTCGCTCGACGCTTCGGGGACACGCTCTCCGAGAATCGACAGAAACAAGCCTTCCACACACGGATTCGAGCCAATCAATCGAATCGCGTATCTCTTCGCCATTCTTTCGTCTTCCGCTTTCCATGGAATATCTGTATCGAGCAAGGCAACGCATCGATCGAAGTCGTTTCTTTTGCCAATCTTGACGGCATATCCGATCACATTCGACGGCCCTCTGCCCTTGGCGTTTCTGATCGTCACGCCGACTCCATCATTGTCCGCGCAATACAAGGAACGCAGAAAGCCGAGGAAGGCCGTTTCGGTTTGGCCTTCTCCGACGACCAGCAGAGTACGCCGTACCCGTCGGGTTTTCAAAGGGCCGCCTACAAGCGTGGGACGGCGCCGTAGGCGCCCGCCAGGTATTTGGCGGCCAGATTATCGTCGGATCGCACCCCCGTGACGCTGTCGAGGCGCCAAGCCTCGCTCTCGCCCCGGTCGTCTTTTTCCACGAGGACGATTTGAGGTTTGTGCAAAAAACTCAGCACGTCGACGGAATGGCAAGTAAATATTATCTGCGCGTTCTTCGGATTCTCTTCCGGCAAAAAAAACAGGTCGAGGATCGGCTCCAGCATATGCGGATGAAGGCTGAGTTCCAACTCGTCGATGAGCGCCAAACCGCCGTAGCGCAAGACACGAAGGATTTTTGAAAGCAGGAAGAACAGGGCTTGCGTTCCATTGGATTCGTACATGAACATCAGGCGGTGTTGCGCCTCGTCGCCCCCCCGGTGGACGCCGTGGGGGATATATTTTTTCACCGTTTCGCCTTTTTCGAGCAGGGGTATTTCTTCAAAAACCACGTCGTGCAGGCCCAGATCCCAGCGATTGAGATAGTGGACCATCTTGTCGCGCATTTCTGTGTTGCGCATATAAAACTCGGAGGCGCGAAGAATCTGCTCGACGCTCATGTTGCAGTGGCCGAAATTGTCGACGTTGCTCGGAGTCTCTATTGAAGCGAGTCTGAGAGCCAGATCGACGCCGTATTGCGCGCCGGTCGAAATCAGCGAGGCATTCTGACGGACCTTCGCGGCCTCGCCCGGAAGCATGCCGAACTTCTGCTGCTTGACGCTGTACGCCCGCTTGGCGGGATCCCATGTGCGCTCGAAAACGATCGAACGCTTTTTGGACTCGCGCGTATCGCGTGTAAACAAGGCTTCATAAAAAACACGTTCTTCCGAAGCGCGCAAGCGGTAAAACCACTCGCGTTCGTCCATTTCAAATTCCAGTTCGAATTCGCTCGGCTCGTCCTGCGCGGAAAAATGCGGCATCAGGGGAATCAAGCCGTCGGGCGGAAGCTCGGCAAACGAATATTTCACGAACCACGTCACAAAAACGAGCGCATTGATGAGGTTCGTCTTGCCGCTCGCGTTGGGGCCGATGAGGCAAAGCGCTTTCGAGAGGCGTTTCCCCTGCGGCGAGGCGCAGGAAAGACAGTCATCGTCGGCGCGGCGGCGCGGGCTGAGTTCGAGCGAAATGCGCTGTTGGTCTCGAAATGAATGAAAATTCTGTAGCGAAAACGCCCTTAACATCGCACCCTCCAGATCAAGCTTTATCGAATATTCGTCAAATTAGCTGGAAACCCTCCTCAATATACACTTATTTCTCGGAATTCAACAAAATTTTGTTGAATTCCGAGAAATAACGAGAAAAACCCCGACGATCAGGACACGCCCCGCCGACGGCGCCGCTTTGAGGTCTTGCGGCAAATCAGGCGATCCCCGCGACGAGCGGGACGAAGCGCACGTCTTCGAGGAAGGTTTCGAGGTAGTTCGTCGCGCCGCGCCGTTCGACGAGAAGGAGTTTCGGGCGGCCGCTTTCGTTATCGAGCGGGAGGAGCATCTTCCCGTCCGGCGCGAGTTGTTCGCGGACGGCTTCGGGAACGCCGCGCGCCGCCGCCGCAAAGATGATCGTGTCGAAGGGCGCGGCCTTGGGGAGACCCTGCGATCCGTCGCCGTATTTGAGGCGAACGCGGAACTGGCGTATTTTTTTGAGGTTGTTCCGCGCTTCTTCCAGAAGACCTTCGATGCGCTCGACCGAAAAGACTTCGCGTGTGAGGAGCGCCAGGAGCGCGGCCTGGTAGCCGCTGCCCGTCCCGATTTCGAGGGTTTTTCCCAGCGCGCGGCCTTCGAGCAGGATTTCCAGCATCCGCGCGACGATGTAGGGTTGCGAGATCGTTTGCGAGAAACTGAGCGGAAGCGCCGTGTCTTCGTACGCGCGCGGCGAGAGGGCTTCCTGGACGAAGAGGTGGCGCGGAACCGATTCGACCGCCGCGAGGACGCTTTCGTTGCGTATCCCCTGCTCGCGCAGACGATTTATCATCCTCGCGCGCGTCCGCCGCGAGGTCATCCCGATCCCGGCGACGCTCATCGTTCGAACCAGCCGCGAACCATCGGGAGTTGCGCGTTGTGCGTCAGGTCGATCCGCAAGGGGGTAATCGAAACGCGCCGGTGCGCGACCGCGTGGAAGTCGGTTCCCTCGCCCGCGTCCTGCGCGGGGCCGGCGGCGCCGACCCAGTAGACGACTTCGTCGCGCGGCGTGACCGAGCGGATCACGTTTTCGGCGCGGTGGCGCTTGCCGAGGCGCGTCACTTCCCAGCCTTGCAGTTGGTCGTAGGGCAGATCGGGGACGTTGACGTTGAGCAGAAGCGGTTCGCGCAGTTTCTGCTTGCGGAGGAGGCGGACGACTTCGAGCGCGACGCGCGAAGCCGTCTCGAAATGCTCCGCGCTTTTTCGGCAGAGCGAGACGGCGACCGACGGAATGCCGAGCAGATAGCCCTCGGTCGCCGCGGCGACGGTGCCCGAATAGAGCGTATCGTCGCCCATATTGGGGCCGAGGTTGATTCCTGAGACGACCATGTCGGGCAGGTCGTCGAACATCCCCGTCACGGCGAGGTGGACGCAGTCGGTCGGCGTTCCGTTGACGTAGTAGAAGCCGTTTGCGACGCGGCGAAGCGAAAGCGGCCGGTCGAGCGTCAGCGAATTCGACGCGCCGCTGCGGTCGCGTTCGGGCGCGACGACGGTCACTTCCGCTTCGACCGAGAGCGTTTCCGCGAGGCACTCGATCCCCGGTGAAAAATAGCCGTCGTCGTTGCTCAAGAGTATTCGCATATCGATCCGCCGTGGCGCGCCTGAAAAAGAGGGCTGGTTTCGCGCCGTGTACGCTTCGCAATCTTCAAAAAAGGGGAATTATACGACAGAGGACAGATCGGAGACCTTATAGCTTGGGGTGAGCGTAGCGATGCCCAGCATCAGGTATCAGGAATCAGGAATCAGGAATCAGGAGACAGGGAACTGGAAACAGAAAAATATGCGGTGGCTTCGCCATCGAAGAAAAAACAACGAAATACCGATCGGTTTTCATCTGTCTCCTGTCTACCGTCTCCTGATTCCTGATAAGCCTGCGGAACGTTGGGGTTCGCTACGCTCACCACCAACCTATACCGCCGAGAACCGATCGGTTTTCAAAAGTACGAAAGTACGGCGTAAAAGTTGATTGCCGCCCGGGTTCGGGCGATAATCCCCGTCTCATGTCGCACTATCTTTTCCTCGTCATCGGCGCCGTCCTCGTCAACAACGTCGTTTTCGTCCGAATTCTCGGTCTCTGCCCTTTTCTCGGCGTTTCAAAGAAGCTCGAAACGACCTTCGGCATGGGCGCGGCGACGACCTTCGTCATGACCTTGAGCAGCGGCGCGTGCTACGTCATTGACACCTATCTGCTCGTTCCGCTCGAGCTCGGCTATCTGCGAACGATTTCCTTCATCATCACGATCGCGGCGATCGTGCAGATCATCGAGATCGTCGTGAAAAAAACGAGTCCCGTCCT
>JAISAZ010000104.1 GCA_031266435.1 Accumulibacter sp.
AAATGGAGTTGCAGGAACTTCGGAACGAGTTGAAGGAACTGAAGACCTGATCAGAGGACTGAGGACAGAAGACAGAAGACAGAAGACAGAGCGCTCACTGCGTTCGCTTTGTGATCTGTTTTCAGTATTCAGATGTCGGATGGGACGCTCCTTCTGGTTACAGACAACCGATTACAGAGGCCGAAGGCCGTTCTGTCCTCAGTCCTCAGTCCTCTGTCTTCTGTCTCCAACAAAATGTATAATTGCCCCGTTTCGGGTTCCTTGCGTCGCGTCTGCGGCGCAGGTGAAACGGGAAGCCGGTGGTCTGTAAAACAGCGATTCCGGCGCAGCCCCCCGCTGCTGTAAGCCAGACGACTTTGTCAAAACACCACTGTGCGCACAAGCCGCATGGGAAGGTGACGGAGAAGGAAGAAGGCGAGCCAGAAGACCGGCCCGGAACAGGTTTGGTATTCCCCGGGGTGGGGATGAAGCCGGCCGTCGGGCGCCCACGCCCGGACTTCCCGCGTCGCTTTCAGCTTCTCCCCATTCCGATAGACGCGCAGGAGAAGAGCATGCACATCACGGAAGGCTGGCTTCCCGTCGAACACGCGATCGCTTGGTCGCTGGCGTCCTTGCCCTTCGTCGCCTACGGCATTCGCGTCGTCCGAAAAAAAATACAGGACAAACCCGAATACCGCCTTCTGCTCGGCGTCGCCGCGGCCTTCACCTTTGTCCTTTCCGCGCTGAAGCTCCCCTCGGTGACCGGAAGCTGCTCGCACCCGACGGGGACGGGACTCGGCGCGCTACTCTTCGGCCCCGTCGCCATGGCGCCGGTCGGCGCGGTCGTCCTCCTTTTTCAGGCGCTTCTTCTCGCGCACGGAGGGCTTACGACGCTCGGCGCGAATATTTTCTCGATGGCGATCGTCGGGCCTTTCGCGGCGGCGGCGGTTTTCAGGCTCGCGCGGCGACTCAGGGCGTCCGTCGCCGTCAGTGTTTTTCTCGCGGCGAGCCTCGCCGACTGGCTGACTTACGTGACGACGTCGGTCCAGCTTGCGTGGGCTTTTCCCGACCCGGACTTCGTGTCGTCGTTTCTCAAGTTCGCCGGAATTTTTGCCATTACGCAGATTCCGCTCGCGATCAGCGAAGGCTTGCTGACGGTCATGATTTTCAACGCGCTCGCGCGTTTCAACCCGGTCGAGTTGCGCGAAATGAATCTCCTCGACGAAATCCGCAAGGCCGAGAACGGCGAGGCCCGCGCATGAACGCGCGTTCGAATCTCTGGCTCTTGTCGGGTGTCGTCGCGCTTGTACTGATCCCCTTCTGGGTTGCCCCCCCGCCCAAGACCGAGGAAGAGGCGGCGCGGATGTTTCTGGGCGCCGACGGCAAGGCGATGGACTTGGTCGCTGAAATTTCGCCGGACTATCGTCCCTGGTTCAAACCCCTGATCGAGCCTTCGAGCAGCGAAATCGCGTCGCTTCTGTTCTCTTTTCAGGCGGCTTTGGGCGCCGGCGTCATCGGTTACTACATCGGGTCGGCGAAAACGCGCGAAAAGATGCGCCGTGAATTCGAAGCGGCGGGACGGAAAGCGGAAACGGGAAGCAAGGCGGCGCTCATTGATCCGTGCGAGGCGGAAAGGGTCGATTCGGGCCGTGCTGATTGACCAGTGCGCCTATTCGAACCGCTGGCGTGCCGTCACGCCGGCGGCGAAGGGTATCTTTGCGCTCGCGGGATTCGTTTCGGCGTTCGCCGCCGGGACGCCCGCTGCCGCGCTTTGTATCGCGCTCCTGATGTCCGGGACGACGATCTTCGGCGCGGGGGTTCCCTTGGCGCGTTTTGCGCGCGCCGCCTGCGTGCCTTTCGGGTTTTTCCTTCTGGGGAGCGTTTCGCTCGCGTGTTCGGTTGATTATCGCGGCGGCGATTTTTCGATCGTTTGGCTGCCCAACGGGGCGGCGCCCGTCGCGCGGGTCGTCGCGCGTTCGTGCGCGGCGCTCGCTTCCTTGCTCTTTTTTGCGCTGACGACGCCGATGATCGACCAGATCGCGCTCTTCCGTCGGCTCAAGGCCCCCGAAACGCTGATCGAAATCATGGTGTTGTGCTACCGGATGCTCTTCGTCTTTTCCGCGACGCTGCGCGACGTCCATACCGCGCAGGACGCGCGGCTCGGTTACGCGACGCCGAAACTCGCGCTGCGTTCGATGGGGAGCCTGGCGGCCGGCCTGACCGTCCAGGTCTGGCGGCGCGCGCAGGCGCTCCATCTGGGTGCGATGTCGCGGAACGGCGAAGGGCCTTTCCGTTTTCTCGCGCCGGTTTTCGCCAATAAAGACCGCGACGTGTGCTTTGCGATCGCAGCCGGCGCGCTCGTCTTGTCGCTGAGCTGTCTGTGACCCGCATGGATACGGGCCGGACGCCGGAATCGACGATGCCGCCGCTGCTCGAATTCGAGGGCGTTTCCTTCGCTTACCCCGACGGCGAACCGGGGCTCGCCGCGTGTTCGCTGACGCTGCGCGAGGGGAGCCGCAACGCGCTGATCGGCGCGAACGGCGCCGGGAAGACGACGCTGTTTCTCCACGCGAACGGCCTGTTTCGCCCGCAGGCGGGGACGGTGCGCTACGCCGGCCAGCCGGTCGAATACAGCCGCGCGGGGCTGCGTCGGCTGCGCAGCGACATTGGGATCGTTTTTCAGAACCCCGACCAGCAGCTTTTTTCGGCGAGCGTTTTCGAAGACGTTTCTTTTGGGCCGCTCAACCTGGGTCTCGACCCAGAAAGCGCGCGCGAGCGCGTCGAAGCGGCGCTCGACGCGGTGCGAATGTCCGAATTTTCCGGCAGGCTCGCGCATAATTTGAGCTTCGGCCAGAGAAAGCGCATCTGCATCGCGGGCGTCCTCGCCATGCGACCGCGCTTGCTGATCCTCGACGAGCCGATGGCCGGACTCGACCACGCGATGCAAAAAGACCTGCTCTCGGTGCTCGACGCGATGCACGAGCGCGGGATCACGCTCTTTTTGGCGACGCACGACATCGATTTCGCCTACCGCTGGGCCGATCGGATTCATCTGATGACCGCCGGACGCTGCGCGGCGGCGTTCGACGCGGGAGACCTGGCCGAGAACGCCGGCGCGCTCGAAAGCGCGGGATTGCCGCTTCCCGGCGTCGTCGGGCTTTATCGGCGCCTCGTCGCGGACGGTGTGGCCGCGCCGGGGTGCGTGCCGAGGTGTGTGGAAGAACTTCTCGACTTATTGACGCAAAGGAGCATTCAATGACGGATTCCAGTTCGGGCAGCGACGCTTCGCCGCCCGGAAAAATATGGTTTGTCGGCGCGGGTCCCGGTGACCCCGACCTGATTACGGTCAAGGGGCGCGATCTCCTTCGTCGGGCGGGTGCGATTCTTTACGCCGGTTCGCTCGTCGACCGCGCGGCGACGCGCTACGCGCCGCCGGACTGTGAAATCCGCGATTCGAAGGACATGACGCTCGAAGAAATGGTCGACTGGCTTTGCGAGAGGGCGGGACGGCACGCGCTCGTCGTCCGCCTGCAAACGGGCGACCCCGCGCTCTACGGCACCCTGATCGAAATGACGCGCCCGTTGACGGCCGCCGGAATCGACTGGGCCGTCGTTCCGGGAGTCTCGTCGGCGATGGCTTCGATGGCCGCCGCCGGCGAAACGATGACGCTGCCCGAAGTGACGCAGACGGTCATCCTGACGCGGACGGCGGGACGGACGCCGATGCCCGAAGGCGAAGACCTCGAATCGCTCGCGGCGCACCACTGCACGCTCTGCGTCTATCTTTCGGCGACGCTGATCGACGAAGTTCAGCGGGCGCTGCGCGCCGCCGGCTGGCGCGACGACGCGCCGATCCTCGTCGTGCAAAAGGCAAGCTGGCCGGACGAAGAAAAGATCGTGCGCGGAACGCTGTCGGACATCAAACAAAAATGCCGGGACGAAAAAATCGGCAGTCAGGCGATGATCGTCGCCAGCCCGACGCTCGGTTCCGCCGAATGGGAAACGCTCGCGCGTTCCAAACTTTACGACCCGGCGTTTTCGCACCGCTACCGCCGCGCTTCGGAGGCCGCATGACACGCTCGGAATCCACGACCCTGCTCCTCGCCGGCCACGGTTCGCGCAACCCGGCGGGCAATCGGGAAATCGAAAAATTCGCCGCGCTGTGGCGCGAGCGGCACCTCGACCGGCGCATCGAACTCTGCTTCATAGAATACGCCGACGTATTGCTCGACGAAGGACTCGACCGCGCCGCGTGCGGCGCCGACCGTGTCGTTCTCATCCCCTTCATTCTCAACGCGGCGGGCCACGTCAAGATGGAGTTGCCGGCGGCTTTGAACGCCGCGCGCGCTCGTCACCCGCGCGTCGAATTCGTCATGAGCCGCTATGTCGGAATGGGTTACGAAATCCACGCGATCCTGCAAAACCAGTTGAGCCGTCTGATGCGGGTGCTCGACTTCCCGGACCCGCGGACGACGGGCGTCGTCCTGCTCGGGCGCGGTTCGTCCGACGCGAGCGCGAACGGCGAACTCGCGCGCGCGGCGCGCTGGGTCTTCGAGAGCAACGACCACGAACTCGTCGATCTCGCGTTTACCGGGATCACGTGGCCGAGGTTGGAGACCGTCGTGCAGCGGCAAGTCCGGCTCGGGATGACGCAGATCTGCATCGTCCCCGTCTACCTCTTTACCGGCGTGTTGATCGAGCGCATCGGCGCGCAGGTG
Source organism: Accumulibacter sp. (assembly GCA_031266435.1). Lineage (GTDB taxonomy): Bacteria > Pseudomonadota > Gammaproteobacteria > Burkholderiales > Rhodocyclaceae > Propionivibrio. The sequence continues at coordinate 4,698 of JAISAZ010000104.1, forward strand.
AAACGCCTCGAACGGCAGTACCCCCGGATTTCTTTCGCGCTGGGGACGCATTTCGGTTTCGACGACCGCGTATTCGACCTCCTCGACGCGCGCGTCGCCGCGGTCGAATCGTGCGAAAACCTCGCGTTCGAATGCGATGGCTGCAAATACCGCGAGAACGCTGACGCCGCCGAATCGTCCGACCCGGAACACACTGCGACAAACCACTGCGGAGACGAGCACTGCGAATGACGAAAATCACCGAACAGGCGACCGCCGCCGGACGCGCGATCGAGACCGACTCCTTCGACATCATCGACGCCGAGGCCGGCGCGCGCGCGGGCTACACCGCCGAAGAATGGCCCCTCGTGCGCCGCATGATCCACGCGAGCGGCGACTTCGACTTCAACGGGCTAAGCGCGTTTCACCCGGACGCGGTCGCGTCCGGCGTCGCCGCCGTCCTCAAGGGCGGAACGAATATCGTCGCCGATGTCGAGATGATTCGCGCCGGCTTGTCGGCTCCGCGCCTCGAACACTTTGGGATGACGGTGCGCCGCTTCATCGCCGACGCCGATGTCATTGAGAGCGCGAGGGCCGAAGGCAGCACGCGCGCGGTCCAGGCGATGCGCAAGGCGCACCGTGAGGGATGTCTCGACGGCGCGATCGTCGGGATCGGGAACGCGCCGACGGCGCTTTTGGAAGTCATCCGGCTCGTCCGCGAGGAGGGCGTGAAACCGGCGCTCATCGTCGGGATTCCCGTCGGTTTCGTCGCGGCAGCCGAATCGAAAGACGCGCTGATGACGCTCGATGAAGTCCCGTGGATTTCCGTTCGCGGGCGAAAGGGCGGGTCGACGCTCGTCGTCGCGGCGATTCACGCGCTGCTCGCGCTCGCCGAAGCCGGACGCTGCGCACATGGCTGAAGAGACTCCGCCCGTCCGGCCTCGCCGGAGCGAAGCTCAGAGGCATCGCGGCGCGCGCAGCGGCTTCACGACCGGCGCGTGCGCGGCGGCGGCGGCGCGCGCGGCGGCGATCGGCCTCCTCGACGGCGGCGTTCCCGAAAGCGTGCTCTGCCGCCTGCCCAACGGGAACGACGTGCGCTTTGCCGTCACTGACGGTCGTGTCGAGGGATCGGGCGCGACCCGCGCTTCGCACGCAGTCGTCGTAAAAGACGCCGGCGACGACCCCGACGCGACGAACGGCGCGCGCGTGACCGTCGACGTCCGCCTGATTCCGGCGGCTGCGGGCGACATCGTCCTTCGCGGCGGCGTGGGTGTCGGGGAAGTGACCCTCGAAGGCTTGGGCCTTGCGGTCGGCGAGGCGGCGATCAACCCGGTTCCGCGCCGGAACATCCGCGAGAACGTGCGCGCCGTCGGCGCTTCACTGCTCGAACGCAACGGACTCGACATCGCCGTTTCGGTTCCAGACGGCGAAGAGATGGCAAAGCGAACGCTCAACCCCCGGCTCGGCATCGTCGGCGGAATCTCGATCCTCGGAACGACCGGAATCGTGCGGCCGTATTCGACAGCGGCGTTTCGCGCGAGCGTCGTGCAGGCCGTTTCGGTCGCAGCCAGGAGGGCGGCGTCGAGCGTCGTCTTTACGACCGGCGGGCGCAGCGAACGCTTTGCGATGGGCGAACTGTCGGGTCTCGACGCGGCGTGTTTCGTCCAGATGGGCGATTTTGTCAAGGCGGCGTTCAGCGCGGCGATCAAGAAAGGACTGCGCCGCATTTACGTCGGCGCGATGGCGGGCAAACTGACCAAGATGGCGCAGGGGCTGGCGGTGACGCACGCGTGGCGCGCCGAAATCGACCGGGAACTGCTCGCCGCGTGCGCGCGGGAAACCGGTGCGCCGCCCGATCTGGTCGCGGCGATTCGAGCGGCGGAGACGGCGCGTTTCGCCGCCGAGCGTCTTTCCGCGCTCGGCCTGACGGTCGAATTTCATCGCGCGCTGGCGAAAAGAGCGCTGCGCAGTCTCAAGGAGAACTATCCCGGCGATTACCGTCTGACGGTCATGGCCTGCGATTTCGACGGCAAACGCATCGTCCGCGTCGAAGAAGGGGAAGCGCCGTGAGCCTTTGCACCTTGATCGGCGTCCTCGACGACGGATGGGCGAGCCTTTCGGACGCCGCGCGTCGCCGCGTCGAGACGGCGTCGGTCGTGATCGGCGCAAAACGTACCCTGGCGCTCGCAGAAGCGCATCTCTCTCCGGAGGCGCGGCGGATTCCGATGGACGGCGCCTTGTCGCGCGTTCCGGAATGGGTCGAGCGCGCGTGCATTGAAAACCGCGCCGTCGTCGTTCTGGCGACCGGCGACCCCCTGTGTCGCGGCGTCGGCGGCGTCCTCTCGGAGAAATTGCGCGGGACGCCGGCGGGCGATTTTGAAATTCTTCCCAATGTTTCGGTCTTGCAACTCGCGTGCGCGCGCTTTCATCAAACGTGGGACGCGGTACGGATCGCTTCGTGCCACGCGCGCGACGCGGGTGAATGGACGATCGGCGCGCCGCCTTCGCACGCGCTTTACCCCGCGATGCGCGCGATCGCGCGGTATCGTCACGTATTCGTGTTTACGGGGCCGGAGAACACGCCGGCGCGCCTCGCGCGCGCGCTCCTTTGCGCCGGATACGCGAGCGACGAAGTCGCGTTCTCGGTCGCGTGTCGCCTCCAAGGTCCCGACGAGCGCCTTTTTCAGGGAATGACGCTCGATGAAGCCGCGCGGACGCTTTTCCCCGAACCCAACGTCGTCCTCGTTCGGCGGGGTTCGGATGATTCGGAGGGTGCGGATGTGCTTGCCGAAGCATCAGGAGAGAAAAAAGAGAAGAAAGGGATACGCGATTTGCCGATTTTCGGCTTCGACGACTCGGGCTACCTTCAGCGCGCGCCCGAAAAAGGCCTGATCACCAAACAGGAAGCGCGCGTACTCGCGCTCGCCAAGATGCGCTTGAGCGAAGATTCGGTCGTCTGGGACATCGGCGCGGGCGCCGGGTCGGTCGGGGTCGAAGCGGCGCGGCTTGCGGTGCGCGGCCACGTCTGGGCGATCGAGAAAAACCCCGACGACGCGGCGAACGCGCGCGCGAACGCGCGGCGCCTGCAAGTCACGAATTACACCTTGTGCGAAGGGAAGGCGCCCGATGGTCTCGACGCCTGGCCGAACCCGGACGCCGTTTTCGTCGGCGGGTCGGGCGGGAATCTGCCGGGTCTGATTTCGGCGATATTCTCACGCCTGAACCTCGGTGGGCGCGTCGTCATGAATTTCGTGCTGCTCGAAAACCTCGCGACGGCGACTGTGGCGCTCGACGCGGCGGGTCTGTGCTGGGATCTCGTCCAGCTTCAGGCGAGTCGCAGCCGTCCGATGGCGGGAATGCACAGGATGGCGGCGCAGAATCCGGTGTGGATCCTCACGGCGTACGCGCCGGAAAAATGAGCGGGGTTTGAAAAGAATCCCGAAGAATCCCGAAAACGGGAGCGAAGAACTGAAAACGAAGGAACGGTCGATGGCAAAACACTACGGAACGCTGACGGGCGCTTCGCTCGGTCCGGGCGATCCGGGGCTGATCACCCGGAGCGCCTGGGATGCGCTGCATTCCGGCGCGCGCTGGGTCTACCCGGTAAAACGCGCGGGAGAGGAATCGTACGCGCTCGCCATCGTCCGGCGCGCCGGACTTGCCGTCCCCGCCGACGCGGTCGAACTCGTCTTTCCGATGACGCGCGACGCGCGCGCACTCGCCGACGCGTGGGCAGTGGCCGCGACCAAGGTCGCCGAGCTGCTTATCGAGGGCAAAGACCTCGTTTTCCTCGTCGAAGGCGACGCGTCGACGTTTGCGACTTTCGGGCACTTGGCGCGCGTCGTGCAGGAACACCTGCCCGACGCAAAAGTCACGACGATCCCCGGCGTTTCATCGTTCGCGGCGGCGGCGGCTTCGTCGGGGCGCTCGCTCGCCGAAGAGGACGAGACGCTCGCGGTCGTCCCCGCCGCGTACGGAATCCGCGTGATCGACCGGATGCTCGACGAATTCGACAGCCTGATCCTGCTCAAGATCAAGCCGATGCTCGACGAAATCGTCGATCTCATCGACGCGCGCGGTCTGCTGAATGAGAGCTGCTTCATCGAGAAAGTCGGCGCGCCCGACGAGCGCATCGTGCGCGACGTTTCGACGCTCCGAGGGACAAGCGTCAATTATCTTTCGCTGATGCTTGTCCGAAACCCGGAAAGACGGCGGCGTCAAGGTCGATCGGAGCGGTGAGGTGTCGAGGCGATGAGGATTGCGATCCTTGCGATCACCCGTCACGGCGTCGCGCTCGGCGCGCGCGTGGGCGCCGCGCTCCCCGGCGCGAAGGTCTATGCGCCGGAAAAGTTCTCCGACCTTGAGAATTCGGACGGCGTCGAAGTCCTTCCGTATTCCGGCGCGACCGGAGCGCTGCTCGGTCGTCTTTTTGGAGAATACGACGCGATCGTCGCCGTGTTTTCGATCGGCGCGCTCGTCCGCATGGTCGCGCCCACTCTGAAAAACAAGGCCGAAGACCCGGCGCTCGTCGTTCTGGACGAGAGCGGGAGCTTCGTGATTCCCGTTCTCTCCGGCCATCTCGGCGGCGCGAACGCGCTCGCGCTCCGCTTGGCCGCCGCCCTCGGCGCGACGCCGGTACTGACGACGGCGTCCGACGTGCGCCGAACGATCGGCGTCGACCTCCTGGGGCACGAATTCGGCTGGACGCTCGAAGCAAGCCACGACGAAATCGTCCGCGCGAGCGCGGCGATGGTCAACGAAGAGCCGATCGCCTTCGTCCAGGAGGAGGGACGCCGCGACTGGTGGCCCGGTCACGCCGGAGGACGCGAAGGCGCGCCGCCGTCCAATCTCGTTTTTTTCAGCCGCCTGGAAGACGTGCGAGAAGCGGAGGAAGCGAAGAAAGTAGACGATTCCAGTCGATTTTCTTTCGTTCTCTGGGTCTCTCGAAGAAAGATGCCTGAAGAATGTACCGCGCGCTTTGCCGGACGCTGTATCGTCTACAGGCCGCGTTTTACGGTCGCGCTCGGCGTCGGCTGCGACCGCGGCACGACGTGTGCGACGCTCATCGAGGCGGTCGACGCGGCGCTCGCCGCGTGCGGCGCAAAGCCCGCCGATGTCGCGGCTGTGGCGAGTATCGACCTGAAATCCGACGAGGCGGCGCTCCTGGAAATGGCAGCCGCGCGCGGATGGACGATCCGTTTCTACCCGGCGTCCGAACTCGCCGCCGTCGACGTTCCGCACCCCTCCGAAGTCGTTCGGCGCCACACGGGGACGCCGTCGGTCTCGGCGGCCGCCGCGTTGCTCGCGGCGAGGGCCGACAAGGCGTCGCTCGTCGTCGAAAAAATCCGTCGGTGCGGTCTCGACGGCCGCAACGCCACTGTTTCCATTGCAAGGATAGAAGAATGACCCAGGAAAACCACACGCCGGATTCCGCGCAGGCGACCGCACGAAATCCGAACGCCGGAAAAATCACGCTCGTCGGCCTCGGTCCGGGGCGCCACGATTACCTGACGGAGCGCGCGCGCGAAGCGATCGCCGAGGCCGACACGGTCATCGGTTACGTCACGTATATCCGGCTCGTCCAGGACTTGCTCGAAGGCAAGGAGATCATCAAAAAAGCGATGTCCGAAGAACTCGACCGCGCGATCGAGGCTTTCGACCGCGCGCGTCTCGGAAAAAAGGTCGCCATCGTCTCGTCGGGCGACGCGGGCGTCTATGGCATGGCCGGTCCGACCTTCGAAATGCTTTTTCAAGCCGGCTGGACGCCCGAATCGGAGGTCGAAGTCGAGATCGTTCCCGGCGCCTCCGCGATCAACGCCTGCGCCTCGCTCGTCGGCGCGCCGCTGACGCACGATTTTTGCGCGATTTCGCTCTCCGACCTGCTCACGCCCTGGCCGACGATTGCGCGCCGCTTGGACGCCGCCGCGTACGCGGACTTCGTCGTCGCTCTCTACAACCCGAAAAGCGGGCGCCGCACGCGGCATATCAGCGAGGCGCGGCGGATTTTTCTTCGCCATCGCGACCCCGAAACGCCCGTCGCCGTCGTCAAATCGGCTTTTCGCCCCAAACAGCGCATCGAGATTACGACGCTTGACGCGATGCCAGGCGCCGAGATCGGCATGCTCTCAACGGTGCTGATCGGAAATTCGAGCACCTACGTGAAGCACGGGCTGATGATTACCCCGCGCGGTTATACGGACAAATACGAACTCGAACGCGGGCGTCGTTCGGCGCGTGACGGCGAAAAACCGGGGCGTTCGCTTTCGACGGGGCTTTCCGGCTGGCTCGAAGCGCTCTCGACGAGCGGTCAATCGCCCGCCGAACTTGCGAAAATCTATCGCCTTCCCGAAGATTACATCGCCGCCGTGATCGCGGATTCCTCCGAAACCGACGACGCGTCGGGGGAAGCCCTGCCGGGAGGCAATCGACCATGAAGCGGATGAACGACGATTCGCGGATGAGTCCCGGACGCGTCGACCTCGTCGGCGCGGGACCGGGCGACCCCGACCTCGTGACCCTGAAGGCGGCGCGGCTCATCCAGAGCGCCGAAGTCGTCGTATACGACAACCTCGTCGGCGACGCGATACTCGACCTGATCCCGCCGAAAGTCGAGCGCATCTACGTCGGCAAGAGCGCGGGAAACCATACGCTGCCGCAAAAGGAAATCTGCGAGCTGCTCGTCGAAAAAGCCAAAGAGGGAAAGCGCGTCGTCCGTTTGAAGGGCGGCGATCCCTTCGTTTTCGGACGCGGCGGCGAGGAGATCGACGTCCTGATCGACGCTGGAATCCCCGTGGGGATCGTTCCCGGCGTTACGGCGGCGCTCGGCGCGGCGGCGAGCTTCGGTTTCCCGCTGACGCACCGCGATTACGCGCAAAGCTGCGTTTTCGTCACGGGGCACTTGAAAGACGACTCGGTCGACCTCAATTGGCAGATGCTCGCGCAGTCTCGGCAGACGGTCGTGATCTACATGGGCATCATCGGCGTCGAAATCATCTCGGCGCGCCTTCAGGAGGCCGGATTACCCGGCGATACGCCCGCCGCGCTCGTCTATCGTGCGACCTGCCCCGACGAAAAACTCTTCCCCGCGACCGTCGCGACGCTGCCGAAGGTCGTTCAGGAAGAAGCGGTGAAATCTCCGACGCTGATCGTCATCGGCCAGGTCCTGAAATTAGCGGTTTCAGGGGACGGGAGACAGGAGACAGAGCGGCCTTCGGCCTCAGGTATCAGGAATCAGGGATCAGGAATCAGATCAGTGAGCGGCGGCTTCGCCGCCGGAGAAAAGGCACAAAAGACCGATCGGTTTTTATCTGAACCGTAACTCTATCATTTGGTGAATACTTCCGTGTTGATTGAAGGGAAATAATGTCTGGCAGGGATGGGAGAAGTCGAGTCGGTTCCTGATATTCGCTGAAGTTCGCTGATCCGTGCT
>JAISAZ010000107.1 GCA_031266435.1 Accumulibacter sp.
TCGGGGAACAGCAACTTCCCGACTTCTTTCTACAACTTTTTCCCGCCTAACGTAACAGCATAATCCGACTCGTAAAATCCCTCCCCTTCAGACTCATCTCCAAATTGGAATAGACTTGAGAGTCTGGCGGTTCGGCGATTCGCGGGAGGGGGGTGATTCGGCGGCGCGGCTCTAGTGCGGATTTTTGGCACGGTTGTTCCCGAACCAGCGCAGCGCCTGCGTGAGGCAGGTATTGAGCGTTCCGCGATTGAGTTCGACGCCCGAAAATTCGGAAAGTTCGGCGAGGTATTTGTCGCAGCCCTCGATGTTTTCGGAGTCGAAGCACTCGACGAGCGCGAGCATCGCCCCGAGGACGCCCGCGTGCGATTCCAGCGCCGCGATGACGTTCCCTTCGAGCGCGATCTGCTTGAAGATTTCGGAGAAGGGTTGGCCGAGCGCCGCCGGCATCATCGAAATGATTCCGGTCAGGAAGCTTTGGTCGAGGATTTCCCGGTCGCCGGGGTGAATCAGGGCAACGATCAACTCCATCATCCGACCCCGGAGCGCGGCGACCTGAAGCAGGGGGGCGAGGTTGATCGCCGTTTTTCCCCTCGGCGTCATCAAAAGGAGCTGGAACCAGCGTTGCAACTGGCGCTGCCCCAGCGTTTCGATCGCGGCGCGCAGGGTCGTGACGCGTTCGGAGTTTCCGAATTTGCTCGAGTTGGCGATACGGAGCAAATTGACGACGAGCGGCGGCTCGTGCTTGATGATGTCTTCTATCGTCGCGGTGTCGACGTTGTGCGCGGTCAGGTCGATCAAATACGTCAGACTCCCGCGCGAAGGCGAAAGCCGCTGGCCCTTGACGGTTTCGGGGTAGGCGAAATAATAGCCCTGGAAGAACTGAAAGCCCGCTCCCCGACAGAATTCCATGCGCTCCTGATTATCGACACCCTTGGCGAGCAATTTGAGCGGAAGGTGTGCCAAGGACTCGACGATTGCGACGAGCGTTTCGTCGTCGAAGTCGGAAATATCGACCGAAACGACGTCGATCAGGTTCAGGAGAGGCTGGCTGCGCTCGTCGAACCCGGTATAGTTGGTCAGCGCGAACGAATAATGGCGCGCGCGCAAGACGCGGAGCCGCCTCAAGGTACCCTCGTCCGGTGCTTCGAAACCGAGCGGCAGTTCGAGGACGACGGCGTCGGCGGGAAGCGCCTCGATCGCGTCGTCGTGCAGAAAGCCGAAGTCGATTTCGAGGAAAGCCTTGTTCTCGCCCAATGCCTCGTGGATGCCGAGTTCGGCGTACGCGGCGCAGATGAGCGCGGGGAAGGGCGAGTCGATGTTTGCCCACGTGAGCGTGAGGTCCTCCGGCTTCCGAAGCGAAAGCGCGTAAGCGACGATGTCCTGATTCAGGTCAAGAATGGGTTGCCGATTCAGGAGGGCCGCGTTGTGGTTATTGTCGCTCATCGATATTGAACAGCATTCGGACAAGACCCAATGATAACACGTGGGAATTTTCCATCAATGATTTTCAGGATTCAGGGATCAGGTATCAGGAATCAGGGATCAGATCAGTTAGCGGCAGCGTTGCTGCCGGGAAAAATCAACGAAAACCCGATCGGTGTTTCAACGATCTTTCTCCGGCGGCGAAGCCGCCGGTAATTGGTCTGATCCCTGTCATCTGATTCCTGATCCCTGATCTGCCGGGAACTTTGGTGCGCTTTCGCGGTCATTCTTCAAAAGAAGGAAGGAGTCGATTCTCCCGACTCCGACGATGGAAAACTTTGAAACCGGGTGATAGTGGGCGGCGTCCTGGATTACAATTCTGTCACCGCGAATACGGCGCTTTTGCCTTCGCGGCGCTTTGATGTTTATCCATCACGCCGACCCGGCGTATGAACGCACGAACGAGGAGCCTTACCATGGCGACAGAGACACACCAAACACCGTCCCCGATCGACCCGGATCCGCGCGAGACGCTCGAATGGGGAGAGGCGCTTTCCGGCGTCATCGAGCACGCCGGCAAGGAGCGCGCGCATTTCCTGATCGATTACCTGCACGCGCGCGCGCGCACGCAGGGGGTCGACATTCCCTGCGGCGCGACGACCGAATACGTCAATACGATTCCCGCCGACGCGCAGCCTCGGTATCCGGGGGATTCGGACATCGAGATTCGCATCCGCAACTATATTCGCTGGAACGCGATGGCGATGGTCGTCCGCGCGAACCGCGAGACGAACGTCGGTGGACACATCGCGTCTTTCGCTTCGTCGGCGGCGCTTTACGATGTCGGTTTCAACTGGTTCTGGCGTTCGCCGACGGCGGAACACGCCGGCGACCTCGTGTATTTTCAGGGGCACACGATTCCGGGAATCTACGCGCGCAATTTCCTGATGGACCGCTTCAGCGAAGGGCAGATCAACCATTTTCGGCAGGAGGTCGACGGGAAGGGGCTTTCTTCGTACCCGCACCCGTGGCTGATGCCCGAATTCTGGCGTTTCCCGACGGTTTCGATGGGTCTCGGCCCGATCCAGGCGATCTATCAGGCGCGCTTCATGAAATACATGGAAAGCCGGGGGCTGATCGACCTCAAGGATCGCAAGGTCTGGGCCTTCGTCGGCGACGGCGAGACCGACGAGGTCGAAACCCTGGGTGCGATCGGGATGGCTTCGCGCGAGAGGCTCGATAACCTGATCTTCGTCATCAACTGCAATCTGCAACGCCTGGACGGCCCCGTGCGCGGGAACGGGAAGATCATCCAGGAACTCGAAAGCCAGTTTCGCGGCGCGGGGTGGAACGTCATCAAGCTGATCTGGGGGCGCCATTGGGATGTCCTCTTCGAGCGCGACAAGAAGGGCGTGCTCAGAAAGCGCATGATGGAATGCGTCGACGGCGAGTATCAGACCTTCAAGGCCAAGAACGGCGCCTACGTGCGCGAATTCTTCTTCAATACGCCCGAACTGAAGGAACTCGTCGCCGACTGGACCGACGCCGACGTTTGGCAGCTCAATCGCGGCGGGCACGACATCTTCAAGATTTACGCCGCGTTCAAGGCCGCGGTCGAACACCGGGGCGAGCCGACGCTGATCCTCGCCAAGACGATCAAGGGCTACGGAATGGGCGGCGCGGGCCAAGGGATGAATATCTCGCACCAGCAGAAAAAGCTCGATTACGAGGCGATACGGAGTTTCCGCGACCGCTTCAAGCTCCCCGTGCCCGACGACCAGCTCGAACAGCTCCCGCTGCTCCGTTTCGCTGACGATTCGCCCGAACGCAAATACATGCTCGAACGCCGCGAGGCGCTCGGCGGGTGCTTCAATGTCCGCGCTCGACGCTCGCCCGCCTCGCTCGAAATTCCGCCGCTCGCGGTCTTCGGCGCCTACCTGAAGGGTTCGGGCGAGGGGCACGAGGTTTCGACGACGATGATCTTCGTCCGGCTGCTCAACGTCCTTTTGAAAGAGAAGAAAATCGGGCGCCACGTCGTCCCGATCGTCCCCGACGAGTCGCGTACTTTCGGGATGGAGGGGCTTTTCCGCCAGATCGGCATCTGGAACCAGGAGGGGCAGAACTACGTCCCCGAAGACCACGACCAGCTCATGTTCTACAAGGAGGCGAAGTCGGGGCAGATCATCCAGGAAGGCATCAACGAGTCCGGCGCGGTCTGCGACTGGATCGCGGCGGCGACCGCGTATTCGAACCACGGCGTTCAGATGATTCCTTTCTACATCTTTTATTCGATGTTCGGATTCCAGCGGACGATGGATCTGTGCTGGGCCGCCGCCGACCAGCGCTCGCGCGGCTTTTTGATCGGCGGGACGGCGGGGCGGACGACGCTCAACGGCGAGGGCTTGCAGCATCAGGACGGGCATTCGCCGATCCTGTCGAGCCTGATTCCCAACTGCGTCAGCTACGACCCCGCGTTTTCCTTTGAACTTGCCGTCGTCGTCCACGACGGCTTGAGGCGCATGATCCGCGACCAGGAGGACGTTTTCTACTACATCACCGTCATGAATGAGAACTACGTGCACCCGGACATGCCGTCGGGCGCCGGTGCCGACGGCGCCGAGATCGTCAAGGGGATGTACCTCTTCCGCGCGGGGGGATCCATCGCCGCGAAGAGACCCGCGCCGCGCGTACAACTCCTGGGTTCCGGGAGCATCTTCCGCGAGGCCGTTTTCGCCGCCGACCTGCTCAAGGACGATTGGGGCGTCGACGCCGACCTCTGGAGCTGCCCGAGTTTCACCGAGCTTTCGCGTGAGGGCGCCGAGGTCGAGCGCTGGAACCGCCTCCATCCGCTCGACGCGCCGCGCGTCTCGCACGTCGAAAAATGTCTCGGCGGCGTCGCCGGCCCGGTCGTCGCCGCGACCGATTACGTCCGGCTCTACGCCGAACAGATCCGCCCCTTCGTCCCGCGCCGCTACGTCACGCTCGGCGCCGACGGTTTCGGGCGTTCCGACACGCGCGAAAATCTTCGCCGTTTCTTCGAGATCGACCGCTTCTGGATCGCGTTCGCGGCGCTGAAAGCGCTCGCCGACGACGGCGCGGTCGACCGGAAAACCGTCGCCGACGCGATGGCGAAGTACGGCATCGACGCGGACAAACCTTACCCGCCCAAGAACTAGGAGGGCCTTCATGAGCCAACGCACCGAAATCAGGGTCCCGGACATCGGGAGCTTCACCGACGTTCCTGTCATCGAAATTTCCGTCAAACCCGGCGATTCCGTCGCGGCCGAGGACGCGCTGATTACGCTCGAATCGGACAAGGCGACGATGGACGTCCCTTCGCCGCTCGCCGGCAGAATCGTCGAGCTTTGCGTCGCCGTCGGCGACAAAATCTCCGAAGGCAGTCTCATCGCGCTGATCGAGACTGGCGCGTCGGGAGAAAACCCCGCGCCCGCTGAAAAAGCCGCCGCGCCTGCAACGCCGCCGCCTTCTTCACCTCCGCCTCCGCCGAAAGCGGCCACGCCGTCCCCGATGCAGCAACCGGCGCTGCCGTTCGAAGCGCCTCCGCCCCCGGTGAGCGATGCGCCGACGACGGCTTACGCGAGCCCGTCGGTGCGGCAATTCGCGCGCGAACTCGGCGTCGACCTTGCGCAGGTGACGCCGAGCGGGCCGAAAGGGCGCGTCCTCAAGGAAGATGTCGTCGAGAGCGTCCGCCGCGCGATGCGCGCCGAACCGGCGGCGTCGGGCGCGCCCACGCCGAACGCGTCCGCGCCGTTCGCGGGCTTCGACCTGCCGCCGTGGCCGCAGGTCGATTTTTCGAAGTTCGGGCCGGTCGAGCTTCGGCCGCTTTCGCGCATCGGGAAGATTTCCGCAAAAAACCTCGCGCGCAACTGGGTGATGATCCCGACGGTCACTTACTGCGAAGAGGCCGACGTGACCGAACTCGAAGCCTTCCGCCGGACGCTGAACGACGAGGGCGAGGGCGTTTCCGGCGTGGCGGCGAAAATCACGCTGCTCGCGTTCATCATCAAGGCCTGCGAAGCCGCGCTCAGGAAGTTCCCCGAATTCAACGCTTCGCTCGACGGTGAAAACCTCGTGCTGAAAAAATACTTCAACGTCGCTTTCGCCGCCGATACGCCGCGCGGCCTCGTCGTCCCGGTGATCAAGGATGTCGATAAAAAGACCGTCGGCGAGATCGCCCTCGATACTGCCGCGCTCTCGAAAAAAGCGCGCGCGGGCAAACTGTCGCCCGACGAGATGAGCGGCGCGTGCTTTACGGTGTCGAGCCTGGGCGGAATCGGGACGACGCATTTCTCGCCGATCGTCAACGCGCCCGAAGTTGCGATTCTCGGCGTCGGTCGGACGCTCACGAAACCCGTCTGGAACGGACGCGAATTCGCCCCGCGCCTCGTCCTGCCGCTCTCGCTTTCGGCGGATCACCGCGTCATCGACGGCGCGCTCGGCGCGCGCTTCTGCGTCTTTCTCGCGCGGCTTTTGTCCGACATGCGCCGCGCGCTCGTCTAAGGAGAAAATATGAGCCAGATCATCGAAGTCCATGTGCCCGATATGGGAGACTTCAAGGACGTTCCCGTCATCGAAATCTGCGTGAAGCCGGGGGACGCCGTCAAGATCGAGGATTCTCTCCTGACGATGGAATCGGACAAGGCGTCGGTCGACATGCCCAGCCCTGTCGACGGCGTCATCCGCGAACTCAAGGTTGCGGTCGGCGACAAGGTTTCGCAAGGCTCGCTCGTCGCGCTGATCGAGACTCTTTGCCCTGCTTCCGCCGCTTCCGCCGACGCGGCGGTCTCGGAGGCGCCGCCAGAACCAAGCGCGCCGGCGATTGCACCGGTGAGCGCACCGGCGGGCGCGCCGGTTTTTGAAGGCGCGGTCGACGTCGAATGTGAAATGCTCGTCCTGGGCGGGGGGCCGGGCGGGTATTCGGCGGCGTTCCGCAGCGCCGACCTCGGTCTGAAAACCCTGCTCGTCGAGCGCGGCGCGACGCTCGGCGGCGTTTGCCTGAACGTCGGCTGCATCCCCTCCAAGGCGCTCTTGTACGCGACCGCCGTCGCCGAGGACGCCCTGCGGCTCGCCGACTGCGGCGTCGTTTTCGATCCGCCGAAAATCGACCTCGACAAGCTGCGCGCACACAAGACCAAAGTCGTCGCCAAACTCACGGGCGGCCTCACCGCGATGGCGAAAGCGAGGAAGGTCGACCTCATGCGCGCCACCGGCCGTTTTCTCGACGCGCACCACATGGCGCTCGAACCCGAAGGCGGCGGCGCGAGGAAAGTCGTCCGCTTCGCGCAGTGCATCGTCGCCGTCGGAAGCGCGCCGGTGCACCTGCCCTTCCTGCCGGACGATCCGCGCATCGTCGATTCGACCGGCGCGCTCGAACTTCCCTTCGTCCCCGGAAAAATGCTCGTCATCGGCGGTGGGATCATCGGGCTCGAAATGGCGTCGATCTACTCCGCGCTCGGCGCGCGGATCGACATCGTCGAAATGCTCGACGCGCTGATGCCCGGACCCGATCGGGACGCCGTCAAGATATGGGAGAAGAAAAATTCCGCGCGTTTCGATCGCGTGATGCTGGGGACGAAAACCGTCGCGGTCGAAGCGCGCGACGACGGCGTGTACGCGCGCTTTGAAAGCGCGGACGGCGGCGCGCCGATCGAGGCTTCCCGCTACGACATGATCCTCCAATCCGTCGGCCGCGTGCCCAACGGATTGAAAATCGACGCCGAAAAAGCCGGGGTCGCCGTCGACGCGCGCGGTTTCATCGGCTGCGACGCGCAACAAAGGACCAACGTGCCGCACATCTTCGCCATCGGCGATGTCGTCGGACAACCGATGCTCGCGCACAAGGCCGTCCACGAGGGACACGTCGCGGCGGAGGTCGCCGCCGGATTGAAATCGGCCTTCGACGCGAAGCTCATCCCCGGCGTCGCCTACACGCACCCCGAAATCGCGTGGGCCGGCGTGACCGAGGACGCGGCGAAGAAGGAAGGCAGAAACGTGAACGTCGCCAAATTCCCGTTCGCGGCCTCGGGGCGCGCGATCGCGAGCCGCGCCGACGAGGGTTTCAGCAAGCTGATTTTCGACGCCGAAACCGAACGCCTCATCGGCGGCGTACTGATCGGGCACGGCGCGGGCGACATGATCGGAGAGGTCGCGCTCGCGGTCGAAATGGGCTGCGACGCGGTCGATATCGGCCGTACGATCCACCCGCACCCGACCTTCTGCGAAAGCATTGGCCTTGCGGCGGAATTGGCACACGGCGTGTGCACCGACCTGCCGCCGGCGAGGAAGCGATGAGATCAGGAGACAGAAGACAGAAGACAGAAGACAGAAGACAGAAGACAGAAGACAGAAGACAGAAGACAGAAGACAGAAGACAGAAGACAGAAGAC
>JAISAZ010000054.1 GCA_031266435.1 Accumulibacter sp.
GCCAGGTAGAAGACGATGCGTTCGCGCATCTGCGCTTGGTCGCAGACTTGTATTTCGATGTCGATGAGTTTGCCCGAGCGTGTCTTGACTTTGACGTCGAGTATGCCGAGTTTGTCTTCTGGACTTTCGCGGGCGAGGTGGGGGTCGGCGAGCGTGACTTCTTCGTATTCTTCCGCCGGCAGGTCGAGAACCGCTTGCAGGAAGTCCGTGAGGATGTCGATGTCGCGGTCGTCGCCGAAGATCATTTTGAAGAGCGCATCATTTCGTGCGGTGTAGGCGAGTTTAGTCATCGTCGTAGTGGGAGAGTCTGTGGTCTCATTATACAGCGAGGGAGCAGGAATCAGAGGACAGAAGACTGAGGACAGAAGACAGAGCGCTCACTGCGTTCGCTTCGTGACCAGTTTTCAGTCGTCAGATGTCGCAGGACTTCCTCCCTCTGATTACTGATACCTGATCACAAAGGCCGAAGGCCGCTCTGTCGTCTGTCTTCAGTCCTCTGTCTTCTGTCTGGGCCGAAGGCCGTTCTGTCTTCTGTCCTCTGTCCTCTGTCCTCTGTCCTCTGATAAAATCCCCCCATGCTGAACGCGCGCTCGAAAACCCTGCTCAAGACGCTGATCGAGCGTTACATCGCCGAGGGGCAGCCCGTCGGCTCGCGCGCGCTTTCGAAATTCTCCGGTCTCGACCTTTCCGCGGCGACGATCCGCAACGTGATGGCCGACCTCGAAGAACTCGGCTTCATCGCGAGTCCGCACACCTCGGCGGGTCGCGTCCCGACGCCGCGCGGCTACCGTTTTTTCGTCGACAGCCTCCTCACGATACAACCGCTCGAATCCGAGAAGATTCACGCGATCAAGGATCAACTGCATTTTTCGCAGCCGCAACGGCTCATCAGCAACGCCTCGCTCCTCGTCTCGGAACTGACGCGCTTTGCCGGGATCGTCCTCACGCCGCGCAAGGCGTCGGTGCGCGTGCGGCATATCGAGTTCATGGGCCTCTCCGAGAAACGCATCCTCCTGATCATCGTCACCGAGGACGGCGACGTGCAGAACCGCATCCTCTTCACCGACCGGACGTATTCGCCCTCTGAACTCGCGTTTGCGACGAACTACCTCAACGAGAACTACACCGCGCACGACTTCGACTACATCCACCGGCGCGTGAGGGAAGACCTGATCAGGATTCGCGCCGACCTCAAGGAACTCATGGCGGCCGCGCTGTCGGCGAGCGACGAGGCGATGCGCGAGGACGAGCGTCAGTACGTCATTTCGGGGGAACGCAACCTGCTCGGAATCGAGGAGTTCTCGTCGAACATGAAGCGCCTCCGCGAACTTTTCGACCTCTTCGAGCAGCGAACCGCGCTGATGCGTCTGCTCGACGTTTCGCAGCGCGCCGAGGGAATCCAGATCTTCATCGGCGACGAGTCGGGTCTCCAGCCGCTCGACGAATGCAGCGTCGTCACCGCGCCCTACGAGGTCGACGGTCAGGTCGTCGGCCTTGTCGGCGTCATCGGGCCAACGCGGATGGCTTACGAGCGCGTCATTCCCATCGTCGACATCACGGCGCGTCTTCTGTCGTCTACCTTGAGCCATCAGGCGTCTTCCTGATGGCGTCCCCGGAGCCGTCTGCGGCGGGAACCCCGCCAGCGCCTTCTGTTAACGTTTCCGTCGATGCCCCCCAGGACCTCGCGGTCATCCTCATCAACCTCGGCACGCCCGATTCGACGGCGATCCCGGATGTTCGGAACTTCCTCGAAGAAATGCTCTCCGACCCGCACATCATTGACCTGCCGAGCGCGCTCTGGCACCCGATCCTCCACGGCGTTCTCCTGAAGACGCGACCGAAAAAGACCGCCGAAAAGTACGCGACGATCTGGACGCCCGAAGGCTCGCCCTTGAAAGTCCATACCGCGCGGATGGCAGCGCGCCTCTCCGAGGCCATTGAAACTTCCGCGCACGCTGACCACCGGATCGCCGTCGAATTCGCCATGCGCTACGGGCAGCCGTCGATTCCCTCGGTACTCGAAAAGCTGAAAAACGCCGGGGTTTCACGCGTCGTGCTCTTCCCGCTCTACCCGCACGACTCGTCGACCGCGACCGCAAGCGCGATCAATGCCGCGTTCGCGTGGGAAAAAACCACCGTCGGCGCGCCGGAGTTATCGACCGTCGGGAGCTTTGGCGACGACCCCGGATACATCGCCGCGCTCGCTGCGCTCGTCCGCCGTTTCTGGTCGGCGCACGGCGTCCCCGAAGAGCGCCCGCGCCTCTTGATGAGCTTTCACGGCATCCCGCGCCGCCGAATCGAGCGCGGCGACCCCTACGAGAGCGAATGCCTGCGAACCGCCGAACTCTTGAGAGACGCGCTGAATCTTTGCAGCGAAGAGGCGCCCGTCGGATTCCAGTCGCGTTTCGGCTACTGCAAGTGGCTCGAACCTTCCACCGAGGCGACGATCGCCTCGCTTGCGAAAAAAGGCGTCAAGCGCCTCGACGTTCTCTGCCCCGGCTTCGTCGCGGACTGCCTCGAAACCTTGAACGAAATCGCGATCCGGGGGAAAAAAGTCTTTCTCGATTCGGGCGGCGTCGAATTCAACTGCCTCCCCTGTTTGAACGAAGATCCCGCGTGGATCGAAGCGATGGCGAGGATCGCCCTGAGGACAGAAGACAGAGGACAGAGCGCTCGCTGACGCTCGCTTCGTGATCTGTGTTCAGTATTCAGATGTCGCGTGGGCTGCCCCCATCAGATTACTGACAACAGACTACAAAGGCCGAAGGCCGCTCTGTCCTCTGTCTTCTGTCCTCTGAAATCACAGCGGATCAAGCTCCATATTCGCCACGCCGCCGGTGCTCTTCGTCGCGGGCTTTCCGAACTTGGCGAGCGCCTTGTTGGCGTTTCGCAGGCGTTCGAGAACCTTGGCGATCAGGACTTTACGGAAACGATCCTGGAGTTCGTCCGAACTCAATACAAACGCCGCGCAGTTGATTTCGAGGAACCTGCACGATTCGAGCGTGACGACCGACGCGGTCCGCGTCATGTCGCGCGGGTGGAGGAATGCCATTTCGCCGATGACTTCCCCGGGACCCAGGGTGGCGATGCTCTTCCCGTCGAGCGAAATTTCGACGCTCCCTTTGAGCAGCACGCCGAAAAACCTGTTCTGGTCGCCCTCGCGGATGATGCGGACTTTGGCAGCGTAATGCCTCCACACGCTCGTGCGCAGAAGTTCCCATATCTCGATATCGTCGAATTCGGCGAAGAAGTGCATCCGGCGAAGCCTCTGGAAGTGCGAGGTATCGCGCTCGATCGTGTCGTCGGCCAGGATCTGGTAGCGAACCGCCGAGAGGTCCTTGGCGAATTCGGCGCCGTTGCGATAACGGCTGTAGAGGTCTTTTTCCAGCGCTTTTTTGATGATCGGGTCGAGTCCGGCGGGGAGGTTGGGGTTGAGCGCACAGACCGACGGCGTTTCCTGGTTGACAATCTTGTAGATCAGCGCCGCGTGGTTCGCCGCGCGGAAGGGCAGACGCCCCGTCAGGAGCTGGAAGAGAACGACGCCGAGCGAATACAAATCGGTCTTGTGGTTCAGGGGGTAGTTCTTGACCTGTTCGGGCGACATGTACGCGGGCGAGCCGACGCCCATGACGAAGGTCGAGTCGACGCTGACGTCCTTGCGGACGTTCAGCGCGAGGCCGAAGTCGGCGATTTTCGGGCTGTCTTCCCTGTCGAGCAGGATGTTCGCCGGTTTGATGTCGCGGTGGACGATGCCTTGCCGGAAGGCGTAATCGAGCGCGAGGCAGCATTTGAAGATGATGCCGATGACGCGGTGGAGCGGCAACAGGTTGTTGATCTTGCAGAAGGTTTCGAGCGAGACGCAGTCGACGTATTCCATCACGATATACGCGCGATCGTCTTCGATCTGCGCGTCGTAAATCTGGACGATGTTCGCGTGTTTCATGCGCCGACCGACGGCGTCCTCGGTCTGGAACAATTTGCGGAGGCGGCGCGACATGGCCTCGTTTTCGCCGCGAAAGCGGATGAGTTTCAGCGCGTACTCGCCGCCGGTTTCCGGGTCGGAAACGAGGTAGACCGTCGCCGTCGCGCCCTTGCCGATCTCGCGGATGACCTTGTATTTTCCGATGTTTTTTTCCGCCAAAGCGCTTTTTGGCGCGCGCTTTGGCGCGACCGGGGGTTCTCCCGCGCTCGCGTTGCCGGTCGGCTTGGCTAGAGGTGCGGGGTTTTCGGGTACAGAATCCCCCGCGCTCTTCGCTTCGTCCAGATGCGCGCCTTCGGACGGGGGAGCTTTTAGCGGTTTTTCCCCGTCCGGCTTCAGCGGTTTTGTCGTCATTCGCTCCGTCGGCTGGATCGATATTTGTCCTGAATATGGAATCCTAGCTCAAACTCAGCGTTTAGAACATAGCTTTGAAAAAACTCGATCGAATTTTCCGGGGAAAAATTTCTCCGGACGGCTTGAGACCACAAAAATCGTCCCCATTTCAAGGGAAGTTTTTTGGGAGATTGGGAGAAGATCCACCATGCACGAAGAATCCACAGCGTCGGAAACGACCCCCCCCTCCGCGCCGGAGGCGCCGGGGCAGGAAAAAAGCGCGGCGGCGGGCGAAAGCGCCGCCGGCGCGCCGAGCCTGGAAGAAAGGCTCGAAGCGGCGGAACGCGCGCTCGAAGAAGCGCGCGACACTTGGCTGAGGGCGCAGGCCGAGCTGGAAAACACCCGTCGGCGCGCGCGTGAGGATGTCGCCAAGGCGGCGAAATTCGCCGTCGAGCGTTTCGCCGGCGACCTCCTTCCGGTAAAAGACAGCCTCGAAGCGGCGTTGACCGTCGAGGCGCCGACGGTCGAGAGCTTGAAGTCCGGCGCCGAACTGACCCTGAAGCAACTCGCCGCCGCGTTTGAAAAGTCCGCCTTGAAGGAAATCAACCCCCTTGGCGAGGCTTTCAACCCGCATTTCCACCAGGCGATCAGCGCCATCGAGAGCGAGAGCGAACCGAATACCGTCGTTTCCGTTCTGCAAAAGGGTTATTTGCTCGCGGATCGCGTCGTACGTCCCGCGCTCGTCGTCGTCGCGAAGGCGAAGGCTTGAAGTCGCGCGGATCGCCCCCATTTGGGCTTTAAGCTGAATTTTTGATTTTTTGACAAAAAGGATTTTGAGATGGGAAAAATTATCGGTATCGACCTCGGCACGACGAATTCCTGCGTTGCCGTCATCGAGGGCAGGACGCCCAAGGTCATTGAAAACTCCGAAGGCGCGCGCACGACGCCGTCGATCGTCGCGTACGCGGAAGACGACGAGATTCTCTGCGGCGCACCTGCCAAGCGTCAGGCCGTGACGAACCCGAAGAACACGCTCTTCGCGGTCAAGCGCCTGATCGGTCGCCGCTTCGAAGAAAAGGAAGTCCAAAAAGACATCGGCCTCATGCCTTACAAGATTCTCAAGGCGGACAACGGCGACGCATGGGTCGAAGCGCGCGACAAGAAAATCGCGCCGCCGCAGGTCTCCGCCGAAGTTCTGCGCAAGATGAAGAAGACCGCCGAAGACTATCTTGGCGAAGAAGTCACCGAGGCCGTCATCACGGTTCCGGCTTACTTCAACGACAGCCAACGTCAGGCGACGAAGGACGCCGGCCGCATCGCGGGGCTTGAAGTCAAGCGGATCATCAACGAGCCGACGGCCGCCGCGCTCGCTTTCGGCATGGACAAGAAGCAGGGCGACAAGCGGATCGCCGTCTACGACCTGGGCGGCGGCACTTTCGACATCTCGATCATCGAAATCGCCGAAGTCGAAGGCGAACACCAGTTCGAAGTGCTTTCGACGAACGGCGACACCTTCCTCGGCGGCGAAGACTTCGACCAGCGCCTGATCGACTACATCATCGAAGAATTCAGGAAGGAATCCGGCGTCAACTTAAAATCCGATGTCCTCGCGCTGCAACGCCTGAAAGACGCGGCGGAAAAAGCGAAGGTCGAACTCTCGTCGAGCCAGCAGACCGAGATCAACCTGCCCTACATCACCGCGGACGCATCGGGCCCCAAGCATCTGGCGCTCAAGATCACGCGCAGCAAGTTCGAAGCGCTCGTCGACGACCTCGTCGAACGCACGATCGTCCCCTGCCGCACGGCGGTCAACGACGCGGGCTGCAAGGTCGGCGAGATCGACGACGTCATTCTCGTCGGCGGGATGACGCGTATGCCCAAGGTGCAGGAAAAGGTCAAGGAATTCTTCGGCAAGGAACCGCGCCGCGACGTCAACCCCGACGAGGCCGTTGCGATCGGCGCGGCGATCCAGGGCGGCGTCCTCCAGGGTGAAGTGAAAGACGTGCTGTTGCTCGACGTGACCCCGCTCTCGCTCGGCATCGAAACGCTCGGCAGCGTCATGACGAAGCTGATCAAGAAAAACACGACGATCCCGACCAAGACCTCGCAAGTCTTCTCGACCGCCGACGACAACCAGTCCGCCGTGACGATTCACGTCCTCCAGGGCGAGCGCGAGATGGCCTCCGGCAACAAGAGCCTCGGCCAGTTCAACCTCTCCGACATCCCGCCGGCGCCGCGCGGCATCCCGCAGATCGAAGTCACCTTCGACATCGACGCCAACGGAATCCTGCGCGTCTCCGCCAAGGACAAGGCGACGGGCAAAGAGAACAAAATCCAGATCCAGGCGTCCTCCGGTCTTTCGGAAGCCGAAATCGAACGCATGGTCCAGGACGCCGAGCAGCACGCCGAAGAAGACAAGAAGGCGCGGGAACTCGCCGACGCGCGCAACCAGTGCGACGGCTTGATCCACCTCGTCAAGAAATCGCTGACCGAGTACGGAAAGGAACTTTCCGACGAAGAAAAGACGAAGATCGAGGACGCCCTGAAAGAAGCCGAGGAAGCCGCGCGCGGCAACGACCTGGGCGCGATCAAGTCCCGGATCGAAACGCTCGGAGCGGTTTCGCAAAAACTCGGTGAGAAGGTCTACGCCAAGCAGCAGGCCGAAGCCTCGGCGCAACAAGGCACCGCCGACGCGGGCAATGCCGGCGCCTCGGGTGAAGCCGGGCAGGACGGCGACGTCGTCGACGCCGAATACACCGAAGTGAAGGACAAGAAATAAGCCTCGACGCCAAGGGCGAAACGGGGATGGCCCGCCATCCCCGTTGCCCGTTTACCGGAGGATTGGCTTGCATTTCTGGAGATTGCCCGAAAGTGAAAAAAAACGCCGTCGCTGATCGAGGCGCCGAACGAAGAGGAACCGCGCGCCTCCTGCCGACGCTCGCGCTCCTCGCGCTGACGGCGCTGCCCCTCCGTCCCGCGCTCGCGGACAAGCCCAGGAACTTCGTCCCGGATGTCGACGGGCGCTGCACGCTCTGGGCGCCGTCGATACTCACCCGAAACGAATACGCCGTGCGCTACACCGGCGGGTGCAAAAACGACCGCGCCGAAGGCCGAGGCAAGGCCGAATGGCTTTACCGCTACGCCGGAATGAAGGTCAAAGCGCGCTGGGAAGGCGAATTCCGCAACGGCGTTTTTCTCGACGGTCAGGACGTCAAGGGCTGGGTCGAACCGCTCGTCGGCGACCGCTACGTCGTCGAGATGGGCAAGGTCGACGACGCTCGAATCTTTTTCGTCAGTACGAGTCCGCAGGACGCCCCGATGGTGCTTTGCCGGATCGACCGCGTCGCGCTGGTCCTCGCGCCGAACGCCGACGCCGGAGACGAAGACGCGGTACGGCGCCTGATGCGCGGCGCCGCGCGACATTACCGGCAAGCCTGCCCCAAGGGGGCGCGCTCGCCGAATATCGGCGTATTCACCGAAATGATCGCGGCGCGCACCAACGGTCTCTTGCCGACCCCCGTCGTCTTCGCGCGCTACGACGCCGAATCGGGAGAACTCACCGACTACCGCAACGACGCAGCCGACGCGGCACGCCAAGAGAGGCGAGACACCGAATTCGCGCAAAAGTTGAGCGAAACGAAAAAGCGCTTCGACGAATTCAGCAAAAAGAGCGGTATCGTCGCGTGGGTCACGACGCGGCAACTCGACGAAAACCCCTTCCGATGGGAAGGCAAGACCGTCGGTGTCGTCGTCCGTCTCGACCGTATGCTCACCCGCGACGCGGCGCTCGTGCGCAGCGGGCTGGGAGGCCAGAGCCGGCGCGTGCAACTCACGGGGATTACCCCCGACTTCCCCGAAAGCCGTCGCGCCGTCCTCGTCGCCGCCGAAGTCGGAACACGGCAGCCGACAGCCGACGGCAGCGACGCGGGGATCACCTACACGACGCTGCGCCGCGTAGGCGACCGTGTTTGCGAAGACGAGTCCTGCGGCGACTGGCTCGTCTGGTCGCGCGGAGAACAAAGACTCACCTGGGGCGAAGCCTACGCGCCTCGCTGACGAAGCGCCATTTCTGCAGAAAGACACCATGAGCAAACGCGATTTTTACGAAGTTCTCGGCATCAACCGCGACGCTTCCGAAGACGAAATCAAGAAAGCCTACCGCAAGCTCGCGATGAAATACCACCCCGACCGCAACGCGGGCGACGCGAAGGCCGAAGAAAAGTTCAAGGAAGTCAAGGAAGCCTACGAAATCCTCTCCGACGCGCAAAAACGTACCGCGTACGACCAGTTCGGACACGCCGGCGTCGACCCGCAAGCCGGGATGGGCGGCGGCTTCGGCGGCGGCGGCGCGTTCTCCGACGCCTTCGGCGGAATCTTCGACGAAATCTTCGGAGGCCGTCGCGGCGGGGGCGGTCGCTCGAACATCTACCGGGGCGCGGACCTTCGCTACAACATCGAAATCACGCTCGAACAGGCGGCGTTCGGCGCCGAAACGAAGATTCGCATCCCGACGACGGTCGAGTGCGAATCCTGCCACGGCTCCGGCGCCAAACCCGGTACGCAGCCCCAGACGTGCCCGACGTGCCAGGGGAGCGGTCAAGTCCGCCTGCAACAAGGCTTCTTCTCGATCCAGCAGACCTGCCCCAAATGCCACGGCAGCGGGCGCGTCATTTCCGACCCCTGCCCGACCTGCCACGGCAGCGGGCGCGTCAAGCAGCACAAAACCCTCGCCGTCAAGATTCCCGCCGGCGTCGACGAAGGCGATCGCATACGCCTTTCGGGCGAAGGCGAACCCGGAATCAACGGCGGTCCGCCGGGAGACCTCTACGTCCAGATCAGCCTGAAGGCCCACGCGGTCTTCCAGCGCGACCGCAACGACCTGCACTGCGAAATGCCGATCAGCTTTGCAACCGCCGCGCTCGGCGGAGAAATAGAAATACCGACGCTCGACACCGTCGCCAAGATCAAGATTCCCCCCGAGACGCAGTCGGGGAAAATATTCCGCCTGCGCGGGAAGGGCGTCAAAAACGTCCGGGGGCAATCGGCAGGCGACCTGCTCTGCCACGTCGTCGTCGAAACGCCGGTTCGCCTGACCGACAGGCAGAAAGAACTCCTGCGCGAACTCGAAGAATCGAGCCGCGCCGACAGCGAACGCCACAACCCCCGCGCCAAGTCGTGGATGGACCGCGTCCGCGATTTCTTTTCGGTAAACTGACATTCATACGCCTGCGGAATCGTTGGGCGTAGCAATGTACAGCCCAAGCTATACCGCCGAGAACGGAGGACAAAGGGTATAGGTTGGGCTGAGCGGAGCGAAGCCCAACGTTTCCGGGCGGGTTGAAAAATCAGGTACCGGCGGCTTCGCCGCCGGAGAAAGATCGTTGAAACACCGATCGGGAACCCCTCCCCATCCCACCCCTTATCAGGGGAGGGAGTCACGCATCTCCCCTCCCTGACAAGGGAGGGGCCGGGGGTGGGTTTCAGGAATCAGATGCCAGGAGACGGGAAACAGATTATTTTCCGGCGCTTCGCGCCGCTTATTTCTCTGTCTCCTGTCCTCTGTCTCCTGA
>JAISAZ010000067.1 GCA_031266435.1 Accumulibacter sp.
TCTGATCTCGTATTGCGCTCCCGGCCCGAGCCGTACCGCTTTCGTTCTCAATTCGTTTTCCATCCCAACATTTTACCTCTTCTCTTATCTTTAGGCAAGGTTTATTTGGGGAGTCAATATCTAATGGCCTTAGTTGACATTCCAAAAGAGAACAGAATAATACTGATGGCCCAGCAGACCAAAGTCCAAACCCACCGACTGGCCTCAGTTTTTTTCGGTTTCTCCCGCATTACCGGTTCCATTTGTTTCAATCTTTTTGCACGCCGCGTTTCGGATGAAAACTCCGAAAAGATGGGCGATTCCGTGATCTCTTCTTTTTGTTTGTCGGGGATTTTCGAGAAGATAAGCGACTTCAGCATCCTTTCTGCTTGTGGGTAGGGAATTTCCGATGATTTGATTCTGGAAATTTCCATGAATTTTTCCAGGGATTCCAAGTCGCTTCGACTCGCCTTATCTTTGCTGAGGATGGTATCGAGAAGCCACGGTAGTACCAGTATCGAATAGGCCTTTCTGTCTCCTCTCAGTGAAAGAATCGTCTGATAGGCGCTTTCCGCTCCGCCCTTGACGAAACTCTCGCAGATCGAAGCGACTTGTTTCAAGTATCGTTTTTCTTCCGCGAAAACGGCCTTTGATCGACGCCATTTCTTTGCTCGTACCTTTTCAATAAGCTGCACCAGCAGAACAAAAAAGGCAAAAATTACAGGGGAGTAGCATAACAACAAAAAAAGAAATTTCATTTCTGACAACCACTAGAAATATTGCTATTGTACAAGTTTTCAATCTGCCCGATTGTCATTGTGTCCCGAATGAGATGAGACGATGAGGCGGTCGAATATAATCAGACAGATGGGATTTGAAGAAGCGCACGAAGCGTGGAACGAAGGGCATTTGACGCAGGGAGAAACGGCTCCGATGTTGTGAATGAGAGAGAGCACTGGTGTTTTTCATTTCTCTAATCTCTGTTTATTCCGTTCAAGAGTTGTCGACAACTCGTATTTGCGCCTCGTCGTTCCGCGCCGCTGTCGCGCTCGACTTCGCACGCAGGATGATCGGGCGGAGGAGTCCCTCTTTTTGTTCGTAGGGGATTTTCGAGAGGAGGAAGGATTGCACAATCCTTTCCTTCAATTCATCGGGGATTTGCGACGAATCGACGCCGGAAATTTCCATGAATCTATTGAAGGACGCACGATCCTCCGGCGTCACTGCGTCCTTGCCGAGAAGCGTGTCGGCGATCAAAGGGAGCGCGCGAATTGAACTTGCCTTTGCTTGTGCTTCATTATTTTCAACGACCGAGAGAATCTTGCGATAAGCCTCCTCCGCGCCGCTTTCGACGAAGTTCTCGTTGATCAGGATGGCCCGGTTGGAATATACCTTTTCAATAGATGCGCGGTGGTTCTCGTTGAGTATCTCACTTCCGAGTTCCCCAAAATAGACACTCAGGACAATGAGGCCAAAAGGAATGGGTATTAGAAAGTAACCCAACATCGAGATGATTTCCTTTGCAAAAGAAATGAGACAGAGAAATGATATCAGCGCCAATATGAAGAAAAGAATACAAACTCCCCAAGACACAAACGCTGGAAAGAAACTGGCACCGGCCTTCTTCGTCGGTTCTCCCCCCTTTCCGGTGCGTTCTTTCTCGAAAGGGATACCCGATAGAAAGGACATTCTCGCCATTCGCTCTTTTTGATCGCAGGGGATCTTCGAGACGATGAGCGACTTCACAATCCTTTCTTTCTGATGGTAGGGGATTTCCGCTGGGGCAATCCGCGAAATTCCTACAAACTCCTCCAAAGAAGCCTGATCTTCGGTTGAGATCACGCCTTTATCGAGGACGGAGTCGACGAGCCACGGAAGGACCAGTACAGCATTGGCCTTATCGTTTCCAAGCAACGAAAGAAGCGTTTGGTGCGCGCTTTTGGCGCCCCCGCTGACGAAACTCTCATTGATTGCGGCGATGTGCTTCAAGTAGCGTCGGTCGGAGAACTTTGCCCGATCGCTGTTTTTTCCCATCGCTTTCTTTGCTTGGTTCATGAAAAAGCGGCACAGGAGAAAATAGAACAAGGAAAAAAGGCTGATTTCTGCTCCGTTCACTCCCAGTCCCCAAATGAGTAACACCGGGACGAGCATTCCGACGAGACCGAAGGCCAAGGCCAGAGTCCAACATACCATGCACCAGATGATCCACCAAATTTTTCGAGCGATTTCGCTCTTCTTCGCCACATCGACTTGCTTTTTTTCGGCAGCGTTCATCTGTCAGCGACTCCTCGCGAGGGGATCAAAGAAACCTGTCCAGATACTTCTTGCTTTGCTTATCGAGCGCGCCACGGTCGCGGATCAGGTAGTGGATTCCGTGGCTGTCGGTGACGAGGAGCGCGGGCGGCGCGAGGCGGCGGATGTTTTCTTCGCCGGCGAGGATGAGTTGCGTCTTGCCCCGGTCGGTTTCGACCTTCCAGACGCTCGGCGTCAAAAAGCTCGAAACGCCGACGATCTTTTCGATCACCGGCATGAATTCGCGCGCGGCGAAGGTCTGAAGGACGAGTTCGCGCGCGTCATTGCAAAGCGCGTCAATCGAATCGACCCACGCGAGTTCCTTGCCCTCCAAGTCTACGAGCGAAAAACCTGCGTCCGGCGCCGTGATCGGGAAGGCGCGCACCGGAACGACGTTTTCATACGTCTCGCCCGTCGCGTCGGTGAAGACGAGGCGACCGAAGGCGTTGCGATCGAGTTGGATACCGGGAGTCATTGGTCCTCCTCTTGTTCGGCGTTCTGCTTCTGCGTCTGGTACAGCCGGTAATAATGCCCTTGGCTTTCCATCAACGCGTCGTGGTCTCCGGTTTCGACGATTTCGCCTCGGTCGAGGACGACGAGGCGGCTCGCTTTGCGCAGCGTCGAGAGCCGGTGCGCGATGGCGATCGTCGTGCGGCCATGCACGAGGTTGTCGAGCGCCCTCTGGATTTCTTTTTCGGTCGTCGAGTCGACCGACGAAGTCGCCTCGTCGAGGATCAGGATTTTCGGGTCGATCAAGAGCGCGCGCGCGATCGAGATGCGTTGGCGCTCGCCGCCGGAGAGCGACTGGCCGCGTTCGCCGACGAGCGAATCGTAAGCGTGCGGGAGGCGAAGGATGAATTCGTGCGCGTGCGCGGCGCGCGCGGCGGCGACGATCTGTTCGCGCGTCGCGTCGGGTTTTCCGTACGCGATGTTCTCGGCGATCGTCCCGAAAAATAGGAAAGGCTCCTGGAGGACGAGGCCGATATTCTTTCGGTATTCCGCGATCGGGAGCGCGCGGATGTCGACGCCGTCGACCAGGATCGCGCCTTCGGCGAGGTCGTAAAAGCGGCAGATCAGGTTGATCAGCGTGCTTTTGCCGGAACCGCTGTGGCCGACGAGGCCGATCATTTCACCCGGCTCGATCGCAAGGTTCAGGTGGCGGATCACGTTCCGCGTCCCGTAGCGGAAGCCGGCGTCGCGCAGCTCGATGCGTCCCTCGACCGCTTCGAGTCGCACCGGGTCTTCGGGTTCGGGGACGTTCGAGACGTGGTCGAGCACGTCGAAGATGCGCTTCGCGCCCGCCGCCGCCTTCTGCGTGACCGAGACGATGCGGCTCATCGAATCGAGCCGCGTATAAAAACGACCGATATACGCGATGAACGCCGTCAGGACGCCGACGGTGATTTCGTCCTTCGAAATCTGCCAGATTCCGAAAGCCCAGACGACGAGAACGCCGACCTCGGTCAGCAGCGTGACCGTCGGCCCGAAAAGCGACCAGACCCGATTGACCTTGTCGTTCCCCTCCAGATTATGCCGATTCGCCGTGCGGAAGCGCTCGGCCTCGCGCTTCTCCTGCGCGAACGCCTTGACGACACGGATTCCGGGGATCGTGTCGGCGAGCACGTTCGTGATCTCCGCCCAGATGCGGTCGACGCGCTCGAAGCCCAGGCGCAGCTTTTCGCGGACGGTATGAATCATCCACGCGATGACAGGGAGCGGAATGAGCGTCACGAGCGCGAGAGACGGATTGATCGAGACGAGAATGCACGTCGTCATCGTGATCATCAAAACGTCGGTCGCAAAATCGAGGAAGTGCAAGGAAATGAAAACGTTGATCCGGTCGGTTTCCGAGCCGATGCGCGCGATCAGATCGCCCGTGCGCTTTCCGCCGAAATACTCCTGCGAGAGCTTCAGGAGGTGCTCGTACGTGCCGATCCGCAGGTCGGCGCCGATGCGCTCGGAGACCCACGCGAGAATGTAAGTCCGCGCCCAGCCGAGCGCCCACGCGACGAGCGCCGCGCCGAAGAGTCCCGTAAGGTAGAACGTCACCTGCCCGGTGTCGATCGGATGGCCGTTCTGGTAAGGAATCAGAATTTTATCCATCAGGGGCATCGTCAGGTAGGGCGGAACCAGCGTCGCGCCCGTCGAAGCCAGGGACAGGAGGAAGCCCGCGAACAGGCGCCAGCGGTAGGGGCGGGCGAAGCGCCAGAGCCGGAAAAGCACCCACGTCGAAGGCGGCGACTGCGTTTCCGGGTCGGCGTCGGCGTCGGCATCGCCGTGCGGAGAATTCCCGTGTTCCGCGAACGCGGTGGGCGGCGCGCCCCCATCCGGCGCAAGGGAACCCTCCGTCGCGCTCCGGCGGCGCGCCTGAAGGCGCTCGAAGGAGTTGATCAAGCGCCCCGCCGCGCCGTCGCGGCCCAAGGTATAGCGCCACACAGCGACACGCGCGCGCGCGTTGAAAAGCTCGAGCGCGCCGACGCCCGAATAATCCTGGCGCACGAGGCGGGCGTCGTCAGTCACGTCGAAAGACTCCCAGGAGATGGAACGCGCGGAAGAAGTGGAGGAGGCGGAAGACGTGGAACGCGCGGAAGATGCGGAATCCGGCGTTGCGCGCTCGGCGGGCGCTTGGGCGGAGGGGGACGTTACGAGCAGACGGCGGCTCGTCAGGAGAACGATTCCGTCGACGTAGGAAAGCTGATCGTCGAGGTCCGTCTCGAAGTAGGTCAGCAGCGTTTCGTCGTCGCGGAGAAACGGCACGAGCGTCGAGAACCAGTTGCGCGGCAGCGACGAATCTAAGGGAGGGAGAACGCAGTGCTCCGAAAACGTGGAGGGAAGGCTCATCGGTTCTGGATGCCTGGAAAGGCCAATGGATAGACACGGCAAGTATACCTTTTAAGGGGGCAGGAGACAGGAGACAGATGTCAGGGATCAGGGATCAGATGAAAACCGATCGGTGTTTCAAAGCTCCTCCCCATCGGTGTCCGACCCGTAGGGGCACGGCGTGCCGTGCCCTATCGGCGGTATAGGTTGGGCTGAGGGACGAGAGCCCAACGTTACGCATGTGTATGAATGGTGGAATAGGATAGCAGGGATCAGATAAAAACCGATTTCAACCGCGAAAGGCGCGAAAGACGCGAAAGTGAAGTGTTTGCATAAATTTTCGCGCGTATCCGTGTTTCGCGGTTCTTGTTTCCTGATTCCTGATCGGGCACGGCATGCCGTGCCCCTACAAAAACCGCGAATACGGCAATCCAACCCGCTTTCCCCCTGACAAGGGGGAAATGAAGGGGGTTTATGGCGTTTCAATAAGCATTGGCGCGTTTTCAAACCATCCTTCACATCATTCATGCGCATACGGAATCGTTGGGCTTCACATTCGTTCAGCCCAACCTATACCGCTGATAGGGCGCGGCGCGCCGTGCCCCTACAATCCATCTGATCCCTGACATCTGATACCTGATCGGCGGCAACGCCGCCGCTAACTTCCCTGTCTCCTGTCTCCTGTCTTCTGTCTCCTGTCTCCTGATACCTGACGTTGGGGTTCGCTTCGCTCACCCCAACCTATGCGTCAGGGATCAGAACAGATAATACCGCTGCGTCAGCGGCAGGGATTGTGCCGGTTCGCTTTTTGCTGTTTCACCGTCGATGGTGACTTCGTAGGTTTCAGGGTCGACTTCGATGTGTGGTGTCTTGTCGTTCAGGATCATGTCTTTTTTCCCGACGTTGCGGCAGTTTTTCACCGGTAAAACGGTCTTGGCGAGTCCCAGTTTTTCCTTGATGCCGTTCTTGTACGCCGCCATCGAAACGAAGCTGATCGCCGTGCCGGTGCGCGCCTTGCCGTACGCGCCCCACATACTGCGCTGGATGACGGGTTGCGGCGTTGGAATCGACGCGTTGGCGTCTCCCATCTTGGCGGCGACGATGAAGCCTCCCTTGAGGATATAGTCGGGCTTGACGCCGAAAAGCGCCGGTTTCCAGACGACGAGGTCGGCGATTTTCCCCACCTCGATCGATCCCAGGTATTCGGCGATGCCGTGCGCGATCGCCGGATTGATCGTGTATTTGGCGACGTAGCGTCTGGCGCGGTAGTTGTCGTTGTTTTCTCTGGCGGCTTCCGGCAACTGCCCGCGCTGTTTTTTCATCTTGTCCGCCGTCTGCCAGGCGCGGGTAATGATCTCGGCGGGACGCCCCATCGCCTGCGAATCCGAATTCAGAATGGAAATCGCGCCGATGTCGTGCAGCACGTCCTCCGCCGCGAGCGTGCCGTAGCGAATCCGCGAGCGGGCAAACGCGAGGTCTTCCGGCAGCCGGGGGTCGAGGTGATGGCATACCATGATCATGTCCAGGTGTTCGTCGATGGTATTCTTGGCAAAGGGCATCGTCGGACTCGTCGAAGAGGGCATGACGTTGGGCATTCCAGCGGCCCGGATGATGTCGGGAGCATGACCTCCTCCGGCGCCCTCGGTATGGTAGGTGTGGATCGCGCGTCCGCCGATTGCCGCTTTGGTCGATTCAAAATAGCCCGCTTCGTTCAGGGTGTCGGTGTGGATCGTGATCTGGACGTCGTATTCGTCGGCGACGGCAAGGCTTGTCTCTATCGCCGCGGGCGTGGTACCCCAGTCTTCGTGCAGCTTCAGGCCGATCGCGCCGGCTTCGATCTGTTCGACGAGCGGCGTTTGAGTCGAGCAGTTGGCCTTTCCGAAAAATCCGAAATTCATCGGGAATTCTTCGGCAGCGCCGAGCATTTTATGAATATTGAATTCTCCGGGCGTGCAGGTCGTGGCGAAGCTGCCGACCGCCGGGCCGGTGCCGCCGCCGATCATCGTCGTGATGCCGGAGTAGAGCGAGGTTTCCACCTGTTGTGGGCAGATGTAATGTACGTGGGTGTCGATCCCTCCGGCGGTGACGATATTTCCCTCGCCCGCGATGACTTCGGTGCCCGCTCCCACGACGAGAGCCGGGTCGACTCCGTCCATGATGTCCGGGTTTCCCGCCTTGCCGACCCCGACGATCTTGCCGCGCTTGATCCCGATGTCCGCCTTGACGATCCCCCACCAATCGAGAATGAGCGCATTGGTGATCACGAGGTCCAATGCGCCGGTGTCGCCGGTGACGGAAGCGTTCTGTCCCATGCCGTCGCGGATGGTCTTGCCGCCGCCGAACTTCATTTCATCTCCATGGACCGTGTAGTCCTTCTCGACTTCGATGAAGAGTTCCGTGTCTCCGAGGCGCAGCTTGTCGCCGACCGTCGGACCGTACATGGAAACGTATTCTTCGCCGCTGATGTCGTAGCTCATGATCTCACTCCTGATCGTTCAAAAAGTCTTTTAGCGCGGCCTTTTGCAGCGCCGCTTTCAGATTCGTCGCGTCGATTTCGCCGTCGGTCAGTCGGTTGAGTCCGAAGATGCGGCGCCGTCCGGTGATGGCGACGAGGTTTACGCTCCTGGTTTCTCCCGCTTCGAAACGCACCGCCGTCCCCGAAGGGATGTCGAGCCGGTAACCGAAGGCCGCGGCGCGGTCGAAGAAAAGGAAACGGTTGGTCTCGAAAAAATGGAAGTGCGAGCCGACCTGAATGGGTCGGTCGCCCCGGTTGGTGGCGCTGAGTTTCTTTGTCGGGAGGCCGGCATTCAAAACGATGCGGGCGTTCTTGACGAAAATTTCTCCTGGAATCATGGTGTGTCCTTTCATTCCTTTTCCAGTTCATTCATACCGAGAAGACAGCCGCTTCACAGTACTTACGTGCCGCAAGGCGAGTCGACAAAGGGTGGGATGAATTGGACATGGAATCAGCAAATGGGTTGGTGAACGGTGACGAGTTTGGTGCCGTCGTCGAACGTGGCTTCGATTTGCACGGTCGGAATCATTTCCGAAACGCCTTCCATGACGTCGTCACGGGTGAGCAAAGTGCGGCCGAGTTCCTGAAGCTCGCGCACGCTCCTGCCCTCGCGGGCGAATTCCATCAATTCGGACGAGACGAGCGCGATCGACTCGACGTAATTGAGTTTCAACCCCTTGTTTTTTCGTGATTTTGCCAATTCGCCCGCCGTATGCAACATCAGTTTTTCGATTTCACGGGGAGTGAGATGCATGTAAACCTCCTATTGAACGGAACGTAAAAAATCAATGAAAACGAGCGCGCAGGCTATGACATAAGCTTCCATCGCCGACGCACGCGAACTTTCCAGAATCATAGAGCGACGAGCGCGCGCACCTTGTCCGCGCGCATCGTCGCACCCCGACCCGATTGGACGATCTCGCCGCGCGCCATGACAGCGTAGGCGTCGGCGAGCGATTCGGCGAAGTCGTAATACTGCTCGACCAAGAGGATCGCCATTTCTCCTTCTTCGGCGAGTCGGCGGATCGCGCGCGCGATGTCCTTGATGATCGACGGCTGGATCCCCTCGGTCGGCTCGTCGAGCATCAAGACTTTCGGACGCATTTGAAGCGCGCGTGCGATCGCGAGTTGCTGTTGCTGCCCGCCCGACAGGTCGCCGCCGCGCCGCGCCAGCATCGTCTTCAGAACGGGGAAAAGCTGATAAGCGCGATCAAAAACGGCGCGCCGGCCGGATGCGTTCGCCAGCCCCATACGCAGGTTTTCCTCAACGGAGAGCCGTGGGAAAATCTCGCGCCCCTGCGGGACGTACGCAAGTCCCAGCGCCGCGCGCTTTTCGGGAGGAAGCCGCCCGACCTCGCGTCCGTCGAGCGTCACGCGGCCCTCTTTGAGCGGCAAAAGACCCATCAGGCATTTGAGCAGGCTGCTCTTGCCGACGCCGTTTCGTCCCAGCAGCGTCGTGACCTCGCCGCGCTTTACACTGAGTGAAACGCCGCGCAGCGTGTGGCTGCCGCCGTAATATTGATGAAGGTTTTCCACCTTCAACACAGCTTCTCCGTCTTGCGCCGGTGTCATTTCTTCAGCGTCCCAGATAGACTTCGACGACGCGCTCGTCAGCCTGTAGCTTGTCGAGCGACCCTTCGGCGAGCACACGCCCTTCGTGCAGCACCGTTACTTTTTTGGAAATCTGGCGGATGAAGGCTATGTCGTGTTCGACGACGACGAGCGAGTAATCGCCGGCGAGCGAGAGGAAGAGTTCGCCGCTGCGCTCGGTTTCTTCGTCGGTCATCCCCGCGGCGGGTTCGTCGAGCAGGAGAAGCTTCGGCTCTTGCATCAGAAGCATGCCGATTTCGAGCCATTGCTTCTGCCCGTGCGAGAGCAGGCCCGCCAAACGATGCGCGGATTCGGTCAGACGGATCACTTCGAGCGTCTCGTCGATTTTGTCCTTTTGTTCGCCGGAAAGCCGGAAAACGAGGCTCGCCCAGACGCCCTTGTCGGTTTTCATCGCGAGCGCCAGGTTTTCAAAGACCGTCAGCGCCTCGAAGACCGTCGGTTTCTGGAATTTGCGCCCGATTCCCGTCGCCGCGATCTGCGCTTCGCTCAAAGCGGTCAGGTCTATCGTCTGGCCGAAAAAAACGGCGCCGGCGTCGGGGCGCGTCTTTCCGGTGATGACGTCCATCATCGTCGTTTTGCCCGCGCCGTTGGGGCCGATGATGCAGTGCAGATCACCCGCGTCGACGGCGAGCGTCAGGTCGTTCAGCGCCTTGAAACCGTCGAAGGAGACGTGAACACCTTCGAGATACAGAATCGGGCCGTGCGAAATGTCGAGCGTGTCGAGCGAAGCGACGCGTCCGATGCCGGTCGTCTCGCCGCTGACGTTCCAGTCCTCGCGCTTCACGTTTTTTCTCCGGCGTCGAAAAGCCCCACGATGCCGCGCGGAAGGAAAAGTGTGACCAGAATGAAGATGCCGCCCAGCGCGTACAGCCAGACTTCGGGGAAACTCACGGTAAACCAGCTCTTGAGACCATTGACGAGTCCCGCGCCGACGAGCGGGCCGACGAGCGTTCCGCGCCCGCCGACCGCGACCCAGATCGCGATTTCGATCGAGTTCGCGGGCGACATTTCGCCCGGATTGATGATGCCGACCTGAGGAACATAGAGCGCTCCGGCGATGCCGCTCAGACACGCCGAGAAAGTCCAGATGAAGAGTTTGTACGGTAGAGGGTCGTAGCCTGAGAACATGACGCGCGACTCGGCGTCGCGGATCGCCGTCAGTACGCGCCCAAACTTGGACCTTACGAGGGCGCGCGAAACGGCGAGCGCAGCGAGGAGCGTCAGCGCGGTCAGCATGAAGAGCGCGACGCGGGTCTTGGGCGCGGTGATGTCGTGACCCAGAATCCGTGTGAAGCCGGTAAAACCGTTGTTGCCGCCGAAACCCGTCTCGTTCCGGAAAAAAAGCAGCATGGCCGCGAGCGTCATCGCCTGTGTGATGATCGAGAAATAGACGCCCTTGATACGCGAACGGAATGCGAAGAAGCCGAACGCAAGCGCGAGGGCGCCGGGGACGAGCGCGACGAGAAGGAGTGCGACGAGAAAGTGTTCGGTGCCGCGCCAGAACCACGGAATTTCTTTCCAGTCCAGGAAAACCATGAAAGGCGGCAATCCCGACGGGTCGATCGCGCGCATCAAATACATCCCGACGGCGTATCCTCCGAGCGCGAAAAAGACGCCGTGTCCCAGGCTCAGGATTCCGGTGTATCCCCAGACGAGGTCCAGCGCGAGCGCGACGATGGCATAGCACAGGATCTTGCCGAAAAGGCCGACCCAGTAGGTCGAGAGGTGCAACGCGCTTCCCTCCGGGATCGCGAGGTTGAGCACGGGAACGGCGACGAGCGTGATCGCCGCGAAAACCGCCGACATCCACCCGCCGCGTCGGCCAAAGAGGCGGAGCGCCAGTGAAGCTTCCCGCGCGTGTTTCGTATCCATCGTTTCCCTTGTGCTCACGCGTTCACGCGACGCGTCCCTTCAAGGCGAAAATGCCCTGCGGACGCTTCTGGATGAAGAAGATGATCATGACGAGGATCGCGATCTTTGCGAGCACCGCACCGTAAAAGCCCTCGATGAATTTCGAGAGCACACCGAGGCCCAGCGCGGCATAGACCGTTCCGGCGA
The DNA here is from genome assembly GCA_031266435.1 of Accumulibacter sp. Taxonomy (GTDB): domain Bacteria; phylum Pseudomonadota; class Gammaproteobacteria; order Burkholderiales; family Rhodocyclaceae; genus Propionivibrio. The sequence continues at coordinate 11,276 of JAISAZ010000067.1, forward strand.
TCTGACCGACGCCCCCCAGGACGACGACCATGAACGAATCGACGATCCAGGTCTGCCCCAGTTCGGGGCCGACATTGCCGACCTGCGAGAGCGCGCAACCTGCCAGACCCGCCAAGCCCGCACCGAGGCCGAAACCGAGCGCGTCTACGCGTGAGGTCGACACGCCGAGACAGCGTGCCATCGGGCGGTTTTGCGTGACGGCGCGCACGTAAAGCCCCAGGCGCGTTCCGCCGAGAAGCGCGACGAGAGCGCCGAGCACCGCCGCCGTGAAAGCGAGGATCGCCAGCCGGTTGTAAGGCAGGGTCAGATTCGAATACACCTCGATTCCGCCGGAGAGCCAGACGGGATTCTCGACGGCAACGTTCTGCGCGCCGAAAATCGACCGGACCGTCTGGATCAGCCCGAGGCTGATTCCCCAGGTCGCCAGAAGCGTTTCCAGGGGTCGTCCGTACAGGTGGCGGACCACGATTCGTTCCAGGAAAACCCCCGTCAGCGCGGAAGCGAGAAAAGCGACCGGCAAAGCCAGAAGCGGATACCAGTCGAAATGCGTCGGCAGGTAGTTCCGAAAAGCGTTTTGCGTCACGTACGCGGCGTACGCGCCGATCATGATGAATTCGCCGTGCGCCATATTGATGACGCCCATCAAGCCGTAAATGACCGCGAGACCGAGCGCCGCCAGGAGGAGAATGCTCCCCAGCGAGACGCCGCTGAAAATCCTCCCCAGGATTTCGCCGCGCGAGAGGCGCTCGTCGATCGTGCGGGTGACGCGCAGTGCGGCGGCACGCACCTCCGTGTCGGTCTCGGCGGAGGACGCGAGCGGGTCGAGCAGACGGCGGACGGCGACATCGCTCGTCTCGCTCAAGACGCCGAGCGCACGCAGGCGGACGCTTTTATCGGCGTCGTGTATCAGGATCATCGCGCGCGTCGTTTCCAGGCGTCGCCGGATCTTGGGGTCGGACTCACGGAGGATCGCGCGCTCGATCGAAGCGAGCATTTCGGGTCGCGGCGCGGTCAGGAGGGCGTCGACGGCCGCCCGACGCAAGTCCCGGTCGCCGGAAGAAAGACGCAGCGCCGCGAGCGCGTTTCCCAGCGCGGAACGCACACGGTTGTTGATCGTGACGTTTTCGCTACCTTCGGGCAAGGCGGCGAGCCGTTCTTTCGTCCAGACCTTCGTCGCGCCGCCTTCCGGCAGTGCGACGAAAACGGCTTCGGGGTCGTCGGTGCCGGCGCCTGCGCCGGCTTTCCGAACGTAAAGCGCGTCTTCGCGCAAGGCCTCCAGAACCGGCAGGAAATCACTTTTCCCCTCGGCGGCGATTTTTTCGAGCGCGGCGATCTTCTCGTCGTTGTTCCCCAAGGCCAGCGAGCGCAGGCTTTGCGCATCGGACGCGAAAAGCCTCGTCGCCGTCGCGGCGAAAAAAACCAGGAAAAACAGGAGGCGTGTCATGGCGTCTTCCAGGGCGAAAAGCGTTTATTTCGACTTGCCGTCGGGTTCGTCCTTTTTCGCGCTGTTGCCGGGAAGGTAGGGACTCCAGGGCTGTGCGCGGATCGGGCCGGGTGTTTTCCAGACGATGTTGAATTGCCCGTCCGGGCGAATTTCGCCGACGAAGACCGGTTTGTGCAAATGGTGATTCTTTTCGTCCATCTTGACCGTGAAGCCGTCGGGTGCCTTGAAGCTCTGTCCGCGCATCGCGGCGATCACCTTGTCGGTCTCGACCGATTGGGCCTTTTCCACCGCTTGCGCCCAAAGGTGGATGCCGATATACGTCGCTTCCATCGGGTCGTTGGTCAAAGGTCTGTTCGCTCCGGGGAGTTTTTTCGCATTGGCGTAATCCGCCCACTGCTTTCTGAACGCGTCGTTCGACGGATTCTTCAGGCTCATGAAATAATTCCACGCGGCGAGATGACCGACGAGCGGCTTCGTGTCGACGCCGCGCAATTCCTCTTCACCGACCGAAAAAGCGACGACCGGTACGTCGGTCGCCTTGATTCCCTGATTGCCGAGTTCCTTGTAGAACGGCACGTTGGAATCGCCGTTGATCGTGGAAATCACCGCCGTTTTTTTCCCCGCTGACGCGAATTTCTTGATATTGGCGATGACGGTCTGATAGTCGCTGTGACCGAAGGGCGTGTATTCTTCCAAAATGTCGGCGTCGGCGACGCCCTTGCTTTTCAGAAAGGCTTTCAGAATCTTGTTCGTCGTGCGCGGATAGACGTAGTCGGTCCCCAGAAGAACGAAACGCGCCGCCTCGCCGCCGTCCTTGCTCATCAAGTATTCCACTGCGGGAATCGCTTGCTGGTTGGGCGCGGCGCCGGTGTAGAAAACGTTTTTGGAAAGCTCTTCGCCCTCGTACTGCACCGGGTAGAACAGAAGACCGTTCAACTCCTCGAAGACCGGCAAGACCGACTTTCTCGAAACGGAAGTCCAGCAGCCGAAAACGACGGCGACTTTATCCTGCGTCAGGAGTTGCTTGGCTTTTTCGGCGAACAGGGGCCAGTTGGACGCCGGGTCGACGACGACGGCTTCGAGTTTTCTGCCGAGAACGCCGCCTTTGGCGTTGATTTCATCGATGCTCATCAAGGCGACGTCTTTCAGGACCGTCTCCGAAATCGCCATCGTGCCCGAAAGCGAATGCAGGACGCCGACCTTGATCGTACCCTCCGCCGCGAGAGACGGCGGACAGTTCAGGGCAAGGGCGGACAGCGTCGCCGCGGCGCCGAGGGATTTTATGGCGGCGGCGATGAATGAACGACGTTTCATGGCGAAAGCTCCCAAAAGTGGATTAAGAAAAGAAGCGACGAGCAGTGATCAGCAAGGATCGTTCCACTTTGCGTAAGTCCATGATATAAAAGGAGAATGTGTGATTCTGAGGCGGCGTTCGGCTCTTTTCCCGCGCGTGTTTGCCCCGCATGGGGTCGAAAAACCCCGATCGGCACCAAAAGGGGGACAGAGGACAGAGGACAGATGACAGATGACAGAACGGCCTTCGGCCTTTGTAATCAGGCATCAGTAATCAGAGGGAGGAAGTCATGCGACAACAGACGACTGAAAACAGATCACAAAGCGAACGCAGTGAGCGCTCAGTCTTCTGTCCTCTGTCCTCTGTTTCCTGTAAGATGGGCGTCGCGGCGGTCGATGCCCTTGAGGGGTCGGCTGCAAGAATAAAACGAGGTCTGAACCCTTGCATGGAAACCGATGACGTACTGAATCCCTCTCTTTCGCATCCGCTTCGGATTCCGCCGAAAACGATCGCCCTGGTGGGGAAATACCACAGCCGCGACCTTTCGGGTCTTTTGGCGACCTTGGCTCGACCGCTCAGCAAGCGCGGAGTCGCCGTCCTGATCGAGAAGGCGACGGCGAGCAATTTCGACGCTTCGACGCCGCCGCCGTGCTGGGAGGTCTGCAATTTCGCCGAAATCGGCACGCGCGCCGACCTCGCCATCGTCCTGGGCGGCGACGGGACGATGCTCCACACGGCGCGGCAACTCGCGCCTTACCGCGTCCCGCTCGTCGGCGTCAATCAGGGGCACTTGGGCTTCATGACCGACATCGCGCGCGACGACTTGCTCTTGAGCATCGACAGCCTTTTGCGCGGTGATTTTCTGCCCGAAGAGCGGATGCTGCTCGAAGCGCAGGTCGTGCGCGACGGCGAGGTGATCGTTTCGGGCCTCGCCTTGAACGAAGTCGTCGTCGACAAGGGTGGGATCAGCCGGCTGATCGAGTTCGAGCTTTTCGTTGATGGCGTCTTCGTCTACGGCCTTCACGCCGACGGGCTGATCGTTTCGACGCCGACGGGTTCGACGGCGTATTCGCTTTCGGCCAACGGCCCGATTCTGCACCCGCAGATTTCCGGCGTCGCGCTCGTTCCGCTGTGTCCGCACTCGCTGACCAACCGTTCGCTCCTCGTCGCCGATAAAAACGTCATCGAAATACGTCTCGTCCGGTCGATCGACGCGCGCGCGCACCTCGACGGGCAGGTGCGCTTCGACCTGCGTGTCCGCGATACCTTGCGGATTCGTCGGGCGAACGTCTCGATCTGTTTTCTTCACCCGCCGGGGTACAGCTATTTTGGCATGCTGAGGGAAAAGCTCCACTGGAACGAAGAGTCGGGGCATTCGGCGCGCGCGCGGGAAAGGGCGGTCTAGGAGCATGTTGCGCCGCCTGTCGATTCGGGACTTCGTGCTCGTCGACCGCCTGGAACTCGAATTCGGCGGCGGATTCAGCGTTCTGACCGGCGAGACGGGCGCGGGAAAGTCGATCCTCATCGACGCGCTCGCGTTTGCCCTGGGCGACCGGGCGGAGTCCGCGCTGATTCGCGCCGGATGCGAGCGCGCCGAGGTCTCGGCGGAATTCGACGTGCCCGACGCGCCGGAACTTCTCGACTGGCTTTCCCGGCACGACCTCGACGCGTCCGACGGTTTTCTGCTGCGCCGCGTCGTCGACGCGGGCGGCCGCTCGCGCGCCTACCTCAACGGCTCGCCCGTCACCTTGCAGCAACTCAAAGAAGCGACCGATGCGCTCATCGACATTCACGGTCAGCACGCGCACCAGTCTTTATTACGCGAGGACGTTCAGCGCGGCATCCTCGATTCGTGGGGCGCGCTGGAGCCTTTGGCGGCGGAAGTCGCCTCCGCGTGGCGCGAGTGGAGCGCCGCCGCCGAAAAGCTGAAAAACGCAAGGGAAAACTCGGAGGCGCAGGCCAGGGAGCGCGAAGAAACCGAATGGCAACTCAAGGAACTCGAAGCGCTTGGATTTTCGCCGGACGACTGGACTGAGCTTGGCGTCGAGCACACGCGCCTCGCGCACGCGGCGGGTCTGCTCGAAGGCGCGCAGTTCGTCCTTTCGCTCTTGTCCGAAGACGATTTGTCGTGCGGCAAGCAGATCGACACGGCGCTTCGCAGGCTCGACGGCCTCATCGAATTCGACCCTTCCCTGTCGGAGATTTCAGCGCTTTTGCATTCGGTCAGCGCCGAACTTTCCGAGTCGGTTTCGGCGCTTCGGCGCTACGCGGAGCGCGTCGACATCGACCCGCGCCGTCTGGAAGAAGTCGAAAGCCGGATCGAAGCGATCCTCGCGTGCGCGCGCAAGTTTCGGACGAAGCCCGAAAATCTTCCCGAACTGCTCCGGCAATGCCGGGAAAAAATGCTCGCGTTCCGCGAAGCATCCGATACCGAGGCGCTGGAGGCGCGCGAAAAAGCGCTGCGGCTTCGGTTTGACGAAAGCGCGCAGGCGCTTTCCGCGAAACGCGCCGAAGCGGCCGAAAGGCTCGGAAGTGAAATCAGCCGGATCATGCAGGACCTCGCGCTCGGCGGAGGGCGTTTCGAGGCGGCGCTGTCGCCCTTGAAAATCGGCGGCGCGCAGGGGCTTGAAAAAGTCGAATTCCGTATCGCGGGCCTCTCCGGCGACGCGACGCGCCCGCTCGCCAGGGTTGCCTCCGGCGGCGAACTCTCACGGATCAGTCTGGCGATCCAGGTCGTCGCGAGTCAGGCGGCGCGCGTTCCGACCCTGGTTTTCGACGAGGTCGACGCCGGGATCGGCGGCGGCGTCGCCGAAATCGTCGGGCGTTTGCTGCGCCGTCTCGGAGAAGAACGGCAGATTCTCTGCGTCACGCACTTGCCGCAGGTCGCCGCGCGCGCGAATTGGCAGTGGCAGGTCGTGAAAACCGGGGAGGGGAACGGCATCCGAAGCCGGGTCGACCTGCTCGACCCGAAGGAACGCGTCGAAGAGATCGCCCGGATGCTCGGCGGAATCGAAATCACGCCGATTACGCGAAAGCACGCGAAGGAAATGCTTGCTCAACAGGAGACAGGAAACAGGAGACAGGAAACAGATCAGAACCCACCCCCGGCCCCTCCCTTATCAGGGAGGGGAGACACGTGACTCCCTCCCCTGACAAGGGGAGGGATGGGGAGGGGTTTCCGATCGGTGGCTCAACGATCTTTTTCTGCGGCGAAGCCGCCGCATATTTTTCTGTCTCCTGTTTCCTGTCTCCTGATACCTGAACCGGACGCGGGTCGAAGCGTTTACGCCGGATGCAACTCTTCGCGGATCACCTGCCGCAGGGTGTCGACAATTTGCTGGTCGTACATCGCTTTGCGCAACGCGGCGTTCATCAACGTCTGATACCCGCGCCCGCCCGCGCTCGCCTTGAACCACGCGACGATGTCGGGGTCGACCGTCATGTTGATCTTCAGCTTTTTCCCGACGGGTTTCAGGCCGACGCGGTGCACGCCTTTGGCGAAATCCTCCGCCGTCAGGGGAGGTACCTCGTCCAGATCGTCGGAATCAGAAACTTGTAAAGTAGAGTTCTCGTTCATAGCGTTCTCCTGCTCGCATGGAAAAGATACGAATGGTGTTTTCAATCTCGGTGTGCGCGATCGCCACGACCCTCTCTTCCAAAAGACCGACTGTGATGAAACGCATCTCTTCATACCTGAAGCGATTGTCCGGGAAAGTCACTGTGTGACCGGAAAATACCCGTTCGGCGTCAAAAAAATCCAGATCATGCTTTTTCAGGTTGGTCAGGCGCTTTTTTGGGTCCCAAGTGAACTTCATGAGCCGATGATATGGATAACTATCTTCCTTGTCAAGTTGACGCGGGCGTCGCGCGGAGGTCTCGCCAATCCCGACTTGAATATCGTCGCTTTGTGTATTACTCTAAACCTGAGGGTGTCCGGGCTGCGCTCGGCGCCATTCGGGTGAAGGTTTGAATTCATGATCCAGAGTGCGACCGCTGCTTCCGCGTTTTTCGGACTCGACCGGTTTGCGCCGTACAATGCGCAAGCGTCGAGAAACGAGGCGCTTTCCGCCGGCGTTTCCGGCCAGAGGCGGAGCGAGCCTGTGGACAGGGCGGATGGGTCGAACAAGTCAGATGCTACGAACGCTTCGGACAAGACCGAAAAGACTCCGGGCAAGGAAGAACTGACGGCCGACCAGCAGCGCGAAGTCCAGAAACTCAAGCAGAGAGACCAGGAAGTCCATCGGCACGAGCAAGCGCACATGGCCGTCGGCGGAAGCCTCGTGCGGGGTGGGCCGAGCTATACGTATCAGACGGGGCCGGACGACCGGCGTTACGCGATCGGCGGCGAGGTCTCGATCGATACGTCGCCGGGGAAAACGCCCGAAGAAACGATCCCCAAGGCGCGGCATATCCGCGCGGCGGCGCTCGCGCCCGCGGACCCGTCGCCACAAGACAGGAGCATCGCGGCGAAGGCGACGCAGTTGGAGAGCGACGCGCAGATCGAACTCGCGCAGATCAAGCGCGAGGAGGCCGCGCAGGCGCGCGAAGCGTCTCTTCTCGAAGAGGAAGAAAAAGCGGCCGAGGACGCGGCGCGCAGACAAAACGCCGAAGCCGCGTCCAGCATCGGCGGGCGGGGGACAGGCGGCGCCGGAACGTCCAGCGAGGTCGGTTTCTACCAGAGCACGGGCGAGGCCAATCTGGTCGGCATGCAGCTCGATTTCTACGCTTGAATTTCAGAGGACAGAAGACAGATGACTGAGGACAGAGCGCTCGCTACGCTCGCTTCGTGATCTGTTTTCAGTATTCAGATGTCGGACGGGACGCTCCTTCTGATTACAGACAACTGACTACAGAGGCCGAAGGCCGTTCTGTCTTCTGTCTTCTGTCCTCTGTCATCTGTCCGCTGAATTCTTTTCCGCCGCGCAGTCCTTGCATTCTCCGTAAAGGTAGAGCGAGTGCGCGTGGATCGAAAAGCCGTGGTCGCCGGCGATCTTGTTTTGGCGGCGCTCGATTTCTTCGTCGAAAAATTCTTCGACGCGCCCGCATTCGACGCAGATCAGGTGGTCGTGGTGCATCCCGGCTCTCAATTCGAACACGGCCTTGTCCGAATCGAAATGCCTTCGGTCGAGCAGACCCGCTTGTTCAAACTGCGTCAGAACCCGATAGACCGTCGCAAGTCCGATATCGAGACCTTCGTTCAGCAGAATCTGATAAACGTCGTCAGCCGATAGGTGGCGAACTTTCGACTTTTGAAAGATTTCAAGAATCTTCAACCGAGGGAGCGTCGCTTTCAGCCCCCTGCTTTTCAGGTTATCGGATTTTTTCAGGTTGTCGGATTTATTCGGGCTCATGAGGATCGGTCCGGCTGAGAGAAAAAATAGGTTATCATTCGATACGATACACGCTCAATAGCTCTTATCCTAACCTGTTTTCGAAAATCCGCGAAGAGAAAATAAGTCAAGCATGCCTACACATCGCCTCGTCGCGCCACTTTTCCTTTTGTTTTTCGCGGGCTGCACGGCGATCCCGCGTTTCATCAACGAGTACAAGATCGACGTCCAGCAGGGTAATATCCTGACGCAGGACATGGTTTCGCAGCTTCGCCCCGGTCTGAGCAAGGATCAGGTGCGATTCATCCTTGGGACGCCCGTGCTCGCCGATGTGTTCCACGCCAACCGCTGGGATTATACTTATCGTTTGCGGAAGGGGAATGTCGGCGAAGTCGAGTTGCGGAGATTTACGGTCTTTTTCGACGACGAGGGGAAGCTCTCGCGCGTCGCGGGAGACGTCGAGGCGACTTTGGGCGCGGACGGAGGCGCGGCGGCTCCAGAGGCACGGAACCGTGAAATCGACCTTGGGTCGATCGACCCCGAAACGGGCGAAGCGCCGAACCCGGACAGCGAAAGGGGCTTTTTCGGCAGGATCTGGGACAAAATTTTCTAGGAGGTGAACATGAAGATTTCGATCGTCGGCGCCAGCGGGCGCATGGGTAAAACGCTCATCGAAACGCTCCTGGAGGACGGCGGTCTGCTCCTCGCGGCGGCTGTCGATCAGCCGGGGTCGCCCGAAATCGGGAAAGACGCTGGCGAATCTTTCGGCAAGCCCTGCGGCGTTCGCGTGACCGATGACGCGGACGCGGGGATCGCGAAGGCGGACTGCCTGATCGACTTCACGCGCCCCGAAGGCACGCTGAAGCATCTCGAACGCTGCCTTTTTCACAGGAAGCCCATCGTCATCGGGACGACGGGCTTTACCGAGGACGGCAAGCGGAAAATCGCCGACGCCGCGCGGCAAATCCCCATCGTTTTCGCGCCGAACATGAGCATCGGCGTCAATGCGACGCTCAAGCTGATCGACGTCGCCGCGCGCATCCTGTCGGACGGCTACGACGTCGAGATCATCGAGGCGCACCACAAGCACAAGGTCGACGCGCCGTCGGGGACGGCGATCCGCATGGGTGAGATCGTCGCGCGCGCGCTTGGACTCGATTTTAAGGAAAGCGCGCTCTACGGACGCGAAGGCGTCGTCGGCGAGCGCGACCCGAAGACGATCGGGTTTTCCGCCGTTCGCGGCGGCGACATCGTCGGCGACCACACGGTCATGTTCTGTGGCGAAGGCGAACGCATCGAAATCACCCACCGCTCCGCGAGCCGAAAGACCTACGCCCTCGGCGCGCTCCGTGCCGCGCGCTTCCTTTCGGGGAAAGAAAACGGCGTCTTCGATATGCAGGATGTGCTGGGTTTACGATGAGGTCAGGGATCAGGTATCAGAGGAATTGTAGGGGCACGGCACGCCGTGCCCTGTCGGCGGTATAGGTTGGGCTGAACGAAGAGAAGCCCAACGTTCCGCAGGCGCATATCAGAAATCAGATAAAAACCGATTTCAACCGCGAAAGGCGCGAAAGACGCGAAAGTGTCATGGCTTGCGCTTCGCGCAAGCGAGATGTTGGGCATCGCTGCGCTCACCCCAACCTATAGCCTGATCAGGGAAGCGGCGCGAGCAGCGCGGCGATGTCGTCCTCGCCGAATTTGAGTTTGATGTTGGGCGCATCCTCCAGGAGGATGCCCGAGACGAGTTCGGCCTTGCGTTCCTGTAGCGCGAGGATCTTTTCCTCGATGCTGTCGGAGACGATCAGTTTATAGACGAAGACGGGCTTGTCCTGACCGATCCGGTGGGCGCGGTCGGTCGCCTGGTTTTCGATCGCCGGGTTCCACCAGGGGTCGTAGTGGATCACGGTATCCGCCGCAGTCAGATTGAGTCCCGTTCCGCCCGCCTTCAGGCTGATCAGAAAGACCGGAACCTCGCCGTTCTGGAATCGCTGAACGGGCGTTTCGCGGTCGAGCGTCGCGCCGGTCAGCTTGACGTAGTCGATCCCCGCTTCGGCAAGTTCGGTTTCGATCAGCGCGAGCATCCGCGTGAACTGCGAGAAGAGCAAGATGCGCCGCCCCTCGTCGACCTGTTCGGGCAGCATCGTCATCAGGAGGTCGAGCTTGGCGCGCTCTTCGACGCCCTGCGCGGCGCGCATTCGGACGAGGCGGGGGTCGCAGCAGACCTGGCGCAACTTCAGGAGCGCGTCGAGAATGAGAATCTGGTTGGCGCCGAGCCCCTTGTTTGCGACTTCTTCGCGGACGCGCGCGTCCATCGCCGAGCGTACCGTTTCGTAAAGGTCGCGCTGCGCGCCGGTCAGTTCGACCTTGCGGACGATGATCGTCTTTGGCGCGAGTTCGGTGGCGACTTCTTCCTTCCTCCGGCGCAGGATGAAAGGGCGGACCCGCCGCGCGAGGAGTTGCCGGCGCTCGACGTCGCCCTGTTTTTCGATCGGCGTGCGCCAGTAGCGCGTGAAGGTCTGCGCGCTTCCGAGAAAACCCGGCAGGAGGAAATCGAACTGGCTCCAGAGTTCACCCAGGTGATTTTCGAGCGGCGTCCCGGTCAGGCAGACCCTGTGCTTCGCGTCGATCCGGCGGATTACTTCGGCGCCCTGGCTGCGCGCGTTTTTGACCATCTGCGCCTCGTCGAGGATCAAGAGGTGGTAGCGATACTGCGTCAACTCGTCGGCGTCGCGCCAGAGCAGGGGGTAGGACGTGAGTATAACGTCGTATTTTTTGATGTCGGAAAAACGCTCTTTCCGATCGGCGCCGTGCAGCGAGAGGATCGAAAGCCCCGGCGCGAAGCGCGCCGCCTCGTTCTTCCAGTTGAAGATCAGCGAGGTCGGAAGGATGACGAGCGCGGGAAGTTTCATCCGCCCCGATTCTTTTTCGAGCAGGAGGTGCGCGAAGGCTTGCGCCGTCTTTCCGAGCCCCATGTCGTCGGCGAGGATCCCCGAAAGATTGTGCTTGCGGAGAAACTGGAGCCACGCAAGCCCCTCTTTCTGGTAGGAACGCAGTTCGAGCTTGAAGCCGGCGGGCGCTTCGACCGGGGCGATTTTTTGCGCCGACGCGATTTTTTTGGCGAGCGCCAGGATGTCCTTCTGACCGTGGAACTGCCAGCGGCGCGGGTCGTTGAGGATTTCGAGGCGCGGCGCGTCGAAGCGCGAGATCCGCAGGACCGGGCTACCGTCGAAGCCTTCGAAGAGGTCAATCAGGGCGACCGCGAGCGGTTTCAAGCGCGCGGCGTCGACGTGGACGCGGCGGTGCGCCGTCACCTTGAGTTCGACGATTTCGTCGTCGGGAATCTTTCGGACGTAGGCGAGGTCGAGCCAGCGGGCGTCGCTTCGGAAGAGCGCGGAGAGAAGGGGCGCGAGCGGCATACGCACGCCTTCGACGACGATCCCCATGTCGAGGTCGAACCAGCCGTTTTCGCCCTTGCGCAACTCGGCCTCCCAAGCTTCGACTTCGAGCGCGTGGTGGCGGAAGTCGTCGGAAAGGCGGACTTCCCACCCCGCGCGTTCGAGTTGGGGAATCGCGTCGCGCATGAACGCGCTCCACGCCGATTCGCTCGAAAGGCCGTAGGCGCTTCCGGGCACACCGCCGAAGGCGTCGAGGACGCGCGCGGGAACGCGGCAAAGTCCTGTGTCTTCGATCGCCTTCATCAGCTCGTTTTCTCGCGCGAGCTTGCGGGCGATTCGTACGACTTCGCCGTCCGGCAGCGTATAGAACTCCCGGAACGAGCCGGGGCGGATTTCGGCGTCACGGTAGCGGAAAACCGGAAGCGCGATGTCGAAGCACCCCGGCTCGCTTTTTGTCGAGTACGCGCGCCAGCCGATGCTCCCCGGCGTGTCGACGCTTTCGAGGCGCAGGATCGCGGTCGGCTGCGCTCGAATCAGGCGCAGCGCCGAGGGCTTGAACCCGGATTCGGTGTTTTGGGAGCGGTCGATGTTCAGGGGGCCGACGAGCCCCTCGTCGAGGTCGATATACCACGGCGGCGAGAAAGGAAAGACGAGGTTCGCGGGCGGGACCGCCTCGATACTCGGTGGTGCCTTCCCGACTTGAAAGATACCCGCGCGGCGCGCGTCGCCCAAGGCGAGCGGCTCACCGTCGGCGTAGAGGCGACCGGTATCGGCGATGCGGCACAGGAGGCTCGCGTCGCCCTCGCGCCCAGGGGAACGAAGGACGAGCGTTCTGCCTTCGGGCAGGCGTTTGTAGATTTCGATGTCCTCGTCGGTCACGAAGGACGGGAGCTTCGAAGGGAGCGGCAAGGCGTCCGGCCAGGGTTCGGCGCTCTCGAAGTCGTGTCCCCGGCACGGCGTCACGAAAAATTCGCGCAGGTCTTCCGTCCAGCGGAGGAGGTAGAAAATCTGGCTGCGTCCCGAAGTCGGATTCGTATTTTTTTTTCTGACGGCTGCCGAGATGCGGTGCAATTCGCCGAGCCAGGAAAGCGCGCCGAGAGACACGCTCTGCGCGTCATCGGAGAATTGCGCGTCTTCCAGGGATTGGACGTCTTCCGGGGATTGCGGGTCTGTCGTCTTCACTTTGCGGCTGCCGGGAACGAATTATCGGGCGCGGCAAACGGCGCCGCGCAAAGCGCCTAATCGCGGAAATTGCCGGCTTTGATCGGATAATCCGTGATCGCCTGCGTGATCTGCGTGATGCACGTCTGCAAGTCGTCGCGTTTCGCGCCGGAAACGCGCACCGCGTCACCCTGAATCGACGACTGCACCTTGAGTTTCGAGTCCTTGATCATCTTGACGATTTTTTTCGCCAACTCGGTCTCGATCCCGGATTTTACGTGCATGTCCAGCTTGAGCTTGTTGCCCGAAATCTTTTGGAGCGGCTTTAGATCGAGGCGTTTGACGCTTTCCTTTTCCTTCTTTTCCATCGCGGGAAAAAGAATGTCCTTGATCTGGTCGATCTGAAAATCGGAGTCGCCGGTAAGCGCGACGATGCGATCCTTTTCGTTGAACTCGATCTTCGCCGACGTTCCCTTGAAGTCGTAGCGCGCGCCGACCTGGCGGCTGGCGACGTCGATCGCGTTTTTCAGCGCGACGAGGTCGACTTCGGAAGAAAAATCGAAACTGGGCATGAAATCCTCCCTCGTGCAAAGGCGGAGCGTCCCGCCGGTGCGAAATGTGGAATGATAACGTTCTTTGGGGGAAATTTCAATGAGAATCAGAAGACAGAGGACTGAGGACAGAAGACTGAGTGCTCGCTGGCGCTCGCTTCGTGGTCTGTTTTCAGTGGGCGGGGTTGAACGGTTCGCGTAGGGGCACGGCGTGCCGTGCCCTATCGGCGGTATAGGTTGGGCTGCGGCGAAGCAAAGCCCAACGATTCCGCAGGCGCATATCAGTGCATAGGTTGGGGTGAGCGAAGCGATGCCCAACGTTCCGCATGCGTATGAATGACGGAATGGGGCGGTATAGGTTGGGCTGAGGAACGAAGCCCAACGATTCCGTATGCGTATATCGGGGGTCAGATGTCAGGAATCAGGAGAGAGATAAAAACCGATTTCAACCGCGAAAGGCGCGAAAGACGCGAAAGGTCTGTATTCCCAAAACGT
>JAISAZ010000078.1 GCA_031266435.1 Accumulibacter sp.
CGTGTCGCCGGTGTAATCGTTCGCGCCGCTGAGGGTGAGCGTTCCGCTTCCAATTTTGACGATCCCGCCCGTGCCCGTGACCACGCCGTTGAGGTCGACGGTGTTGGTCTTCGTGTCGACCGTGACGGCGGTTTGCGTACTCCCGGTCGGAGTCGTATCGAGCGTTCCGAGATTGGCATTGCCGCTGTAACCGAAATTGATGAACTGGAAGTTCCGCGTCGATTGAACCGGAGTAGCCGCGTTGTTCTTGTTCAGCGTGTTGCCGGTGAAGCTGTCACCGAGATTTTTGGTAGAAAAACCGCCGTAGAGATTTGTGTTGACTCCAAAGATGACCGCGCCGATCGTGACGGTGTTGTAGGCTGAGGCGATGGCGTAAATGTTACTGCTGTTGTTGCCGCCGTAGACGCTGCCGTTGACCGTGCCGCCGGTCAAGTTGACGATGTTGTAGGTCAAGTTACGCCCCGATCCGCCGTAAACGTCGCCGCCGATCGAGCCGCCGGAGACGTTGACGATGTTGTGGGTCGCGACGGTGTCGCCGAGGACGGCCGAGCCGCCGATGACATAGCTGTTGACCGTGCCGCCGTACACGTTGACGACGTTGTCGGTCGCGGCGCCGTAGTCAGATTTGCCGCCGGTGATATTGTCGGTCGTTCCGCCGTCGTACAGGTTGGCGGTGTTGTCGGTCGCGGCACCCCGGTTGGCGGAACCGCCGGCGGCCATACCGCCGTAGACGTTGCCGCCGTTGTTTATGTTGAGGGTGTTGTTGGTCACGTCGGCCTCACCCATCTGAACATAAGCGCCGTAGGCGTAACCCTTCACAGCGACGTTGACGTTCAGCGTTTGGCCTGAGACAACGCTGGTATCATAGCTAGTACAGGTGTTGCCACTGCCACTGCCGTATACGTACTGGTTTGCGTCCCCGACCACGGGTGAGGAAACCGTGCAACTCGCGTAGGCGGACGGCGCGGCAAAGAGCGCCGCGACGAGGATCGCCACGCGGCTCAGGCTTGGGCGATCAGAATGGTGTCGTGTGTGTGTGTGTGTAGCAACAATCGTGCCAGCGAGTGCCGACGCTTCAATACCCCGTTTCGATTGGCTCATGCTTCGCCTCCCTATGCGAACATGGTTTATGTCTGTCATTATAGCGGATGGAAATCAAGAGACAAGGAAATATGCTCGGTTTGAAACAGTTTTTGGATCAGGCGACTGAAGCGGTATAGGTTGGGCTGAGGAACGAAGCCCAACGATTCCGCAGGCGCATATCGGCGGTATAACGCGCATAGCTTGGGGTGAGCGCAGCGATGCCCAACATCAGGAGACAGATGTCAGGAATCAGGAATCAGAAGAAAACCGATCGGTATTTCGTTGATCATCTCCGGCGGCGAAGCCGCCGGTAACTGATCTGTCTTCTGTCCTCTGTCTTCTGATACCTGATACCTGAAATGGCTTGCGCTTCGCGCAAGCGAGGTGTTGGGCATCGCTGCGCTCACCCCAACCTATGCCTGGGTGCATTTTCGACCCGCCCCGCGATCGTTGGGCTTCACATTCGTTCAGCCCAACCTATAGCGTTTGTCCTCCGTCTTCGGCGGTATAGGTTGGTGGTGAGCGAAGCGAACCCCAACGATTCCGCAGGCGTATGAATGATGTGATAAGGGTGGTTTGGAAGGCATGAAAACGTACCGACGCTTGTCGAAGCGCCGAACCCCCTTCATTTCCCCCTTGTCAGGGGGAAAGTGGGGAATCCATGCCGCGTCTCCTCGTTCAGTGGATTTAGTCTGTTCGTTTTTTCTTCCGTTGGGGTTCGCTGGACTCAGCCCAACTTATAGACTGCGTCGCGTAGCAGATCCGGCAGGTCGCGGTTGCCCGCCAGTTGATCCGTGCTCAGGGTAATGTCGCGCTTCGTGCCAAAATGCTGCACATGCGGCAAGGCCAGACGATTCACGCCAATGTCGCGCGCGATGTAGAGAATGTCGCGCCCTGCCGGCGACTTGTTGAACCGCTCCCATTCGATGACGTAGCCCGATACCTCTGCCAGTTCGCGCGTGAATTCGCGCAAGGTGCGGCTGTTGCCGTCGCGGAAGGGGTGAATGTAATCGAT
The DNA here is from genome assembly GCA_031266435.1 of Accumulibacter sp. GTDB lineage: Bacteria > Pseudomonadota > Gammaproteobacteria > Burkholderiales > Rhodocyclaceae > Propionivibrio. Next base: position 2,099 of record JAISAZ010000078.1, read on the forward strand.
TTCGGTGTAAAGCTGAGCGATTGCCTGGGTGAACTCGGCTGTCTTGAGTTTGGACAGCTTGGACGGATTTACTCCTTTCAATACTTTGTCCAGCCGCGCCCGTGCCGCTTTGTCCATCGGCGAGTACGCGATAAACGATGTGACGACCGAAACCGTTTCGAGGCTCCGGGCTTTGACCCAATCAAGGTCTGGCGGCGCGGTCGGACGAAATACACCCGGCGTGACATCGGTAAAGCCGAGTTCAGGCAAATCCTGAAAAATGCGTCGGTTTATTTCTCTCAAGTGCGCGGCGTCGAAGTTGCCGCGCACGGGATCAATGCGTAGCTCGGCGATACGCAGACCCGTAAGGTCTGCTTCGGCCTCTCGGCGCTGTTCGGCTGTTGGCGTTTTACCTTTGCCGAAATTCGTCATATTTCCTGAATCCGTTGGCGAACTCTTGCAAATCGATTTCGCCCTCGATGTAACGGCGTCCGTGTTCCTTGGCTTCCGGGCTGACGGTGAAACCTTCCAGGCCGACCGATGCCCATCCGTAGTTCACGGCCACCCGCCGGCGCTCGCGTTCCTCCGCGTCGATGCGCGGACGCGCCTGCGCCCCATCAACGTATAGGCGCATGAATTCGCGCAATACCTGCGCGGCTGGGCGATGCTCGCGTTCCGCCGCCGCCATGAACCGCCCCCTCAAATCGGATTCGACGCGGAAAGTCATGGATGTTTCTTTCATTATCGGCCTCGTGGATTAGTGAAACACCAATTATGTGAGCATTACAATGTATTGTCAATGTATAGTCTAGTCCAATATGAGGTGAGTCTGAAGGAAGAGTCTGATTCCGACGTGAGGGGAGTCATCTGACCCTTGATTCCCTATTCCGTCATTCATACGCATGCGGAACGTTGTGGCTCTCACAGGGTGTAGGTTAGCGTGAAACAACACGGGATTTGGGCGCAAAAAATCATCGCCGACAATGAAGCCGCGATGACTTACGCAAAGAGCAAATGCCTGTAACCCGCCCCCTCGGCCAAGCACCCCCCTTTTTGGTGCCTCTAACTCGGAGATCGGTGAATCACTGGCAATGTTTCATTATACGGGGTGACGACGACCCGCGCCATGTTCGTTGGGGTGAGCGCAGCGAACCCCAACGGAAGGAAGCAATTTCCCGCCGCGCGGCAGTCGGCGAAGCGTGATCCCGTAGGGGCACGGCGCGCCGTGCCCTATCGGCGGTATAGGTTGGGGTGAGCGTAGCGATGCCCAACGATTCCGCAGGCGTATGAATGATGGGATGGGGTGGTTTGGAAACGGAATGAAACCCTGGGCACGGCACGCCGTGCCCCTACGCGCAATGTCATACCTTCGTGTGCCAATGGGTCCGCTTTTGCGGAAATGATGCCGAATCCTGTTATGGCTTGCGCTCCGCGCAAGCGAGACGTTGGGCATCGCTGCGCTCACCCCAACCTATGCATCAGGGATCAGATGAAAACCGAACGGTTGTTCAACGATCTTTCTCCGGCGGCGAAGCCACCGGTAAGCGATTTTCATGCCGCCCCGCGATCGTTGGGCTTCACATTCGTTCAGCCCAACCTATAGCGTTTCCGCTCCGTTCTCGGCGCTATAGGTTGGGCTGCGCATTGCTACGCCCAACGATTCCGCAGGCGTATGAATGATGGGATGGGGGTGGTTTGGAAGGCATGAAAACGTACCGACGCTTGCCGAAGCGCCGAACCCCCTTCATTTCCCCCTTGTCAGGGGGAAAGTGGGGAATCCATGCCGCATTGCTTTGCTCGGTAGGTTTTCACGCGGTCATTTGCTGTATGTTGGGCATCGCTACGCTCACCCCAACCTATACTTGGTGGGGTTTCGTCACTCCAGCGGCGAAGCCGCCGCTGACTGATCTGATCCCTGTCTTCTGATTCCTGATACCTGTTTCGCACTAACGCACGACCTGATCGCCGCTCGGATAAGGCCCCAGGAAGCGCATACCATTGAAGTGAATGAGGTGCGATGGGGCGTCAGCCACCCACACCTCCGTTTCCCACGCGATTTCGCCCAGATAGCGGCCCATGACGGCGCGGTTCGGGAAAGCGGTCACATAGACCAGCCCAGCGGTCGATCCGGCGAAGAGCTTCGCCAGTTCGGCATGACGCTTGCCATCGACCGGGCCGTGACTGGTGACGGACTCGACCAGCAGCAGCCAGTTTTTCACGGTGTAGTGCAACACCACATCGGGCATCTTGCCGTGTGAATCGACATCAACGCCCAAGCCGGCCAGCAAGGGGGCATCGAAGTAACCCCATTTGTCGCCCGTATCTCCGACATAGACCAGCACGCCCCCCGGCGCGAATCGCGGGGCGAAGTCTTCGATGACGACCCGGATCAACTCGCTATGTTCGCCGGGGCTGAGCGTGATTTTCTTGTCCGGCGCAATCTCGACCGGGATGCGATTCTGCTCGCGTTCCCTGGCGTAGCGGGTCAGTAGCGTCTCCCGCCCGGCCACATACGCGGTCAGGCTGTCGTGCCACGCTGGCGTTCCGAATGTTCGCAGCATGGCAAGCGCGGTCGGCTCGATTTGATAGACGGTCTTCGGACTGTTCACTGGGCGGTCGGGCTTGTCCGGGTTGTAAAGGACGATCCCGGCGTCGCAGAACTGGTGCATAGTCCGCCGACGGAAGGTCTCGCGGGTGTTCGGCGCGTATTCCTTGCCGTAGTGCTCACGCACCCAATCCATGATTGGCGTGATGCCTGCAAGCGGGTTTTCCGCATCGGCCCACGCCTTGTCGGGCGTGAGGTTCAGCAGGGCCAGCAACGAAAGCGCGGAACGCTCGTTCCGTTGCGCCCTCGGCAAGCCCAGAGCAATGATGATCCGGCGCGCGGCATCGATGGTGTCGTTCTTGTCGCTCATTCAGTCAGGGTTCCCAGCTTGGCGTTGATCTGCTCTTGCGTGAGCCTTCCTTGCCGCATGGCCCACTCGCCGAGTTCGACCAGGATTTCACGGTTCGGATATTTCATCTGCATGAGGTCGGTCGCATTGACCTGCGTATGACCGTTGAAGCGTCTGAAATTCTCATCCACTGCCGTCGTGTTCAGGAACACGGCCAGCCCTCGTGCCAACGCATCGGGCAATCCGCGCCTGTTTTCGTGGAAGAGGTTCAGGTGGTTCTCGAAGCCCAATGCGGAGACGTTACCGAAGACGCTCGGCTCGACCACGCTCGCGACGATCCGGCGCTTTTCTTCCTTGGACGAGAAGCGGCGAACCACACAGTAGAAGCCGCTTGGGTAGAGCCATTTTTCGGTGTCGGCGTTGCGGAGGATGGCGTTGGGCTTCTTTATCCCCTCGATGGGCCATGTGGTGCCGGTAGCGCTGAAATGACCGGGATACAGCAGGGGCACGGTGCCCTCCCCCGGCATGTCGCGCAAGTGCTCTTTCAGCCTGAAATCGACCACTGGCCCAGTCGATACTTTGATGCCCAGGTCGGCCAGCGTACAGCGAATCGCAGGGGATAGCTCAACGGCGCTTTTCTCCGGGGAGGTGGGGACGTGAATGAAACGCTCCGGGTCGTCGGGGAAGACGATCCGGTCGAACGGGTGTTCATGGGTCACCAGGTCGGCAAAGGTGTCGTCGGTCGATGTCGAAACCGTCACAGCCCCCCGGTGACCGTCCCGCTCCAAGCGAATGATGATGTTCTCTTGTAGAACTCTGTCATCCCTGAATGCCTTGTTGCGCAACTCAAACAGGTGGATGTGGCGGACGGCCGCGCGCTTGAGGATAAAGTCGCGGAACGGCCGGTAATACGGCCCATTGCAGAAGCTACGTGGGATGATGGCCACGATCTGCCCACTCGGCGCAGCTTGGGCAACGGCAAGCGCAACGAAGGCGCTATACAGGTTTACCGTCTCGATGCCAACACGGCGCAAGGCGAGGCGGTGTGCGGAATTGCTGTTGATCTTTTTGTAAGGCGGGTTGAGGATGGCGTGGGTGTAGCCCGAAGGCTGCTTCACCGTGAACAGGTCATCGGACGTCGCCAGTTCAATGTAATCGCCTGCGATGATCCGGGGGGTTACGCCTTGGTATCCGCCCAAGTGCCGCGCGAGGTGACAACGCAGTTGGTCGTCGATCTCGTAGGCCGTCGCTTCGACAGCATCGAAATCGAAACCGCCCGCTGCCCAGCGGTCGAGGAAGGCACAGGACAGCGCACCGACCCCCGCGCCGGCGTCGAGTAGCCGGCAAGTCCGCAAGCTGCTTTCCGGGAACAGGGATGCCATGAAACGGGCCACACTCGAAGGCGTCAGGAATTGGCCGAACTCAGCCTTGTGCTTCTGTGCGATCCGCGACGCAAGCTTACGACGCACCGAGTCGGCTGTCTCAAGCTGTAGTTGCATTCCCGTTCCCCGGTATTCCCAGCGTCATATCTGTTGATACGTCGCCGTATCCTTTGCGTTGATTCATTGACGCGACCAGAACATTGAAATTCGACGGGTATATTAACATCCCTCAGGAGCTTCGGGTTCAGGTATCAGGGATCAGGTATCAGGAATCAGAGGACAGGAATCAGATCGGTTAGCAGCGGCTTCGCCGCCGGAGAAAGATCAACAAAAAACCGATCGGTTTTCTTCTGATCCCTGATCCCTGACATCTGATCCCTGAAATGGTCGGGAAACCGAACACGCGCCTATCGGACAATGGCGCCATGCGGGTATTCATGCTTTTTCGTATAAACAAAGAATTTTTTCTTCGTTCTCCGGCGACGCCTCGACGGCTAGCATTGCTCGCGTGATCTTCTATCTTCAGGAGTCGTCAATGAAGCTTTCATCCCGGCTGGCCGGTCTTGTTTCCGCCGCCGTTCTTTACGCCGTCGCGGGGAGCGCCGCGGCGGAGGCCGTGCGCGTCGGTTATTTGCCCGCGATCGGGCACGCAAAGTATTTCATCGCTTACGAGCAGGGGTTTTTCAAGAAGGAGAATCTCGACGTTGAACTCGTCGAATTCCAGAATTCCGCCGACGGGATCAACGCGGTGATCAGCGGGAAGCTCGATACGGGCTCGTTCAGCACGCCCGCGCCCCTGCTTTTCTATTCGAGGGGGTCGGATATTCGCATCGTCGGGGGGATCATGGGTCAGGACGGCTCGGTCGTCATTCGCCCCGACCGCGCCGACAAAATCCGCTCCATCGCGGACTTGCGCGGCAAGAAGGTTGCGACCGTGCGTCTGGCTTCGAGCGACGCCGTCCTCCGCGCCGCCTTGAAGGAGGCGAAGATCGACTGGCGTTCGGACCTGGAGATTTTCGAGCTGAAGAATCCTCCGGCGGTGATCGAGTCGGTCAAATCGGGGCAGGTCGACGCGGGCGTCGTTTGGGGGCCTTTCGATCTGCGCGCCGAACAGCAGGGTTTGAAGGTCATCGTCCGCTCGGGCGACCTTTATCCCGGTCATCCCTGCTGCCGCCTGATCGTTTCGGGCGCGGAACTCAAGAAACGTCCCGAAGTCGTCGAGCGCTTTCTCCGCGCGCTTTTGCAGGCCGAGCGCTTTTCGCAGGATCACCGCAAGGAGACGGTCGATTCGATCGAAAAGTACGTCAAGCTCGACCGCGCTACGCTCGAAAAGAGTTTTTATACGCCGAACCTCGACCAGACGACCGACCCAAACGTGAAGGGCGTCGAGCAATTCTGGCTCGCGCTCGTCGCGTCGAATTTCATCGACGGGAAGCGCCCGCTCGACCCGATTTTCGACGTGAAGCCCTACCGGGGGGCGCTCGAATCGCTCGCAAAAGAACACCCGAAGGACGCTTTTTATCAGGAGCGTTTGAAGCAATTCAAGGAGCGCAATTTGTGAGTTCCGTGTCAAACCTTGCCTTGCTATCGAATCCCGCGCCGGACACTCCCGGCGCGGGTGGTTTACGAATCGACGATGGAAGGGATGAACCGGGAATGGAATTACGGATCGACGATGTTTCGTTCGCGTATAACGATGAGACCGTCCTGCGCCGCGTCGCGCTCTCCGTTCCCGAAGGCGAATTCCTCTCCCTGCTGGGCCCCAGCGGTTCGGGCAAATCGACCTTGCTCCGCCTGATCGCGGGGCTTGAGACGCCGACGCGCGGGCGCATCGTCTGGAAGGGCGTCGAGATCGTCGGGCCGGGGATCGAGCGCGCCGTCGTCTTCCAGGATTATTCGCTTTTTCCGTGGTTTACCGCGCAGGCGAATATCGCGTTCGCCGTGGCGAAGGCACACCCGGACTTTTCTCGCGCGGCGCGCTTTGAACTCGCGCGCGATTATCTTTCGCGCGTCGGCCTCTCCGACGCGGTCGAGAAATACCCTTTCCAGCTCTCAGGCGGGATGCGCCAGCGCGCCGCGATCGCGCGCGCGCTCGCGCTCGAAGCGCCCGTCCTCCTGATGGACGAGCCTTTCGCGTCGCTCGACCCCGTCAACCGTGGGAAGCTCCAGGACCTCTTGATCGACGCGTGGAAGGAGAGTTCGCCGCGCCGGACGATCGTCTTTGTGACGCACGACATCGACGAGGCGCTTTACCTCGGAGACCGCGTCGCGCTGCTCGGCGCGAGCCGAGGCGGACGCCTGCTCGCCGAGATGCCGGTGACGCTGCCGCGCCCACGCGAGCGCGTCGCGTTTTTCGCGTCGGAGGAATTCAGGGCGCTGCGCGAGGGGATCGCCGAGCGTCTCGACGCGGACATCATTTCCGGCCTCGCGTCGGTTTAAGGAAAGCGACCCTGATCATGGAAAATTCCGAAACGCTCCCCGGCGCGGGGCAAGGCGCCGAAGAGAGCGCGACGAGTGAGGACACGCCCGCGCGCGCACGGCGCGTTTTCATCGCGTGGGAGGCGCTCGCGCTCTGGGCTTTCCTGCTCTTTGCGTGGCAGGCGGCTTCGTTCTTCATCAATCAGGAAACGAATCCCTTGCTTCCGGCGCCGACGACGGTCGGGAAAGCCTTGTTCGACTCCTTGCCGGAACTCTGGAAAGGGACGGTCTCGTCGTTTTACATCCTCGTCCCCGGCTACTTGCTCGCCGTCGTCGCGGGGACGGCGCTCGGCCTCGTCGCGGGCGTCCTTCCGGGTCTGGGACGCGCTTTCTTTCCGTTCGCGAAGGTCGTCTCGCCGATCCCGCCGACGGTGTATATCCCTTACGCGATCGCCGTCCTCCCGACTTTCCGCCTCTCGGCGGCTTTCGTCGTTTTCATCGGCGCTTTCTGGCCGGTCTTCCACAACGCCGCCGCCGGCGCGCACGCGATCGACGCGCATTACCGCGACAACGCGCGCGTCCTCGGCTTTACGCGCTTCGAGACTTTGACGCGCGTCGTCTTTCCGGCGAGTCTGCCGCATATCTTCGCGGGGATGGGCGTCGGCCTCGGCTTTTCGTTCATCCTGCTGACGGTCGCCGAGCTTTTCGGCGCGAACGCGGGCCTGGGACGCTTTATCCAGTATTACGCCGACTTCGCCGATTACCCGAAGATGGTCGCGGGGATCATTTATACCGGCGCGGTCACGTGGTTCAGCATGACGCTGCTCGACGCGCTTCGCCACCGGGCGCTTTTCTGGCTGCGTTGAATCGCGCCGAAAACAGCGATGACGCACCCTGCCTGTACCGCCTGTACCGCCGCTTTTTCCTTGCGCCGGTACGCGCGGCTTTTTTTCCTTTTTTTCTTCGTTTTCTTCACTTCCGCCCCGGCGTTTGCGGCGCTCTTCGGCGTCGAAGTACGCGACCTCGCGGCGGAAGTGAGGCACGCGCGCGCCGAGGGGCGGCGGCTCGTCGTTTTTTTCGAGTTACCCGATTGCCCGAACTGCCTGAAAATGAAGCGCGAGGTCTTCTCCTCCCCCAAAGCCGAAAAAGACTTTGGCCGCGCCTACCGCAGCGTCCGCGTCAACCTCGCGTCTCCCCTTCCCTTGACCGATACGCGGGGGGTCGAGCGTTCCGTGCTCGAAGTCGCCGAAGTGCTACACATCTCCGGGGCGCCGTCTTTCGCGTTCTTCGCGCACGACGGTAGCCTCGAATACCGTTATACGGGCGAATTTTTGCGCGTCCCGGAGTTTTTGCGCCTTGGGCGTTACGTCGCTGAGGCGCGCTACGAAGAGCATTCCTTTTACGACTACAAAAACCTTTCTTCCAAACACTGAAAAAATGAAAAAACCATGAGCACGAACAAACTCGTCAGTTTGCGCGACGCCGTCGCGCGATTTTCCGCCGACGGTATGCAGTACGCCAGCGGCGCGGCGCTCCCCGTCGGGTCGGACGCGATCGCCTTCGGGCGCGAACTCCTGCGCCAGAAGCGCGTAAGGCTTCACGCGCTTTTCCACTGCAATTCGCAGCAACTCAACCTTCTCGCCGCCGCGGGCGCCGTCGACCGCGCCGAATGCGGTTTTTCGGGACTCGAAGTCTTCGGTTTCGCCAACGGTCTGCGCCGCGCCGTCGAAAGCGGGCGCCTCGCGCTCGAAGATTATTCGAATCTCTCGATGGCGCTGCGCTTCTTGGGCGGCGCGATGAACTGGCCCTTCGTCCCCGCGACGGTCAACGTCGGCTCGGATATCGCGTGGCGCAGCGCGTTCGCGCCCGACACCTACCCTGCCGAGGAGAAGATTCCCGTCGTCACCGACCCGTTCACCGGGAAAAAGCTCGGCGCGCTTATCTCCCTCAAGCCTGAGCTTGCGGCGATCCACGTGACGCTCTCCGACCCCGAAGGCAACGCGATCATGATCGGGACCGAATGGAGCCGCTTCGAGCTTTCGCGCGCGGCGAAAAAGCTCGTCCTCGTCGCCGACCATATCGTCGACCCCGCGTGCGCGCGGCAGTACCCGAACCTCGTTCGGATTCCCGGCGTTCTCGTCGACGCGGTCGTCTGGCAGCCTTTCGCGGCGTGGCCGCAAAGCTCGCCGGGGGTTTACGACATCGACGAGGCGCATATGCGTTTGATGAACGAGGAACTCGCCACCGAAGAGGGGACGGCGCGGTACGTGGAAAAATTCGTGACGAAGACGGCGAGCCTCGACGATTACCTCGCCGCGATCGGCGCCGAGACGGTCGAAAAGCTTCAGAAGTCCTCAACGAGCTTTTTGCTCGACCCTTACCGCAAATGGATCAAGACGCGCGAAGAGGTCGAAACGCTCCTCGCGCAAAACGCTTTGAAAGGAGACGAGTGATGAGTGCGAATCTTCCCACGACTCGGCAGGAGATGATGGCGATCGCGACGGGGAGGGAAATCCGCGACGGCGAACTCGCGATCTTCGGCGTCGGTCTTTCGATGCTCGCGGGTTACTTCGCGCAGGCGTGCCACGCGCCGAACGTCCGCTCGATCACCGAGGGCGGCGTCTTCGGCGCGACGCCGGTCGGCGGTCTGCCGTGGGGGATCGAGTGCAACCGGATTTCGTCGAACGCCGTGAGCTTCACGAACGCGATCGACGCGCTCGGCTTTCTCGTCGCTTCGGGGCGCTGCGATGTCGGCGTGATCGGCGCGGCGCAGGTCGATAAGTTCGGCAACGTCAATACGACGGGAATCTGGGGGCGCGAGATCGGCAAAAGCTACGCGCCGCCCAAAACGCGATTGACCGGCGCGGGCGGCGCGAACGACATCGCGAGCGGCGCGCGGCGCTTCGTCATCATGGCGAATCACGAGAAGAAGCGCTTCGTCGATAAAGTCGAGTACATTTCTTCTCCGGGCTACCTCGACGGCGGCGATGCGCGCGAACGCCAAGGCCTCATCGGCGGCGGTCCGTCGGCGATCATCACGACGCTCGGCATCCTGCGCCCGCACCCGGAAACGAAGGAGTTCGAGCTTTCCGCGTGGTTCTCGTTCTCGAACGTCGACGAAATCCGCGCGAGCACGGGCTGGGATATGAAAGTCGCCAAAGACGCTTCGCAAGTCCCCGATGCGTCCGAAATCGAGCTTTTGACCTTGCGCGAAGTCGATAAAACGGGCATGTTACGCAAAAAATAAAAATTCCTCCAATCGACACGACCCAAAAGGAAATGTTATGACCTCCAGTACGCAAGAACCCTTCGTTTTGAAGCAACAGGATGGCGGCGTCGTCCGCCTGACGCTCAACCGCCCGCAGGCGCGCAACGCGCTTTCGCAAGGCATGATCGACGCGCTCATTGCCGAATTCGACGCGATCGCCGACGACAAGACCGCTTTCGTCGTCGTCCTCTCCGGCGCGGGACCGGCTTTTTGTTCGGGACACGACTTGAAAGAGATGCGCGCGAACGCCTTTGGACGCGATTACGCCGAAAAGCTCTTCGCCGCGTGCGGAAAGCTGATGCAGCGCATCGTCTCGCTCCCGCAGCCCGTCATCGCGCGCGCGCACGGAATCGCGACGGCGGCGGGCGCGCAGCTCGTCGCGACGTGCGACCTCGCGGTCGCCGCGGATTCGACGCGCTTTGCGACCCCCGGCGTCAACATCGGCTTTTTCTGCTCGACGCCGATGGTCGCGCTCACGCGCAATATGTCGCACAAGCACGCGATGCAGATGCTCCTGCTCGGCGATTTGATCGACGCGCCGACGGCGCTGCGCTTCGGCCTCGTCAACGAAATCGTCCCCGAAGGCGAACTCGACGCGACGGTGGCCGCGCTCGCGGCGAAGATCGCGGCGAAATCGCGCCATACGCTCGCCGTCGGCAAGGAGGCGTTTTACCGGCAGGCCGAGTTGTCGCTCGCCGACGCGTACGCGTACGCGCAGGGCGTCATGGTCGAAAACCTCCAGGCGCTCGACGCGCAGGAAGGTATCTCGGCTTTCATCGACAAACGCACTCCAGTCTGGTGTAATGCGTAGTTTCGCGGCGCGGGTTTTCTGACGCGCGCGTTTACTTCCTTTTCCGGTTCATTCATGCTTTGATGCCGAGCCGTAGACAGTACCAACAGTACGGCAAGGCGAAGTCGACGAAGGCAGGGATGGGCCGGGAATGGAATGAAGAGTGACCGCCGCGCGGGCGGGATGAGTCCGTTCGCGCGGAAAAACGTTTGGAAACCCATGAGCGACATCGTTACCCTGCGCCGCATCCTGAGCGACGCGCATACGCTGGCAGTCGTCGGCCTTTCGGCTGACTGGTTCCGTCCGAGCTACTTCGCGGCGAAGTACATGAAGGAGCACGGCTACCGTATCGTCCCCGTCAACCCGAAGTACCCCGAAATTCTCGGCGAGAAGTCCTACCCCGACTTGAAGGCGATCCCCTTCCCGGTCGACCTCGTCGACGTCTTTCGCAAACCCGCCGATTGCGTTCCGATCGCGCGTGACGCGGTCGCGATCGGCGCAAAGACGCTCTGGTTGCAAATCGGCGTCATCAACGAGGAGGCGAAAAAAATCGCCGAGGACGCCGGCCTCGAAGTCGTCATGGATCGCTGCGTCAAAATCGAATACGGTCGCCTCTTCGGCGGCCTCAACTGGATGGGCGTGAATACGGGGGTCATCTCGTCGCGCCGCCCGACAACGCCTTGAAAGGAAGAACCATGCCCGACCACCCATACGGTTTCGACACGCTGAGCCTCCACGCCGGACAAACTCCCGACGCGACCACCGCGAGCCGCGCCGTCCCGATTTATCAGACGACCTCGTACGTGTTCGATTCGACCGAGCAGGCCGCGAGCCTCTTCAACCTCCAGACCTTCGGCAACGTGTATTCGCGCCTCTCGAACCCGACGGTCGCCGTCCTCGAAGAGCGCGTCGCCGCGCTCGAAGGCGGACGCGCGGCGCTCGCCGTCGCAAGCGGCCTCGCGGCGCAGATGGTCGCGATCTTCAACATCGTCGAAGCCGGCGACGAGGTCGTCGCGGCGCGTACGCTCTACGGCGGAACCTACTCGCAGTTCGACGTCAATTTCCGAAAGCTCGGCGTCAATACGCACTTCGTCGATTCGGACGACCCGGAAAACTTCGCGCGCGCGATCACGCCGAAGACGAAGGCGATCTACGCCGAAACGATCGGCAACCCGTCGCTCAACGTCCTCGACATCGAGCGCGTGGCGAAAATCGCCAGCGACGCCGGCTTGCCGCTCTTCGTCGACAACACCTTCGCGTCGCCCTGGCTCTGCCGCCCCTTTGAATGGGGCGCCGCCGTCGTCCTGCACTCGGCGACAAAATACCTGGGCGGACACGGGACGACGCTGGGCGGGATCATCGTTGAATCGGGAAAATTCCCTTGGGATAACGGGAATTTCCCGTGCATGACCGAGCCTTCGATCGGCTACCACGACGTGCGATTCTACGAGACCTTCGGGGACTTCGGCTTCATCACGAAATGCCGAATGGAAATCCTCCGCACCTTTGGCCCCGCGCTCTCGCCGTTCAACGCCTTTTTGCTCCTCCAGGGCGTCGAAACGCTGTCCTTGCGGATGGAGCGGCACTGCGCGAACGCGCTCGCCGTCGCGCGCTTCCTCGAATCGCACCCGAAAGTCGCGTGGGTCAACTACCCGTCGCTACCGTCGAGTCCCTCGTACGCGCTCGCGCAAAAATACCTCCCGCGCGGCAGCGGCGGCGTTCTCTCGTTCGGGATTCGCGGCGGCGCCGAAGCGGGTAAAAAATTCATCGAAAGCGTCGAGTTCCTCTCGCACCTCGCCAATATCGGCGACGCGAAGACGCTCGTCATCCACCCGGCGTCGACGACGCACCGCCAGATGAACGAGGAACAGCAGATCGCCGCCGGCGTCCCGCCCGACCTCATCCGCCTCTCGGTCGGCCTGGAAACGCTCGACGACATTCTCTGGGATATCGACCGCGCGCTGTCGAAGACCTGATTCCTTTTCCAGTTCATTCATGTTTTGATGCCGAGCCGCTTCACAGTACAAATAGAAGGCGAGTCGACCAGGGACGTACTGGGAAAGGAATGACATGATCCGCGTCGAGAAACTCGTCAAATCGTACCAAGGCGTCCTGGCGCTCGACGCTCTTTCGCTGACGGTGGAAAAAGGCGAGTTGTTCGCCTTTCTCGGTCCGAACGGCGCGGGCAAAACGACGACGATCCGCATCCTGAACGGACTCTCCACGCCGACATCGGGGCGCGCGTTCATCGACTCCGTCGACGTTTCTGAAAACCCGCTCGGCGTCAAGCGCCTCTGCGGACTCGCCGCGCAACACATCAACCTCGACGGCGACCTGACCGTCGCCGAAAACATGGACGTCCACGGTCGGCTTTACGGTCTCTCGCGCAAGGATCGCCGCACGCGCTGCGACGAACTTCTGGCCGAAATCGACCTCGCCGACCGCGCCGACGCGCGCGTCAACACGCTTTCGGGTGGGCTGAAGCGCCGCCTGATGATCGCACGCGCGCTGATGCACCGGCCGCGCGTCCTTTTTCTCGACGAGCCGACCGTCGGTCTCGACCCGGCGATCCGCCGGCGTCTCTGGGGACTGATCAAAAAAGTCCGCCGCGACGGCGTCACCGTATTCATGACGACACACTACATCGAAGAGGCGGAGTTCCTCGCCGACCGCGTCGCCTTCGTCCACCACGGCAAACTCGCGGCGCTCGGAACGCCCACCGAGATCACGCGCGGCGTCGGGCGCTGGGCCGTCGATTTTTACCGCGACGCCGAGCTGCAAAGCGCCTACTTCGACGCGCGCGACGACGCCGACGAATTCATCGCCCACCAGCGCGGCGAATTTTCCGTCCGGCGCGTCAACCTCGAAGACGCTTTTTTGGATCTGACTGGTCAGAGGACAGAGGACAGACGACAGAACGGCCTTCGGCCTCTGTAATCAGTAATCTGTAACCTGAAGGAGCATCCCACGCGACATCTGAATACTGAAAACAGCTTACGAAGCGAACGCAGTGAGCGCTCTGTCTTCAGTCCTCTGTCCTCACGCCAGCCGAATTTCCAGGCGGCGACCCAGCGCGCGCAGGGCGGTGTCAATGCCGTCAATACGAGTCGTGTGCCGCAGATTGGTCAGACGATTCACCTCTTGCGGGGTGGTATTCAATCGTCGCGCAAGTTCGGCGGGGCGGACGCCTTGGGCAACCATTTCATTGAGCAGCAGAACCTTGGCCGACAAGCTGGCGGACAATTCGACGACTTTCTCGTCTCGCCGGGGCTTGGAAGGATTCGGAACGGCGCGCTTGTCCTCGAAATAGAACTCCAAGGCGGTTTCCAACGCGGCTTTCGCCATCGACAAGGCTTCCTCTTCGGTTTCGCCTTGGGTGATCGCTTCGGGGATGTCGGGAAACGTCACGACGAAACCGCCGTCTGTTTCATCAGGGTTCAGGGTAACGGGAAATTTCATTTGGAATCTCGCTATTTCAGACCAAGTTGCTTTTTGATGCTTTCAACGCTACCCTTTTTGAGGTCGGCGTTATGCATTGGCAGAGTGGATTGTTTTCCATTCAGGTAAACCTTGAGATGAGAACCTTTCATCGGGCCGAAGGTTGCGCCCTGCTGGCTTAGCCATCGTTTGAATTCCTTGCTGTCCATACCGACCAAATATAAACAATATTGCCTATAATACCGAGAACGGAGCGGAAACGCTATAGGTTGGGCTGAACGAATGTGTGAGCCACAACGTTTCCGAAGCGGGATGAAAAAGCGGACACCGGTGGCGAAGCCACCGCTAACTGATCTGATTCCTGACCTCTGATCCCTGATCCCTGATATGCGCCTGCGGAACGTTGTGGCTCTCGTTCCTCAGCCCAACCCAACTTTAACGCCCCCAAAAAAAGTTGTTATAGAATCAATAGCTTGCAGGTACAAAAAGGCCTGTCTGGCACTACATACGTGAGTTTGCCAGGAATCTGGAAGTGAGGGAGGGAGG
>JAISAZ010000082.1 GCA_031266435.1 Accumulibacter sp.
GAGAGCTGCAAGAACCTGTATTCGGATTGCGTCGTTTTACTCGCCGTCGCGATCTTTATGCTGACCGACGGCGGCGTCCTCACGCGGATCGAGGGGGAGGGGATGCCGGAGGCGTGGAAGGATGTTTTTGGGATCGGCCAAAAGTGAAACCCTACTTTTGGCCGGAAAAACAAGCTCGAAATCGCGGGCAAAGCCCGTCAATTTCGAGGAGAAAAAACAGATGAAAACCGATCGGCGTTTTGTTGCTTTTTCTTCGGCCAAAGGCCGCAAGAATTCTCTGTCTCCTGTTCCCTGTCTCCCGTCTCCTGAACCCCTGTCTCCTGTCGTCTGTTTCCTGATTGCGCTTGATCAGGCCGTCAATACATTGATTCGGATTGACGGGGAATGGGGAACGCCCGACGAGACGCTCTCGGCACGCGCGCACCGAGTGCGCGAAAAACACCCCGCGTGGTCGCTTTGGATTGACCGGGTGTTTTTCCGGGATAGAGAAAAGCGCGAAACGCGCATCGTGCGCCATTGCGAGCTTTCGTATGAAGCGGAACTGCGCCGCGCGCACCTGCCGAAAAGCTATCGCGCGAGGAGGAGGCGTCGAAAGAGAAGGAATGGCACTTCAAATAAGAATGAATAACCAATAAATCCAGCCGCAGGAAATGAGCAAGAGCAAACCACCGAACAGGAAGTTTCCGATGAACGACTTCAAGGTATCTCCATCTTCTTCCCGGTGCTCGAAGATCATGCTGACGGCGCCGAGGAAAACCATCACTACGCCCGTGAGCGTTGGGCCTGCAATCAACATGACAAGCAAGGCGGCGCCAAAAGAATCAAAGCGTATCCACGCCCAGATGAAAATGATGGAAGCAATAATGTAAAGGATACCCGTACGCTCATCTGGATTTGATAGAGCATCGCTGAAGTTGGCAAACAGGTTTTTCTTCATGGGAATAAGTATAGGCTAAAAATTTTGTGAGAGCGAAAAAAAATGGCAAGCGACCTTGGATTGACCATCAGTGTTTCAGGCGCCGTCGGCGCCGCGATGGCGGCTTTCGGCGACTTGAAGGGTACCCTGCAACAAGTTAGCGAAATCACAAAAAAACTCAAGACGGATCAGGGCAAGCTCGGAAATGCGATCAAGAACGCCGCCAAGCTGCCGCAAAGCGATCTGGGCGAGATGAACGCGCGCTACGCGAAACAGCAGGAACTGCTCACGCGCCTTCGCGCGAGTACGCAGGCGCTTGGCCGCGCACGATCCAACATCGACGACAACGAAAAGAAGCGCGAGTCTTTGCGAACCAACATGATGGAGACCGTGGCGCTTGGGCTTGCCGTCGCCGCGCCGATCAAGGTCGCAATCGACGCCGAGGAGGCGTTCGCCGACGTAAAAAAAGTCGTCGATACGCGTGTGCCGGAGCTTGAAGCCTATCTTCTGGAGGCTTCACGCCGCATTCCGCAATCGTTCGAGGAACTTGCAAAGATCGCTTCCGGCGGCGCGCAGGGTGGAATCCTGCGCGACGAACTCGAAAGCTACGTCGATCTCGTCGCCAAGATGAGCGTCGCGGGAGACCTGACCGCCGATTTCGCCGGCGAATCCGTGGCCAAGATCAAGAACATCTTCGGCACCAACATCGCGCGCATGGGCGAACTCGGCGACGTGATCAACAATCTTTCCAACCGCGAGTCGGCCAAGTACGCTCAGATCATCGACGTGATGAAGCGGAGCGGGAGCACGGCGCAGATTTTCGGGTTCAACGAGAAACAAACCGCCGGACTCGCGACCACTTTCCTCGCGCTGGGCAAAACCGAAGAGACGGCGGGGACGGCGATCAACGCCATGCTCCTGAAGCTCTCCGCCGCCGACGTCCAGGCGCCGAAATTTCAAGCGGCACTTGGAAAAATGGGTTTGTCCGCCCAAGGATTGAAAAAGGCCATCGGCAAAGACGCCGAAGGCGCGCTGACGATGTTCCTGGAAAAAGTCCGTCAGCTCCCGAAAGAAAATCAATTGGGGCTGATGAGCCAGATGTTCGGCATCCAGTACGCCGACGACGTTGCGCTTCTGGCGCAGAACGTCGACGTCTACAAGCGCACGATGAAAGAAGCAGGCGACGCCGAGCAATACGCGGGGTCGATGCAGAAGGAATTCGCCGAGCGAAGCGCAACGACGAAGAACGCTTTCAGGCTTCTCAAAAACGAAATGATCGTGTTGGCGATCACCCTCGGAAAAGAGGTGTTGCCCAAGCTCAAGGCTTTGATTGACAACGTTCGCCCACTCATTCAAAGATTTGCCGAGTGGATAAAAAATAATCCGGCTACAGTGTCCTTCTTATTGCATCTCGTCGCAGGGTTTTTGGGTTTTCGCTTTGCGTTGTTGGGCGTTTCATATGCTTTGTCAATGATCAGTGTGCCGTTTCTGCATGCCATTAAAGTCTACGAACTCTTCAAGGCCAAATTTTTGTTGTACAAGATTGGTGGCCTGAAATCGCTGTTTCCCGGCATCGCAAAGGCCATCTCCGCCGTCGGAAAAGCCTTCACCGTCCTCAAGGGGATCATCCTCGCGCACCCGATTTTCGCGGCGCTGGCGCTCTTGGCGGTCGCCGCCTTTCTCGTCTGGAAGAATTGGGAGAAAATCAAGGCAGGGTGGCCGGGTTTCCTCGCGGCGGCGCAGGATTTCCTTTCCGACCTGGTCTCGATGTTCACGGCGCCGTTCAAGATTCTGCTTCAGCTCCTCTTCATCCTCCTGAACGGACTCGCCGACCTCATCGTCGCCGGATTGACGCGCGCATTCGCCGCGGTGCGCGCGGCCGGCGCGTGGATCGTCGCCGGGATCAAAAGCGTCTTTTCCGGAGGCCTTCTCGGCATTGCCGCGCTACTTGCCGACTTCTCGCCGATCGGCGCGCTTTACGCGATGGTCGCGCGCGTCCTGTCCTGGTTCGGACTCACGCTTCCCGCGCGCTTCTCCGAAGTCGGACGCATGATCTTGGGCGGTATCTGGAGCGGATTTTCGTCGGCCTTCCCCAATCTTGCCGAGAAGATCAAGACTTGGGTCGGTTCTCTTCCAGACGTTGTCAAAAAGGTGCTCGGCATCGCGTCGCCTTCGCGCGTTTTCATGGCGATCGGCGGTGAGACGATGGCAGGGCTTGAGCAAGGACTCGCCCGGACGGCGCAGGGGCCGCTGGAGATCGTCAAGCGCACCGTCGGCGCGCTCGCCGCCGCCGGGACGCTCGCCGCGGCAACGCCCGTCCTCGCCGCGCCGATGGGCCCGACCGGCGGCGGTATGGCGAGCCGAGCGGTCGCTGCGCCCGTTTCCGTCACGGTCAACGTCTACCCCGCGCCGGGGATGGACGAAAGAGCGCTCGCCGACCTCGTCGTACGGAAAATCGCCGACGCGCGCCGCGCGGAAGCGGTCCATCGGCGTTCGAGCCTTTACGACGAAGAGTAGGGCAATTCGGCGAGGCCGAGGTCACAGTATTTCCATCCTTGCCGCGGAAACACCCGGCTCCCCGACGGCGAGCGGCTCGTGGACGAGCGCGTGCATCGTCGCCCACGCCAGGTCGGCGTGTGAGACTTCGTCGCTTCGGTCGGCCTTGAACGTCACCTGCCGCCCGGAGTCGGTCGTCGTCTTGCGGATCGCCATGAAGCTCTGCGCGACGTCGGTCCACCCGGCGTCGAATTCGAGGCGTCCCTTGTTCATCACGTCGAGCGCTTTCAAGACCATTCCGACCTTTCGGTCGGCGGAATACTGGATCGGAGAAGCCGCCGGATAGAACTGCCGGACGAGCTGGTAGACGCCTTGGCCGACGCCGGTCGTGTCGATCCCGATATACGCGACGTTGTAACGTGTCAGAGCGGTCCGGACCTGGTCGGCCTGCGCCTGAAAGTCCATTCCCCGGAACTGATGGCGTTCGAGTAGTCGGAACTTGCCGCCGGAAACGGCGGGCGGCGCCACGACGACGAGTGCCGCCGAGTCGCCGTTGACCGCAGGGTCGTAGCCCAGCCAGACGTCGCGGTTCCCCAGTGGTTGCGTGTGGAAGGGTCTGAAGTCTTCCCAGACTTCCCACGAGTCGACCATGCAACGCATCAGGAGCGCGAGCGGGAAGATGCTCGCGGTGTCGTCGACGAAGAGGCACATCAGGAGGTTGCCGTACTCGTCGGGTGAATACTCGAGGCGTAACTGTTCGAGGTCGAAGAGATTACAGCCGCCGGCAACGGCGTCCTCGACGGTGACGATTTGCCTCCACTGTCCGTCGCCGCAACGCTGCCCGTCTTTGAGCGCGGCGTGTGAAACGTCGACCTCGACGCGCTCGGTCTTTTTGCGCCCGCGGTTGAAGAGCGTCCCGGTCCAGAACGGGTAGGCTTCGGCGCTCATCGCAGACGGCGTCGAAAAGTAGGTCTGCCGCCATTGCGAGTGCATTGCCATGCCAGAGGCGACTTTCCTGAACTCCTGGAACTTCTGAATCCAGAAGTATTCGTCCATGTACAGATTGCCGTGATAGCTCTGCGCCGTGCGAACATTCGTTCCAAGGAAATAGAGCGTCGCGCCGTTTGCCAGAACGATCGGGTCGCCCTTCAATTCGACGCCGACGGCGTCTACGGCACCATCGATACGAATCGCCCGTCGGAAGACAACGATTATGGCATTGCCAATCTTACCGCAGAGTCCGCCCGATGGGGACAATTCCCTTTTCGCTCCTTTCCCAAACCATCTTGGCCGTTTCGTTGAAAGGCCGCCAACTTTGTCACGCCGGCTCGCGTGAAACCCGCCTATAGTGTTTTCATCGATGAAACGCCGGTGGAGTGCCGCTTGCGATTTCGGGACAAGGCATTCCAATATCATCACGCAACACTATTTCCGGAACACATTCAGGAGACGCCGGGAAAAGGTATCTCCAAGGCAAGCATCAAAATGAAAAGACAATTGTCGGGCTTTACGCTCATCGAAGTTTCCATCGTGCTCGTGATCCTCGGCCTTCTGCTGGGCGGCCTCCTCAAGGGGCAGGAGTTGATCACCAACGCCAAGCTCAAAAATCTCGCGATGGATTTCAGGAACGTTTCAAAGATCGTTTACGCGTATCAGGACAAGTATCGCGCGCTTCCGGGAGACGACGCTGGCGCGGCGCGCCACCTGGGAACGGGGAGCACCGTCGTTTCGGGCGCCCCCGGCACCGTCGGCAACGGCGTCCTCGACGGCAACTGGTGGGACGAGGCCGGTTTGCTTCAAACGAGCGAAACCGTCGCGTTCTGGGAACACGTCCGACGCGCCAAACTCGTTCAGGGGTCCTTGTCGATCGCAAACGACGTCGATTTGCCGAGCAACGCCGACGGCGGCCGCATCGGCATCGAGTCCGGCGCCCCGGCCAAGGCCTACATCGCGGGAATGTCCGGGAAATTCGTCGTCTGTTCGGCGAACATCCTGGGCAAGTACGCAAAGCACCTCGACGCAACGATGGACGACGGCAATCCTTTTACGGGAGCCGTCCGCGCGACGCAAGGGGCGCCGAAGAGCCGCCCCAACAACGCAAGCTGCGCCGTCGCCGGGACGCCGTCCAATTGTTCGAACATCGTAGACGACGGGCTGCCCTACACGGTCTGCATGGCCTTCTGATTCCTTTTCCAGTCCGCCCCTTCCTGCCCCACCACCTCTTCCTTCGCCCCGGAACGCCGGTCGGAGAGACAAGCGGCGGGGTCTATCTGCTATACTTCGGGTAAATAATCCATGTAAGGAATCGCCAGAAAATAATCGCCTGTTTTTTGACGGCTTAGACAAAAAAAGGGTCGGCTTTGTCCGCCCTTTTTTGGAAGGCAAAGCAAGAGAACTCCAAGGCTGGACTGATTTGGCGTTGTTTTTATATGGTTTGAAGGTGGGCTTTGCCCACCTTCAAACCCAAATCAACCCGGCCAGGGTTTCACTTTTTGACGAACACCGAAAATTCCCGATGAACGCAATCCAGGCTACGCCCAAAGCGCTCGATCTCGCGCGCGAAGTGCTTCGCGTCGAAAGTGAAGCCGTACTCGCCCTCGTCGAACACATCGACGACACTTTTCTGAAGGCGCTGACCTCGATCCTCAACTGCAAGGGGCGCGTCATCGTTTGCGGAATCGGAAAATCGGGGCACGTCGGCAGCAAAATCGCGTCGACGCTCGCAAGTACCGGGACGCCGGCGTTTTTCGTCCATCCCGCCGAAGCGAGCCACGGTGACCTCGGCATGATCCAGTCGGGCGACATTGTCATCGCGATTTCCAATTCGGGCGAAAGCGCCGAACTCCTGAACATCCTTCCCTTCATCAAGCGTCGGGGCGCGAGGCTCATCGCGATGACCGGGAAGCCTCAATCGACGCTCGCGCGCGATGCCGATCTCAGCCTTTATGCGGGCGCCGAGCAAGAAGCCTGCCCGCTCAACCTCGCGCCGACGGCGAGTACGACGGCAGCGCTCGCGCTCGGCGACGCGCTCGCCGTCGCGCTCCTCGACGCGCGCGGCTTCGGTGCCGAGGACTTCGCCCGCTCGCACCCCGGCGGCGCCTTGGGTCGCCGCCTGTTGACGCGCGTCCGCGACGTGATGCGTACCGGGCGCGCGATTCCGGTCGTCCCGCCCGACGCCGGGATTACCGACGCGGTCAACGAAATTTCCCGCGCGGGGATCGGGATGACGATCATCGCGTCGCCCGAAATGGACGTGCTCGGCATCTTCACCGACGGCGACCTGCGCCGCGCGATCGTCGGTCAGCGCGACTTGAAATCCACGACGATTGCCGCTCTGATGACGCCCAAGCCGCGTTGCATCACGCCCGAAAAGCTCGCGGTCGAAGCCGTCGAGCGGATGGAAAAATACAAGATCACGCAGATTCCGGTCGTCGATGAAAACGCCCGCCTCGTCGGCGCGCTCAATATGCACGACTTGTTCCAGGCGAAGGTCGTCTGATGCTCGGTGTCGCAGACCCGCGCGAGCGCGCCGCCAGGCTCAGGCTGATGGCCTTCGACGTCGACGGTGTACTGACGGACGGCTCGCTGTATTACGGCGACGGCGGCGCCGAGATCAAGGCGTTCAGCAGTATCGACGGACTCGGCCTGAATCTCCTGAAGAAAGCCGGGGTCGAGTTGGCGATCATCACGGGCCGAAGCGTTCCCTGCGTCGCGGAGCGCGCGAAACACCTCCAGATCCGCCACCTTCACCAGGGCGCGTCCGACAAGCTGGCGACCCTGCGCGCGCTGACGGACGAGCTGGGCTTTTCTCTCGGAGAGACCGGTTTCATGGGCGACGACGTCATCGACATCCGCGCGATGGCCGCGTGCGGCTTCGCCGCGACGACAGCCGACAGCCGCAACCGGATCAAAATCCACGCGCACTGGGTTTCGCGTTATCCCGGCGGGCGCGGCGCCGTGCGTGAAGTCTGCGACTTCATCCTGGACGCGAAAGGGATGCTCGACGCGGTACTCGCCCCCTATCTGCCGGAGATTCCCGGATGAAACACTGGGGCAGCGCGATATTCCCACTAACCTTGCTGTTTACGCTGACGGCGCTGACGCTCTGGCTGCGTTACGCGACCGAGATGCCCGATTTTTCTCTCGACGGAAGCTATCGTCACGACCCCGACTATATCGTGAAGGACGCGACGCTGCGAAAATTCAACGCATCGGGAAAGCTCCAATACACGCTCAAGTCGCCCGACATTCGCCATTATCCTGACGACGATACGACGGTTCTCGTCACCCCCGACTTGCAGTTTCTCGACGAAAAAAAACCGACGACGACGATGCGTGCCGACCGGGGCGTCGTTTTCGCTTCGGGAGAAACGGTCGACCTTTTCGGGAACGTGCGCATCGTCCGCAACGCGGCGCCGAGGGACCCGCAGATCGTCGCGACGATGCCGCAGCTCACGGTTCTCACCGAGGAGGAAAAAGCCTATACCCGCACCCCGGTATTGATTACGCAGGGGAAATCCTGGGTCAGGGGAACCGGGATGCGAGTAGACTACCGCAAGCAGACCTACCTCCTCGAATCGAGGGCGTCCGCCTTGCTTGAGAAAAGAAATCCATGAGACTCCGCGCGCCCGTCACCCTCACCCTTTTGCTCGCCGCGCTCTGCGCAACGCGCACAGCGCTCGCCGAGAAGGCCGACCGCGACCGGCCAGTCAGCATCGAAGCGAACCGCATGAGCCTCGACGACCTCCATAAAATCCAGACTTACGAGGGAAACGTCGTACTGACGCAAGGGACGACGCAGCTTCGCGCCAACCATCTCGTCGTGACGCAGGACGCCGACGGCTTCCAGAAGGGCGTCGCCACAGGCGGCGAAAACGGCCTCGCGCATTTCAAGGAAAAACTCGACGGGAAAGACGGCTATATGGAAGGCCGGGGCGAACGCATCGAGTACAACGCGCGCGACGAAAAAGCCGAATTCTTCGTTCGCGCGTGGGTCAAAAACGGCGCCGACGAAGTCTGGGGGCAATACATCTTCTACGACGCGCTGACCGAAAAATTCCTGGCGACCAACGAGAGAAAGGGGCGGGAAGCCGCGCCACAGGGCAGGTCGAACGAGCGCGTTCGCGCGATCATCATGCCCAAGGAAAAGAAAGCGGAAACGACCGAGGCTTCAGCCTCCGCCACGCCCGCGCCCGACGGCGCGACGGCGCTCAAACCGTCCGAGACGGTGACGCCGCGTCAAGAATAATTCCATTCCATTTCCAGTTCATCCCTACCTTTGTCGACTTCGCCTTGCCGTACTACAGTACTGTCTGCGGCTCGGCATCAAAGCATGAATGGACTGGAAAAGGAATAAGGCCTATGAAGCGGCTCGGCATCAAAGCATGAATGAACTGTGAAAGGAATCAGTCGCGCCAGGACCAGCCGATCCCGCGCTCTTCGACGGCGCGGCGAATTTCGTCCATCGCCTGGTCGACGCGCGAGTCCGCGCCCTCGACGCCGAGTTCGAGGTGCTTGCGGTCCCCGTTCGCGTCGATCGAAGGCAGGCTGTAGAGCCGCAGGTCGGGGTATTCCGCGACGATATGCTCCATCAAGTCCAGGAGGGCGCTTTCGTACGCGTCGGCTCCGGTCAGGAGGAGAGCTTTATCGACCATCGGATTCTGATTGAAAAAACGCGCGTAAAAGTGGTCGAGCGCCCACTCGACCATCGGGTGCGCCATCTGCGGGAAGCCCGGCACGAAGTAATGGTCGTGGACGTAAAAACCCGGAATCCGGTTGAAGGGGTTGGGAACGATGTTGACGCCGCGCGGAAAAACGCCGAGCGACAGGCGCTTTTCGCTGGTCTCCGCGCCGAAGCGCCCGCGAATCTCACGCTCGGCGTCGGGGTGCAGGACGAGGTCGACGCCGAGCGCTTCCGCCGCCGCCTGCCGCGTATGGTCGTCCGGCGTATTGCCGATTCCGCCGAAACAAAAAACCGCGTACCCCGAAGAAAAGCTGTTTTTCAATATCTTGGCGATGCCGGAGCGATCGTCGCCCATGTAGCGCGCCCACGAAAGGCGTAAACCCCGCGCGGCCAATAATTGCGTCAGTTTTTTGAAGTGCGCGTCGTCGCGCTTTCCGGAAATGATTTCATCTCCGATGATCAAGGCACCAAACTTCATTCGATATCCTTTCCCTCGATGCTTTCGACGGCTTCTCCGCGCGTCCGGCGCAAAACGTCAAGACAAAAATGACTGTAAACCAGCGCCGTGAGCGACGGCGCCAAAAGGCCGACGAAGGGCGCCAGCGTCAATGCCGACATCATGCACCCGATCACGAGCAGGGACGTCGAATAGCGTTCCCGCACCGCGCGCCATTCGTCGGGCGCCGCGAATACCATCAGGATGTCGTGGGAAAACGTGCGCCGCATCAACCAAGCCATCCAGAAAAAAGGCAGGATAACCGAAAATCCCGGAATCAGCCACAAGGGGAGCGTCACGACCCAGCCGAGAACAAAGAGACAGGTTCCCGAAACGCCGTTCCACACCGAAGCGACCGTACTGTCGCGCCCCCGGCGCGCGAGGTCTGGATAATCCGACGACGACAGGAAGTTGAGCATCAGCGGCAAGGTAAGATCCGCCGTCAGAAACACGGCCAGCAGACACGACGCCGAAACGATGAGAACCCACCCGCCCAGGGTCGCCAGGATTTTGGCGGCACCGAACGCGCCCCAGGCGTTGAGCCAGGTCATCGGCGGGTAATCGAGCAGCTTGGCGATCAAAAAACCCAGGACGAAGATGACGAGTATCGTCATGATGAGAGCGGCCAAAATCGCCGGAAGGCAAATGAAAAACCAGACCTTGCCGTATTTGAGCGAAGCCAGGCTACGCTCGATCGCTCGTAGTATGTCGTCCATAATTCAAGAATATGTCACAGATTCACCGCCGCACCGCTTTTCGCGCGGACTCGTTCCCGAAGCATCAAAAACGTCCAGGCACTCTCGCATTATCCGATAATTCATGAGCAGAAGACAGAGGACTGAGGACAGATGACAGAACGGCCTTCGGCCTCATCAGGTATCAGGAATCAGGGATCAGGAATCAGATCAGTGACCGACGGCTTCGCCGCCGGAAAAAGGGCTTTGAAACACCGATCGGGTTACCAAAGATTCTTCCCCGGCCGAAGGCCGCAAGAATTCTCTGTCCTCTGTCCTCTGTCTCCTGTCACCTGATTCCTGATACCTGATCGCGCAAGCGCTTCACCGAGACGGGAACCGGCGTTTTGAGTTCCTGCGCGAAGAGATGCACGCGCAATTCTTCGAGCAACCAGCGGAATTGCGCGGCTCCGGGGTCGGTTTCTCCGCGCCGCGCGCGCGCGGCGGCGTGGCGTTCGCAGTCGGCGAGGAGCGGCGCGAGTTCGGCCATCCTGCGCGCGTCGCGCGCCGGGTCGAGCTTGAGCTTGTCGAGCCGTAACGCGACGGCTTTCAAATAACGCGGGAAGTGTTGCAGGCGCTCGAAAGGCGTCTCGACGATGAAGCGTTTCCCGAACAGGTGATCGAGCTGTTTTTCGATGTCGCGCACCGCCGCGCCGTGCGCCTTGAACGCGGGCAGCTTTTTTCGGAGCGCCTGCCAGTGTTCGAGCACCGCGCCAACGAGTTGCGCCACTTCGCGCATCAGCAGGCCGACGCGCGGTTTTGCCTCGGCGCAACGTTTGCGGAAGGCGTTTTCGTCGGTCGGCCAAGGTTCGGCCATGCACGCGCGGCAAAGCGCGACCTCGGTCAATTGCCCGCTCAAGTCCGAAAGCGTCCCGAGCGCCATGAAGGCCGCGCCCAGGCGCGTCGCGTCGGGCAGATTCTTTTCGAAATATTTGATCTGCTCTTTGAAGTGCAGCTTGAAAAGGCGCGCGAGTCCCTTCGCGTTTTCGGCGCGCGCTTCCTCGCGCGTATCGAAAACGCGCAGCGAAACCGAGTCGCCGTCGTCGGAAAGCGCCGGATAAACGCGCGCGCCTCCCGCTTCGAGTTCCATCGACTCGGGCAGCGCGCCGAAAGACCAGTCGGTCATCCCGGAATGCTCGACCGCCGGGGTATGCTGAACGGAAAACGCTTGCCGCGCTTCTTCGCCCCATTCGCCGCGCAATCCGGCGAGACTCCGTTGCATCTCGAGCTGCCGCCCGTGTTCGTCGACGAGACGGAAATTGAAAAAAAGGTGCGCGGGCAAGGCGTCGGGTCGAAAAGCGTCAGCCGTGATATTCCATCCGCGCGCGTTGAGGCCGCGCGTTTGAAGGATGAAGCGGATGAGCGCCGGGATCAGCGGCGGCGCCGAGTCGTCGTCGTCGGACGATGCGTGCGCCTCGGCGAACTCGGCGGCAAAATCCGGGATCGGAACGAGTTTCGAGCGTATTTTCTGGGGTAAGGTCTTGACGAGTTGGGTCACTTTTTCCTTGAGCAGACCCGGAACGAGCCATTCGCAACGCCGTTCCGGGACGCGGTTGAGGTCGGAGAGCGCCACGGTGAGCGTCACGCCGTCTTTCGGCGACCCAGGCTCGAAATGGTAGGAAAGCGCGAAATCGACGCCGTCCGAATTCAGGGTATGCGGAAACGCTTCGGTCGTAATCCCCGCCGCCTCGTGCCGCATCAGGTCTTCGCGCGCAAGGAAAAGGCATTGGGGCGCCTCGCGTTCGGCCTTGCGGCGCCATGCGTCGAAATCCGCGCCGTTCGCAATGTCTTCATGGATGATATTGTCGTAAAATGCGTAAATGAGTTCGTCGTCGACGAGGACATCGGGGCGGCGGGACTTGTGTTCGAGCATCTCGATTTCGAGGATCAGCCGCTGGTTGTGCGTATAAAACGCCCAGCGCCGCGCGAAGTCTTCGGTGATTTCGCCGCCGACGAGTCCCTGCCGGATGAAGAGTTCGCGCGCGTCTTTCAAGTCGATCGGGTCGTAAGCCACGCGCTTTGCCGGGTTGACGACGAGTCCGTAAAGCGTCGATCGCTCGAAAACGATGGCGCGCATCGCTTTTTTTTCCCAATGCGGGTCGAAATAGCTTTTTTTGATGAGGTGCGCGCCGACTTCTTCGAGCCATTCGGGTTCGATCCGCGCAACGCAGCGCGCGAACAGGCGCGAGGTCTCGGCAATTTCGGCGGCGACGATCCATTTTCCCGCTTTTTTATCGAGCGTCGATCCGGGGTGAATCATGAAACGGATGCCGCGCGCGCCGAGGTAGGACGCTTTCGCGGGCGCGCTTTTTGACGCTTCTTCGAGTTTGCAGCCGACGTTGCCGAGGAGTCCGGCCAAAAGCGCGCGGTGGATCGCGTCGAAGCGCGCGGGCGCTTTGTTCGCGTCGCTCCCGCCCTCCGCGGTCGCCCCCTGTTCCGTGAGCAGCGCGGTGATCTGTCCGTGAATGTCGCGCCACTCACGCATCCGCGCTGGCGAGAGAAAGTTGGCGCGGCAGACTTCTTCCAGTTTGCGCCGCGATTTCCCGGATTCGATTTCGTCGCCGTACCACTTCCAGAGCCTCAACCAGAAAAGGAACTCCGACTTCTCGTCGGCGAACTTCTTGTGCGCCGCGTCCGCCGCGCCCGCCTTCTCCAGCGGGCGGTCGCGCACATCCTGAACCGAGAGCGCCGCAGCGACGACGAGAACTTCCTCGACGCAGCCCTCGGCACGCGCCGCGACGATCATCCGCGCGATGCGCGGGTCGAGCGGCATCCGCGCGAGTTCGCGCCCCGTCGGCGTCAAAACGTCCGCGTCGGTCACCGCGCCGAGTTCCCGCAGAAGTTGATAAGCGTCGCGGACGGCTTTCGGTGGCGGCGCTTCGACGAAGGGGAAGGACTCGACGCTACCCAGATCGAGCGCGTTCATCCGAAGTATGACGCCGGCGAGCGAAGAACGCAAAATCTCCGGGTCGGTGAATTCGGGGCGCTGCGCGTAGTCATCCTCGTCGTACAAACGGATGCAAACGCCGGCCTCGACGCGCCCGCACCGTCCGGCGCGCTGGTTGGCAGACGCGCGCGAGATTTTTTCGACGCGGAGTTGCTCAATCTTGTTTCGATACGAATAACGCTTGATCCGTGCCAAGCCCGTATCGACGACGTAGCGGATCCCCGGGACGGTCAGCGAGGTTTCGGCGACGTTGGTCGAAAGGACGATGCGGCGCCGGGTGTGCGGCTCGAAAATACGCGACTGCTCCGCAGCCGGGAGTCGTGCGAAGAGCGGCAGGAGTTCGACGGGGCCACCCACGGCGCCCGCCAAACGACCGCGTAGCGCGTCGGCCGTTTCGCGGATTTCACGCTCTCCGGGAAGAAAGACGAGGATGTCGCCGGGACCCGTCCGCGCGAGTTCGTCGCACGCCTCGGCGACGGCGTCGCAAAGATCGCGGCGCTCGCGCGAGTCTGTCGTCTCGGTCTCGTTTTTCTCTTCGAGCATCGGACGATAGCGGAGTTCGACGGGGAAGAGGCGCCCGGAGACTTCGATCACCGGCGCTTCTTTCCCGTCGAACGCGAAATAGGCCGCAAAACGCTTCGCGTCGAGCGTCGCCGACGTGACGATCACACGCAGGTCGGGGCGCTTGTGCAACAGGCGCTTCAGATAGCCCAGCAGAAAATCGACGTTCAGGTTGCGTTCGTGTGCCTCGTCGATAATGATGGTATCGTATTGGAGCAAATACGGGTCGCTGTGTATTTCCGCGAGCGCGATCCCATCCGTCATCAGCTTGACGTAGGACTGCGGCGAGACGCGCTCGGAGAAGCGGATTTTGTACCCGACGAGGCGTCCCAACTCGCTTTCGAGTTCCCGCGCGATGCGAGAAGCCGTCGCGCGCGCGGCGATGCGGCGCGGCTGCGTGTGCCCGATCAGCCCCGTCGTCCCGCGCCCAAGTTCGAGGCAGATTTTCGGCAGTTGCGTCGTCTTGCCCGAACCCGTCTCGCCGCAGACGACGACGACGCGGTTTTTCGAAATCGCCTCGGCGATCTCGAAGCGCCGCGCGCAGACCGGCAGGTCGTCGGAAAACTTCGGACACGGCAGATTCTCGCGCCGCGCGGCAACCGCCGCGCGCGAACGCGCGAGCAGCGCCTCGTATTCAGCGTCGGCGGCGTCTAGGCGCGCGCCGTACAAGCGACGGTGGTCGCGGGAAAGCGCGCGCAAGCGTCGCCGGTCGACCACCAGACAATCGGAAAAAGAAGTCATCGAACACCCGGATTTCAAGGACTGCGATGATAACGTGACTTTCCGTCCGGCGCGAAGCGAGGTTTCACCGGCGGCAACGCACCGAGAGCGTCGCGCCGCGGCTTTTCATTCCTTTTCCAGTTCATTCATGCTTTGATGCCGTGCCGAAGACAGTACTAGCAGTACGGCAAGGCGAGTCGACCAGGGATGAACTGGAAATGGAATCAGTTGAAGTATCCGCGCGGAGCGCTTAGAATGACGCCGAAAAAGCGGGCGTCGTATAATGGTAATACCCAAGCTTCCCAAGCTTGTGCCGTGGGTTCGATTCCCATCGCCCGCTCCAAGGTCTTCGCCGTGATCGCGCGTTCGGGTCACCAAGGCAGTCAATATTTCGCTGACCCTGCGCAACTGGCTGATCGGAGCCTACATCGCCGAATTCCAATAAAAGTGGCGACGCCGTCGCCACTTTCCGGGATATTGCTTCTGGAAAGGAATCATTCCCTCAGGCCCAACTGCCGGTCGTGTACGCGCGCTCAATTTTTCCCGAAAAATGCCGTTAAGGTTTACAGAGGAAAAGGTGTCGAACGATTATGTGGATTCCGGTTGAAGCACTCAAACGCACAGCGAACGACGGCGCGTTGCCGCCGGAAAAACCGCTGTACGCGCCGGTCGGCCCGGTCGGTGACTTTCCGGCGCGGCGCCGGGGAGCGGCGTATTTTTCGGGGGAAAACGCGCACGGTCAGTCTGGCGCGCATACCGAAACGCCGCGTGACGAAAAGAGGCGCGCGAACGACCGGCGCAAACGAAACCTTCCCGTTCTGCTCGATACGCGCGTCGGAGAGCGCCGCCGGGTTTCCGGGCGATTCAACGTCGATTGCGAAGCCTGATTCACCTTTTCACGTACACGCACATTCCACGAACATTCCATCGCGTTTCGTCGTTCCAGCGCAACACATTCCTATATTATATGACAATCGCTCGACTTTCATCTCTGTCGCGCACGGCGACTTCGCCGATCTCGATCGCCGTCTCTCCTTGGGCGGCGAGGATCCTTCGCGCGTCGGAGGCGTCTTCGTGCGAAACGATCAGCACCATGCCGACGCCGCAGTTGAAGACCCGCCACATTTCGGCCTCGGCGACGCCGCCCTCTTCCTGAAGCCAGCGGAAAAGCGCGGGGCGCTCCCACGCGGATTTTTCGACGACGGCTTTCACCTTGTCGGGCAGCGTGCGCGGCAGGTTTTCGACGAGTCCGCCGCCGGTGATGTGCGCCATACCCTTGATTCGCACTTTTTCCAAAAGCGCGAGAACGGGTTTCACGTAGATGCGCGTCGGCGTCATGACGGCGTCGGCGAGGCTGCGCTTTCCGCCGCTTTTTTCGTCGGAAGCGTTGGAAGTGTCGAAATCGAAGGGCGAATTCAGGTCGACGCGCGCGCGCGTGAGGATCTTCCGTATCAGCGAGTAACCGTTCGAGTGCGCGCCGGACGAACGAAGTCCGATCAGCGCGTCGCCGGGGACGATGTCGGCGCCGGTAATGATCCGCGATTTTTCGACGGCGCCGACGGCGAAGCCGGCGAGGTCGTATTCGCCGTCTGGATACATTCCGGGCATTTCTGCCGTCTCGCCGCCGAGCAGGGCGCAACCGGCGCGCGCGCACCCCGTGGCGACGCCTTCGACGACAGTCGCCGCCCTGTCGACATCGAGTTTCCCGCACGCGAAATAGTCCAGGAAAAACAAGGGTTCCGCGCCCTGGACGAGCACGTCGTTGACGCTCATCGCGACGAGGTCGATTCCGACACCCTCGTGGCGGTCGAGTTCGAACGCGAGTTTGAGCTTCGTCCCGACGCCGTCGGTTCCAGAGACGAGCACCGGCTCGCGGAAGCGTTTCGGGATTTCGAAAAGCGCGCCGAAGCCGCCTAGGCCGCCGAGCACGCCTTCGCGCGCGGTCTTTCGGGCAAAGGGCTTGATGCGTTCGACGAGCGCGTCCCCGGCGTCGATATCGACGCCGGCGTCGCGGTAGGAAAGCGGTTGTCGTTCCAGAGAAGTCATTTGATCTATTATCACCGTCAAAACCTGAGAAAACATTCAGCGGCGCGGGATGGTAGAATGCACGCCGCTATCTGAAAGCTACCCGATTCTATCCGAAATGTTTTTCTCGCGTGCGGACACGCGAATTTTCATGCGCCAACTCTTACTCGATATTCTCCTCGAAAACCCGCCGCGCCTCGACAATTTCATCACGGGTGAGAACGGTGAGGCATTGACGGGGCTGGCCGCGTGGCTCGCGCCGCAAAACCGCGAGGTTTCCCTGTTTCTCTGGGGAGAGTCGGGTTCGGGGAAAACGCATTTGCTGCGCGCGTGCGGCGCGCTTTACCACGACGCCGCCGTCGACCCCGACATGGGACTCTCCGACGAAGCGTCACGAGCCTCCCTTTTCCATGCCGTCGACAACGTCGAAGCGCTCAGCGAAGCCGGACAAATCGCCGTGTTCAACCGCTTCAACGCGCTTCGCGTCTCGGGAGGGCGATTGATCACCGCGTCGTGCCGGACGCCGCGCGAACTGAAGTTCCGCGAAGACCTGCGCACGCGCCTGGCTTCCGGGCTCGTTTACCGGCTGACGCCGCTTTCCGACGACGAGAAGCGCGAGGCGCTCAAAGCGCAGGCACAGGCGCGCGGCATCCCACTTTCCGACGACGCGGTCGATTACCTGCTCTCGCGCGCGCCGCGCGACATGCGCACGCTTTCCTCGTTTCTGATCGCGCTCGATAAGCGCGCGCTTGAAGACAAGCGCGCGGTCACGCTCCCGCTGCTCCGCGAAATGCTGCGCGCGCAGACCGTCTTTTGAACATGCAACTGACGCTTTTCGACCTCGACAACACGCTGCTTTCCGGCGACAGCGACTACGAATGGACACGCTTTCTCGTCGATAAGGGCATCCTCGACGAGAGTTTCTTCGAAAAGAGGAGTGCCGTTTTTTTCGAGCAGTACAAGGCGGGAACGCTGAACATCGACGAATTCCTGGAATTCCAGCTTCGACCGCTTTCGGAGTCTCCGCGCGCCGAACTCCTCGTCTGGCACGCCGAATTCATGGAAACGCGCATCCGCCCGATGATCGGCCCAACGGCGCGCGTGCTCGTCGAACAGCATCGCGGCGACGTGTGCGCGCTCGTGACGGCGACGAATACCTTCGTCACGGGACCGATCTGCCGCGAACTGAAAATCCCGCACCTGATCGCGACGATCGCAGGAATCGAGAACGGCCGCTTCACCGGGAAGGCGCGCGGGACGGCGGCTTTCCGCGAGGGGAAGGTCCTTCGCGTCGAATCGTGGCTCGAATCGCTGGGACTGACCTTCGCCGACTTCGAGCGGACCCGCTTCTACAGCGATTCGTTCAACGACCTTCCGCTTCTCTCGGCCGTCAGCGACCCGATCGCCGTCAATCCCGACGCGACGCTACGCGCGCACGCGACCACCTCGGGGTGGACGATACTGGACTTTGAAACATGATGCGTTCTTTCACGCCGTCGCTGATCAAGCGCGACACCCTCAAAAAATTCGTCGCGCGCATCTTCGGCCGTTCCGGGAAAACGCGCCGCAACGGCGTCGTCCTCGACGCGAAAAAATACGGAATCCGCCGCGAACTCATCAGCGCCGGCAGTCTTCGCACCGTGGAGACCCTGCAACAGCGCGGTTACCACGCTTTCATCGTCGGCGGCGCGGTCCGCGACCTCCTGGTCGGCGAACGCCCGAAGGATTACGACGTGGCGACCGACGCGACGCCCGATGAAGTGCGCCAGTGCTTCCGCCGCTCGCGCATCATCGGACGCCGTTTCCAGATCGTTCACGTCATGATGGGTTCCGAGACCGTCGAAGTCACGACCTTCCGCGGACACCAATCGGGCGGCTCGAAAGCGCCGACCGACAGCCACGGGCGTCTCCTGCGCGACAACGTTTTCGGCAGCCACAAGGAGGACGCCGCGCGGCGTGACTTCACGATCAACGCGCTCTACTTCGACCCGGTCGCCGAAACGATCGTCGATTTCCACGACGGCGTCGCCGACCTCAAGGAAAAGCGCCTGCGTACGATCGGCGATCCTGGAACGCGTTACCGCGAAGACCCCGTTCGCATGCTTCGCGGCGTGCGCCTCGCGGCGAAACTCGGCTTTTCCATCGACCCCGACGCGCGGAAACCGCTCCGCGAACTCGCGCCCTTGATCGGCAACGTCCCTTCCGCGCGCCTGATGGACGAAGTCCTGAAACTTCTGATGTCGGGGCGCGCCGTCGACTGTCTCGAAAACCTGCGTTCCGAGGGCTTGCACAAGGCGCTGCTGCCGCTCCTCGATTCGTCGCTCGACGACTTGCACAGCGAGCGATTCATCCGCGCGGCGCTTTTGAATACCGACCAACGCGTGCGCGACAAAAAACCGGTATCGCCTGCCTTTCTGTTCGGCGCGTTGCTCTGGCACGAAGTCCTCAACGAATGGGAAACGCTGAAAAACGCCGGAGAGGCGCCGTTTCCGTCACTCTTCCAGGCGATGAATTCCGTTCTCGAACATCAGGCAGGAAAGCTCGCGATCACGCGCCGTGTCGCCGGCGACATTCGGGACATCTGGTCGATCCAGCCGCGCTTCGAACAGCGCAGCGGCAAGCGTCCCTACGCCTTGCTCGAGCGCTCGCGCTTTCGCGCCGCCTACGATTTTCTGCTGCTTCGCGTCGAATCCGGCGACGTACCCGCCGAAGTCGGGCGCTGGTGGACGGATTTTCTCGACGCCGACGCGGCGCTGCGCGCCGAAATGCTCTCGTCTCCTCCGATCGCGGAGCGCCCCAGGCGCCGCCGCCGCAGACGGCGCTCCGCGACGCCTTCCGACCGCCCGGAATCCGCAGAATCCGCAGTATCCGTGGAATCCACGGATTGACCCTGCCGATGACGCTCGCGCACGTTGCGCTCGGCGCCAATCTGGGCGACCCCGTCGCGCAAATCACAAAAGCGCTCGACGCGCTCGCCGGTTTGCGCGAATCGCGCCTCTTGCGCGCCTCATCGCTCTACCGCACCGCGCCGGTCGGAATCCGGGGGCAGCCGGATTTCATCAACGCGGTCTCCGCGCTCGAAACGCGGCTCGAACCGCTGGAAATGCTCGAAGAACTCTTTCTCCTCGAAGCGCGCTTCGGAAGGCGGCGCGATTACCGCCACGCGCCGCGCACGCTCGACCTCGACCTTCTGCTGTACGGCGAGCGCAGCGTCGACACGCCGAGGCTTCAACTCCCCCACCCGCGCATGCACTTGCGCGCCTTCGTCCTCGCGCCGCTCGTCGAAATCACCCCGGACTGCCGGATTCCCGGTCGCGGCGACGCGGCCGCGTGGCGGACGGCGACGCGTTTGCAGCGTGTCGATAGAATCGCGGCGTGATGACGTAATGCATAGACTGGGAAATCGCGGTCTTTTTGCGAATCCATGACGAAAAAATCCGACCCGCCGCAAAAAACGATTCCGCTTCACGGCCCCTTGCTGCGCGGTGAAAGAAGACCGCGCGTCGCGCTCATCGGGCACTACAACGTCGGCAAAACGACCATTTTCAAAAACGCCGCGAGCCCCGCGATGCGCGCGAAGCACCTCGATTCCGCCGGCGATGCGTATCAGGAATGCGTCGTCGACGTGGGACTCGACCAGATCGCCCTGATCGACCTTTCGCCGATCGCGTCCTTGCAGGCATCGACCCCGCAGGAGCGCGCCGTCCTGCGCTACCTCTTCTGGGGAGATCGCCCGCCGCCTTGCGCCTCGCGTGAAGGCGACGCCCCCGCGATCGAGGCGAAAGCCCCCGACGTCCTGATCCAGGTCGTCGACGCGACGACGCTGCAAAAAGACCTCGAATTGACGCTCGAACTCGCCAGCCTCGGCCGACCGATGCTCATCGCGCTGAACCGCGCGGACGAAGCGCACGCGCGGGGACTCTTCATCAACGTCAGAGTCCTGAGCGAGCGGCTCGGCATCCCGGTCATCCCGACGGTCGCCTATATGGGCAAGGGACTTTCCGAGCTTTTCGAAGCGGCGATCGGGATCGCGCGCGAAAAAACCCGCGTGCTGCCGCAGCCGGCGTCTCCGCATATCGCCGAAACGCTGCGGACACTCGACGCCCTCGTCTCGCGCGTCGATGCCGACGGATTTTTCCAGCTTCCGCGCGCCTTCGTGCTTTCCCGCCTTGCCGAAAACGACGCGTATTTCCTGGAGTTGCTCGCCGCGCGCTTTCCCGCGCTGGCGCCGGACTTTTCCGACGCCTGCTTGCTAGCCGAAAAAAAACTCCCGCGCGCCTTGCCCGAAGAAATCCACGCCGACCGCCACCATCGCGCCGCGATGCTTTTCGAGTCGGTCACGTATTTGCGCGGATTCCACGGGATCAAGGCGTCAAAGGACGCGCAATACTGGCTGGATACCTTCTTCCTGCATCCGCGCTGGGGGCTGATCGGCAGCCTGATCGTCTTCGCCCTCGTCCTGCTGCTCGTCTTCAAGATCAGCGCCTTCCTCGACCTGCATACCTCGGCGCGGCTCACGGGGTGGATCCAGGAATGGCACCCAAGCTCGACGCTGGGCGTCGTCGGACGCGCGATCGCCGACAGTTTGGCCGGACTCGTCGGAATCGTCGTCCCGTATATGCTGCCGCTGGCCTTCCTGCTCGTTCTTCTCGAAGAATCCGGCGTCCTGTACCGCATCGCCTTCGTCGTCGACTGCGGATTTCACCACATCGGTCTCCACGGCGACATCGCCGTCCCTTTCCTGATCGGCTTGGGCTGCAACGTTCCCGCGATTTCAGCGGCGGCGGCGACCGGCTCCAAGCGCGACCGCGTCGTCGCTTCGATCCTGGTTTCCTTCGTTCCGTGCTCGGCGCGCTCGGCGATCATCCTCGCCATCGGCGGAAAATACCTGGGCGGAGTCGGCGTTTTCGCCGTCCTCGGCCTGACGATGCTGACGATCGCGCTGATCGGGAAATTATTGACCCGCCACTACTCCGACGCGACGCCCGGAATGATACAGCCGATCCCGCCGTACTCGATTCCGGCATGGACGACGCTTTTCAAAAAAACCTGGCAGCGCAGCGAAGACATCATAACGATCGTCGCGCCGCTTCTGGTCGTCGGCAGCGTCGTCCTGGCGCTTCTGAGCCACTTCGGCGCGGACGCCGCGATCAATGCGGCGCTGACGCCGGTCACCGTCTGGTGCCTGAATCTTCCCCAAAACCTCGGCGTTCCGATCCTCTTCGGCGTGCTGCGCAAGGAGTTGTCGCTTTTGATGGTCTACCAAGCGCTCGGGACCGACGAAATCTCGTCCTTGCTCGATTCCGTCCAAATCTTCACCTTCCTCGTGTTTCTGACGCTTTACGTCCCTTGCGTATCGACTTTCGCCGTCATGCACAAAATGCTCGGACGCAAGGAAGCCTGGTTCTCGGCGGCGGTATCCTTTGCCGCCGCGCTACTCGTCGCCGGCGTCTCGCGCGTCGTGCTCGAACTCGCGCGCGCAGTTTTCTGAAGACTGAAGACAGAAGACAGAGGACTGAACGGCCTGCGGCCTCTGTAGTCAGGGTTCAGTAATCAGAGGGAGGAAGTCCTGCGACATCTGAATACTGAAAACTGATCACGAAGCGAACGCAGTGAGCGCTCTGTCTTCTATCTTCTGTCCTCTGTCTTCTGAAAAAATCAGCCTTTTTTCCCGCCCACAGAATGCTTGCCGCCGCCCGTTCCCGACGAAGCCGAACCACCCTGCGCGGACGAAGAAGCGCCGGCGCCTTTTCCGGGCTTCCCGGACGAGCCGCCGTCGGCGTGTTGTCCGTGGGGGCCTTTCCGTCTCCCGTAGTGCGGTCTGCCGACGGGGGGATGGTCGAACTTGCCGTCGCCCTTCCAGGCAGGAGGATGCCTGTCCGAATCGGACACGGGCAAGGCGCCATAGCCCAGCGAAGTGTCGGGCACGCTGGAAGAGGAGGTGGTATGCCCCAGCAAATGGTCGGTCGAAGCGCTGCTTCCCTGAGCGGGAGGCGTGCTCGTGCCGGCTTGCGAGCCATGCGGACCGCCCCATTTCCCATAGTGCGGCTTACCGCCGGGAGTGTGATCGTGCGTACCGTCGCCCTTCCAGGCGGGAGGATGCCTGTCCGAATCGGACACGGGCAAAGCGCCGTGACCCAAGG
This sequence comes from Accumulibacter sp., assembly GCA_031266435.1. Lineage (GTDB taxonomy): Bacteria > Pseudomonadota > Gammaproteobacteria > Burkholderiales > Rhodocyclaceae > Propionivibrio. The sequence continues at coordinate 22,722 of JAISAZ010000082.1, forward strand.
CATAGTCGGGTGGGCTGGCAGAAGAAACGGCATGGTCAAAGAGATGGTCGGACGAAGCGGAACCTCCCTGGGTGGGAGGTGCGCCGTCTCCATGCGGGCCGTGCGGGCCTCCCCACTTCCCGGAAGGCGGTTTGCCGCCGGGGGTGTGGTCGTGCGTGCCGTCGCCTTGCCAGGAGTCTTTGCCCGGACCATCCGGGCGCGGAGGATGCCTGTCCGAACCGAAATTCACACCCCCCGGCAGGATCGAGCCGGGAACATGGCGACGAGAACTCCGATTCGGGTTCTGCAAAACCGTCGTGAAACGCATCATGAAACGGATCGGCTCCGCCAATTTCAGAACGGACCCGCTTTTGTCGACGATGCTCGCCTGAAGCGAAGCGAACTGGTTCATCGGGATCGCTTCGCCCCAAAACTCCGGCGGGATCATGAATTCCGTCGAGGTAAAGCGCTCCCTGACCGGGTCGCCGTTGATGCTGACGGCGAAAGCGTGCCCCTCTTCGAGGCGAAGCGCCGGGTCGACGGAAACGCGCACGTCGAAGGTGCCCGGATTGATGATGACACTCCCGTTATCCAGAGGCCAGAGCACGGAAAATTCGCGGTACGCGGGTTCGAGCGCCGCGCCGGGCGGTGGCGGCGTCACCCTCGGCGCCGTACCGCGATCGCGCGCCCTGGGCGTCGCGCCTCGCGCAGGCGGAGGCGTGGCGGCGCCTTCCTGTTTCGGCGACTGGATGACCGTCAGCGGGCGCAGGTTGATTTCCTTGCTCCCTTCTTGAGGGACGTTGGAAAACGTCGGGCCGTTCGGGCCCTCGGTCACATAGACGCCCTCTCCCCACGCGGCGGAGCTTAAGGATAAAAACGCCAGAAACGCCAGATTCCGAAAAAAACCTGTCATTGCAATCTCCTGATTCGACGATTCTCGTCCATCTCCTTATTTTAGCTCGTGTTTTGCACATTTGCGATTAATTCCGCCTGATTCCTGCTGTCGGAAGTACTGAACAGCCCTGAAACGATGGCCGCGCTTGTCGTCGCAATACCCGCGCCTGTTTTACGCTAGAATGAAGTTCTACGCCGTCGAACACGGTGTTTCGGCGGCGGCCGATCGATTGGGGAGGGATTATGCGTATTGGGTTTTTCGGTGCCGCCGGCGAAGTTACGGGCTCGTGTAACTTGGTGGAAACGGATTCGTGCCGTTTTCTCGTCGATTGCGGGATGTTCCAGGGGGGGCGCGAGGCGTATTCCAAAAACGTCAACGCGCTGAATTTCGACTTCGACGTGCGCGAAATCGACTTCGTCCTCCTGACGCACGCGCATATCGACCATTCCGGCCTGCTCCCTCGCCTGACCGTCATGGGATTCCGTGGGCCGATCTACGCGACGCTGGCGACCGTCGACCTCCTGAAAATTCTCCTGCCCGACAGCGCGCACATCCAGGAAAAGGAAAGCGAATGGCAGCTTCGCCACCAGCGACGCGGCAATACGCCGCAAACCCGCGTCGTGCAACCGCTCTATACGGTACAGCAGGCGGCGACGGCGCTCTCGTATCTGCGTCCCGTGCCTTTCGGTGCGGAGTTCAACGCGTCCGAAACCGTGCGCGCGCGCTTTCACGAAGCCGGACACATCCTGGGGTCGGCGTGGATCGAGGTCACCGCCGCTGAAAAGGGGCATTCCCGGAAACTCGTCTTTTCGGGCGACCTCGGCATGTCCGACCGCCCCGTCATCCACGACCCCGAAAAAGTCGTACCCGAAGCGGACCTGCTTCTCGTCGAGTCGACTTACGGCAACCGTCGGCACCGCCCGATCGACGAAACCGAGGACGAAATCGTCTCGGCCTTCGAGCACGTCCGCGCGACGCAGGGCAACCTCGTCATCCCGTCGTTTGCCGTGGGGCGCACGCAGGAGATCATTTATATTCTTGCCGACCTCGTCCGCCGCAATCGCATCGACCCGATCAAAATCTACGTCGACTCGCCGATGGCGACTTCGGCGACGCGCGTCACGCTCGACCACCAGGAACTCCTCGACGACGAGGCGATCGCGCTCAGGGCGTGGGCGGAACAGCACCCCGACAAGGTCAAGGTCGAATTCGTCGGCGACGCGAACGCATCGAGGGCGCTCAACGAAGTACGCAGCGGCGCCGTCATCGTCTCGGCGAGCGGCATGTGCGATGCCGGACGGATCAAGTACCACCTGCGCGAAAACCTCCCGCGCGCCGAGTGCTGTGTTCTGATCACCGGATTCCAGGCGAAAGGAACCATGGGGCGTCGCCTCGTCGACGGTGCGCCGTTCGTGCGCCTCTTCGGACAGACCGTTCCGGTTCGCGCGCGCATCCATACGGTCGGCGGTCTCTCCGCGCACGCCGACCAGCCGGCGCTGATCGACTGGTTGCGCGGGTTCCGTAAACCGCCGAAGCACACCTTCGTCGTCCACGGCGAACCGGGCGCTTCGCAGGCTTTCGTCGCCGCGATCAAGGAGGAACTCGGTTGGAAAAACCCGCGGCTACCCCAGCAGGGGGAATTCGTCCGCGTGTGATTTCCTCAAAATCTCTCGCGCCCCGGAGGGTGTGATCGCGCAGCGAAGTGAAGCCGTTCAATGCGAAGACGATTCCCGAAAAGGAATTCTCCAAGGCTTGTCGGCGTTCAGCGCTTGGTCGCGGCGGGCGGCTTCAAGGTCAGGGCGACGAGCGCACCGACGATCGGGATGAAAGACAACAAGGCCATCGCCGCCGGCAGCCCGTTGTCGTCCGCGTAGCGACCGACGAGCGGCGCCACGAGGCCGCCGACGCTGACCGCGAGGCCCAGCGTCACGCCCGAAGCGAAGCCGACTTTGCCCGGCAGATAGCTCTGCCCCAGGAGCACCATCGGACTGGCGATCGAAAAAAGCGCAAAGGCGATCGGCAAGAGGAGCACGCTCGCCCAAAACAGGTCTGTCGTCCGGGCGAAAAGGTAAAGGAAGGGCACGAGGAGAACGTAGCCGAGTTTGACGACGCCGTTCGCCCCGATCCGGTCGGCCATCATCCCGCCGAGCAGGGTCGACACGGCGCCCATCGCGCAGAGCGCGGCAAGCGCCGCTCCGCCAGCGGCCTCCGACTGGTGCAGCGCGTAGATCCAGTAAAGCGGCAGGAAGGTGTTGACGCTGTAGAAAACGATCGAGCGAATAATGACGGCGACGGAAAGCCAGGAAAATTCAAACCATTCGTCTTTCGGCGCCTGAGCCTTTTCGCCTCCCAAAGCCTTTGGATCGCCGCCTTTTTCGAGCGCCGGGATTCCCTGGGGTGTTTCCTTGATCGAGCGGCTCAGCAGAAACGGCATCACGATGCCGGGAAGGAATAAAAGCGCGCTGCCCGCCGTTCCGAACAGAAGTAGCGCCGGCGTCATGAGCGCCGGACCGAGCGCGAATCCGACATTCCCGCCGACCGAAAAAATTCCCAGCCCCGCACCCTTTTTTTTGCCCGCGAGCGCGTTCGCGCGCCGCGCCGCTTCGGGGTGAAACGCGGCGATTCCGACCCCGCTCAAGGTCGCGCAGAGATACATCAGCCCGTAGTCGGGGACGAAACCGATGAACGCCAACGCGGTGCACGCGAGAAAAACGCCCGCCGGCATCAACCAGTTTTTGGTCGTGCTATCGGCCCAGACGCCAAAGAGCGGCTGTACGATCGAAGACGAAAGCGCCATCGCAAACGCCAGTCCGGCCGCGTCGGCGTAGCTCAGACCGGCGCGCCGGATCAGAAAAGGGAGGATCGCCGGCAAGGCACCCTGATTGAGGTCGGTGAACAGATGCCCCGCCGAGAGCATCCACAGCGACTTCCTGTCCATTTCGGCGTCTTGCATTTTTCGACCCTTCGCGTTCCCGGTGCGGAGAAGCATCAGTCCGGCAGCGGCGCGACGCCCGAACGCCGGGGCAGGCGCCCGCTTTTCAGGTAAATCGCACAGCGCTTCAGATAGACGTTCATGCTTTTCGGCATCGGCGTGCGCGCGCGCGAGATATAGATGACGAGGTCGCGGCCTTCGCCGAGCAAGCGCTGCCCGGCGGAAACGCTGTGCCTGCCGTCGGACGCGCCGCGCAGGGGGACGAAACGCATCAAGCGGTCGGAAGCCGCGACGAGGCAGGGCCAGGCTTCGAGGATATCGGCGTCGGTACGCAGGAGTTCCGTCTTGGCCTTCGCTTTTTCGGCGAACTCGCCAATCAGCGCGTCGATTTTCCCGAACGCCGGAATCTTCTGGAAGACCTCGCGCATCCCCGCGGCGACCTGGTCGATGTCCCGCATGCTCTGCGCGATCTTGATGTAACGCGTTTCGTAGAATTCTTCGAGCGGCACCGAGAACGCGCGAAACGGCTCGCCCCAGAGTTCGTCGATCCCCTCGTCGCCGCTCCGATGGAGGACCGAACGCCCAAGTTCCATCGCTTCGAGCAGGCAACCGCCGCACTCGCGCATCAAGGGGTTCTCGGGCAGGATTTCGACGCCGGATTCCTGCATTGCGACGAGTTTCTTGAAAATATCGCCGGCGCGATTGAAGAGGGCGCCGGCGAGCATCGCCGACTTGACCCGCCAGCGCGCTGGGTCGCTTTCCCTTTGGAAACTTTCGCGCGCGTCGATGAGGCGCGATCCGGGGATGTTGAGGCCGTGTTCGGTATGATTGAACAGGCGCCGCGTCAGCGCCTCGATCAACTGTTTCTTTGCTTCCAGCGCATTGTTCGGGATCGCGTAGGTCTTGATCCAGTAGCCTTCGTAATGAACCCTTTCGACCCCGTCGACGATTCGCCGCGTTCCGGGTTCGGGCGCGCCGCGCCGGGACGATTCTTCCGTTTCTGGAAACATGATCGCGGAAACCGCGCTTTACGCGGGCGGCATCGAAAAGTCCAGACCTTCCGTGCCGCGCATTTCCAGCTTGTACGACGCCCGGAAAGCCTCGGCGTCGATGATCTCTATCCGAGCCCCATTGCACCAGAGCGCTTCTTTCTGCTCCGCCTTCGGGACTTCGAACACGCTGATCTCCTGACCGCGCGAACGGCAGATGACTTTCGCGTCGATATAGACGACGCAATCGCTTCTATGGTGCGCCGTACTTGCGAGCCAGCGCACGAGAATCGATTCGAGCCCCGTGCGCTCCGAGCCGTCGACGAGCCGGAGCGCGTTGAGGAAACGCTCGATGACGCACGCGGTCTGTTCAAGGCTGAGGCGCGGCATGGCGTCTCTCCAGGGTCGGGATCTCATTCATCGTGATTTTCTCCGGCAGGCGCGTCCTTGGGCGCGACGACGGATTCGACGGATTCGCTCGCGGAGTCGGGATCGTTCGGGGAGTTGTTTTCGGTCGCGTTTTCGGCCACGTTTTCAGCCGCATCCTCGGCGCCGTCTTCGGCGTCGCTCGGATAGAGCGCTTCGGGCGCGAAGCGGAGTACGCTTTCCGTCATGAGTTTTACCGCTTCGGCGAACTTTTGCGCCTTTTCCAGCAAGACCTTTTCTTTCGGCGAGCGCGACTTCGCGCGAAAGCGTTGCTCTTCGATCGTCAGTTGGGTCTTGAGTCCGGTTCTCAAACAGATCGACTTGTCTTCTTCCGAAAAACTCAGGTTCTTCACGTTGGCGTAATAAACGATCCGGTCGCCGCAAATCAGGTAACGCGGCCCGATCCGGAGCGTCCGTTCGCCGCGCAAATAGACCATCGCCGGAATCGCGAGCGCAACGAGGCCGAATGGGAAAAGCAGGCGCGCGCACACGAGCGCGAGGAAGAGCGCGAGCGCGAACATATACTTTCGCTTCACCGTCAGGGCAACGCGCCCACCATGGTTATAATCGAAAACGGCGAGCGACGGCGCATTCAGTTCCATCGTATTCCTCCGAACACGGCACCGGAAAAAGCGTCTCCCGGCAGACTTTTCGGAAAATCCCTTTGCAGAAAAAAGGGCCTCGTCCGGCGGACGAAGCCCTCTTCCGCCCCAAGGGGATTATCTCAGCTTCGTTTCTTTATACGCCACGTGCTTGCGGGCCTTCGGGTCGTATTTCACGAACTCGAGTTTGCCCGTCGTGGTCTTCTTGTTCTTGGTCGTCGTATAAAAGTGGCCGGTTCCAGCCGTCGATTCGAGTTTGATTTTTTCACGCATGACCGAATCTCCTTTCAGATTTCGCCGCGCTCGCGCAAATCGGCAAGAATGACGTCAATCCCTTTCTTGTCGATGAGGCGCAGACCCGCGTTGGATATGCGCAGGCGCACCCAATGCTGTTCGCTCTCAACCCAGAACCGGCGATAATGCAGGTTCGGCAGAAAGCGGCGTTTCGTTTTGTTGTGGGCATGGGAAATATTGTTCCCGACCATCGGGCCCTTGCCCGTTACTTGGCAAACACGCGCCATGGTTCCTTACTCCGGTTGGTCGTTTGGGGGAAAACGAGGGATTCTAGCCAAGTTGGCGTTTTGTTTCAAGTTTTTTTCGAAGAAACGCGAAAGCCGCTTCTTGCGGAGCAAGTTTCGGTTTTTACCTGAAATCCCGCTCCTGCCGCGTTTCAGTATAGTATATCCGGGGAAAGCAGGATTTCTGAGGAGTTCTCATGCGGGTCGAAAGCCTACAACTGAAAAACTACAAGAGTTTCCGCGACGCCGGGATCGCCGACATTCCCGGCCTGTGCGTGATGGTTGGCGCGAACGGCTCCGGCAAGAGCACGCTGTTCGGCGTGTTCGGCTTTTTGAAGGATTGTTTGTTGCACAACGTGCGTCACGCCCTGCAGCAACGCGGCGGCTTCCGTGAAGTGCTTTCGCGCAACGTCGACCCGGACGAAGGCATCCAGATCGAAATCAAATTCCGAATGGAGATCGCCGGGGTCGAACGCCTGGTCACCTACGCGCTGCATCTGGGCGAGGAAAAAGCTCGCCCTGTCGTTTTGCACGAAGTGCTACGCTACAAGAGAGGGCGCTACGGTTCGCCGTATCGCTTCCTCGACTTTCGTCGCGGAAAAGGTTACGCGATCAACAACGAAGCGGATTTCAACAAACCCGACGAAGACCTGGAACGCGAAGAACAAACCGTCGCGCGCGATACGCTCGCAATCAGCGGCTTGGGACAATTCGATCGCTTCAAGGCCGCCAACGCCTTTCGGCGCCTGATCGAAAACTGGCATGTATCGGACTTCCAACTTTCCGCCGCGCGCGGCGGAAAGGATGCTATCGGAATATACGATCATCTTTCGGCAACCGGAGACAACCTCCAGCTTGTAGCGCGCAATATCCACGAAAATCACCCCAAGGTATTCAAGCGCATCCTGGAGCGAATGCGCGAACGCGTCCCCGGCGTGAGCGAAGTCACGCCCAAACTCCTCGAAGACGGTCGCCTGTTGTTGCAATTCCGTGACGGCGCTTTCGCCGACCCTTTCGTCGACCGTTACGTCTCGGACGGCACGATCAAGATGTTCGCTTATCTGGTGCTCCTGTACGACCCGGACCCGCATCCATTGCTCTGCGTGGAAGAGCCGGAAAACCAACTGTATCCCAAACTACTGTGCGAACTTGTCGAAGAGTTCCGTGATTATGCGCGGCGCGGCGCTTCTCAGGTACTCGTGTCGACGCATTCGCCGGACCTGCTCAACGCGCTTGGACTTGGTGAAGTATTCTGGCTCGCCAAGAAAAACGGCTATACGCGGATACACCGGGCGCGAGACGACGCCCAACTCGCCGCTTACATGCGGGAAGGCGACCTGATGGGCAATCTGTGGAAACAGGGATTTTTCCCCGAAGCCGACCCGCAATGACGACGCTGGCCTTCTTTCTTGAAGAAGCGTCCGCGGAAGCCATGCTCAAAGGTATCCTGCCGCGTTATCTGCCGGAAGAAACCGAAATTCTTTACCACGCATTCGACGGGAAGCAGAGTTTGAAAAAGCATCTCGTTCGCCGGCTTCGCCTGTGGCAAAAGCCCGACACGCGCTTTATCGTGTTGTGCGACCAGGACAGTGGAAAATGTGAGGACATAAAACGTGAACTGGCGCGGCTCTGCGCCGAAGCCGGCCACCCGGAAGCGCTGGTACGGATCGCCTGCCACGAACTGGAAAGCTTCTACCTCGGCGATCTTGCCGCCGTGGAAGCCGGACTCGGCCTGCGAAGGCTGTCCAGGGAGCAGAACCGTAGCAAGTACAGGAAACCGGACCGTCTGGCCAACGCGGCAGAAGAGCTTCGCAAGTTGAGCGGCGACAGGTATCAAAAAATTGCGGGATCAAGGGCGATTGCGCCCCATTTGTGTCTGGATGAGGGCGGCAATGCTTCGGCAAGTTTCCGCGCCTTGCTTTCCGGGATCCGTCGCGTTTTCGAAGCAGCGTAAATCGCGCCGAAACTGGAAACGGAATCAGAGGAGATTCCGGTAAAGCACTTCGTAGTGCGCGGCGGAATCGTCCCAGGAAAAATTCTGGAGCATCGCGCGTCGACGGATTCTTCTCCAGAGACCTCTGTCCTTGTGATAGAGCGTGCAGGCGTCGCGGATGCGCGCGCCGAGCGCCGCGCTTTCCGGGCGGTCGAAGCTAAAGCCCGTCGCGCGCCCCGACGCGATGGTCTCCGGCGTCGTATCGACGACGGTGTCCGAAAGGCCGCCGACGCGGTGGACGACCGGCAGCGTGCCGTAGCGCAGCGCGTAGAGCTGGGTCAGCCCGCAAGGCTCGAAGCGCGAGGGAACGAGCAGAAGGTCTGCGCCCGCCATGATGCGGTGCGAGAGGTTTTCGTCGTATCCGATGCGGACGGCGACGCGACCGGGGTAGGCTTGCGACGCCTGGAAAAAACGGGCTTCGATCTCGGTTTCCCCGGTCCCGAGGACGACGAGCTGGCCGCCGCCGCCGATCAGTTCGGGTAGCGCGTCGAGGAGGAGGTCCATGCCTTTTTGGCCGGCGAGGCGGCTGACGACGGCGAAAAGAGGCGATTCGCCGTCTCTTTGCAGACCGAAATCCTTCTGAAGCGCGCGCTTGCAGAGTTTTTTTCCGTTTTGGTTGGTCGCGGTGTAGGTGCGCGCGATTTTCGGGTCTTGCGGCGTCCAGACGTCGTAGTCGACGCCGTTGAGGATTCCCGAAAGGTCGTTCGCACGCTCGGTCAACACGCCATCGAGTCCCCATCCGAATTCGGGCGTCTGGATTTCTTTCGCGTAGGTCGGGCTGACCGTCGTGATTTTGTCCGAATAGACGAGACCGGCTTTCATGAACGAGAAGCTGCCGTAGAATTCGAGCCCCGAAGGCGTCAGGAACTGGGCCGTGAGGCCGAGTTCGCCGTAGCATTCCATCGGGAAGATGCCGCGAAACGCGAGGTTGTGCACCGTGAAGACCGTCGGCGTTTTCAGCGAGGGGTTCTGCCGGATGTACGCCGACGCGAGTCCGGCGTGCCAGTCGTGTGCGTGCACGATGTCGGGTTGCCAATCCGGGTCCAATTCGCCGAAGGCGATGTGCGCCGCCGCCCATCCGAGCAGGGCGAAGCGACGGTGGTTGTCTTTCCAGTCGTGGCGGTCGGGGCCGACGTAGGGGTTGCCCTCCCTGTCGTACAGGAAGGGCGCGTCGATGACGTAGGCGCTCAATTCGGTGTCGGGAAGGCGACCAGCGAGGAGTTGCACCGCCGCCGCACCGAAAACGGGGCCGATTTGCGCGACCGGCGTGAGTTCCGTAACGCCCGCGAGGATCCCCCGGAATCCTGGAAGAAGGACGCGCACGTCGCACCCGCGCTTCGCTTGCGCGTTCGGCAGAGCCGCGACGATGTCGGCGAGTCCGCCGGTTTTGACCAGCGGATAGATTTCCGCCGCGACGTGAAGTATATGCATACGTTCAGGAGCTGAGGCGGTTGATCATCGCCTGCGTTACCAGGACGATCCCGTTGGGCGTGCGGCGGAAACGACGCGCGTCTTCCTGTTCGTCTTCTCCGATGACCATTCCGGGCGGGATGCAGACACCGTGGTCGACGACCGCGTGCCCGACGCGCGCGCCGCCCCCGATCTGCACTTCCGGGAGGAGTACCGACCAATCGACCTTCGCGTACGAATGGACGCGGCACGAGGAAAACAGGACCGAGCGGTTCGTCTCACCCGATACGATACATCCGCTGGCGACCGTCGATTCGGTCGAGTTCCCTCGGCGTCCGGGCTGGTTGTGGACGAATTTAGCCGGCGGCAACTGCGGTCGGTAAGTCCATATCGGCCAAGTCCGGTCGTAGAGGTTGAGCGCCGGGTCGGTCGCCGTCAGGTCGATATTGGCTTCCCAGTAGGCGTCGACGGTGCCGACGTCGCGCCAGTAGTGTTCCTTGTCGCCTTCTTCGGGCGCGTGTACGCAACTCCGCTCGAAGAAATGCGCGTACGCGACGCCATTTTTCACCGCGTTCGGGATGATGTTTTTTCCGAAGTCGTGGTTTGACGATTCGTCGGCGATATCGCGCTCGAGTTCGTCGTAGAGGTAGTTCGCGTTGAAGATGTAGATTCCCATGCTGCACAGCGAGTGTTCGGGTTTTCCGGGGACGCACGGCGGTTCTTCGGGTTTTTCGATGAAATCGATGATTTTGTTCGATTCGTCGACGGCCATGACGCCGAAGGCGCACGCGCTGCTGCGCGGAACCTCGATGCACGCAACGCTGCATTCGCACTTGCTTTCCACGTGATCGACGAGCATCGCGGCGTAGTCCATCTTGTAGACGTGGTCGCCCGCGAGAACGACGATGTATTCCGGTCGGGGCTGGTAGTACTGAATGATGTCGAAATTCTGATAGACGGCGTCGGCCGTTCCCCGGTACCAGGATTCTTCGTCGACGCGTTGCTGTGCGGGCAAGAGGTCGATGAATTCGTGGATCTCGCCGCGCAGGAAGGACCACGCGCGCTGGAGGTGGCGCAGGAGGCTGTGCGACTTGTACTGCGTCACGACGCCGATCCGGCGGATGTTCGAGTTGATGCAGTTCGACAACGCAAAATCGATGATGCGGAAATTCCCGCCGAAATAGACCGCCGGCTTGGCGCGACGGTCGGTCAGTTCGTTGAGGCGTTTCCCGCGTCCGCCCGCGAGCACCAGCGCAACGGCGTATCCGGGCAGTTGAAAAGCGCGTTTTTCAGGCATGGCATCGCTCCTTTAACGTCCAAGTTCTTTTTTCGGACATCTCGGCGGCTGCGCTCCGGCACCAAGGCCGGCGGCGTGCCTGCTTCTCATCACGTCGTTTCCTAACTCACCACATCGGGCGTGGTTTTTCCGGTCATCTCTTCGATATGCGCCGTGTCCCCAGCGATCCGCGCCAAAAGCGCGAGCGCGTCTCCCACGACGAGCGCGTGGTCTTTCGCTTCGGTCACACGCCGTTCGAGATAGACGCGCAGGGTCGCGCCCTCGGTTCCCGTGCCCGAAAGACGGAAGACGGCGCGTGAAGCGTTCTGAAAGAGGATTCGTACGCCCTGGTGTTCGCTGCGCGAACCGTCGACGGGGTCGAGGTAGGCGAAATCGTCGGCGGCTTCGACCCGCATCCCTTCGAGGGTCTTGCCCGGCAGCGAACGAATTTTCTCGCGCAGACGCGCCATCAGCGCTTCGGCTCTTTCCGTCGCGACGCGATCGAAATCGTGGCGCGCGTAGTAGTGGCGACCAAAGCGCCGCCAGTGGTCGCGGACGACGCCTTCGACCGTCTCTCCGCGCGCCGCGAGGATATTCAGCCAAAAAAGGACCGCCCAGAGTCCGTCCTTTTCGCGCACGTGGTTCGACCCCGTCCCGGCGCTTTCCTCGCCGCAGATCGACGCCTTGCCCGCGTCGAGCAGATTTCCGAAGAACTTCCACCCCGTCGGCGTTTCGAAGCACGGGACGCCGAGCTTTTCGGCGACGGCGTCGACGGCGCGGCTCGTCGGCATCGAGCGCGCGACGCCGGAAATTCCGTCGGCGAACGCCGGAATCAGCGCGTGGTTCGCCACGATGACGGCGAGGCTGTCGCTCGGCCCAACGACGAAACCCGGCCCGACGATCATGTTGCGGTCGCCGTCGCCGTCGGACGCCGCGCCGAAAGAGAGCGCATTGCGCGGGTCGGAGACCTTCGTGACGAGGTCGGCCGCATAGACCGGGTTCGGGTCGGGGTGGCCTCCGCCGAAGTCGGGGAGCGGGATCGCGTTGACGACGGTCCCTGCCGGCGCGCCGAGTCTGCCTTCGAAGATCGCCTTGGCGTAGGGTCCCGTCACCGCGTGGAGCGCGTCGAAGCGCATCCGAAAACCCGGCGACCTCAGCAAGGAGGCGATTTTTTCAAAGTCGAAAAGAGACTCCATGAGTTCGGCGTAATCGGCGATCGGGTCGAAAACACGGACGCGCGTTTCGCCGAGCCGTGTTTCGCCGATCCGGGAGAGGTCGACTTCGTCGGCTTCGATCGTCCGGTACGCCGAAATTTCGAGCGTCCGGCGGTAGACTTCCTCGGTGAAGGCCTCGCTCGCCGGTCCCCCGTTCCGGGCGTTGTACTTGATTCCGAAATCGGCCTTCGGGCCGCCGGGGTTGTGGCTCGCCGAGAGGACGATCCCGCCCGACACGCCGTATTTGCGGATCACGGCGCTCGCAGCCGGCGTCGACAGGATTCCGTTTTGCCCGACCATCACGCGCGCGTAGCCCGCCGCCGCTGCCATGCGCAGGATGATCTGGATGGCTTTGTCGTTGAAGTAACGGCCGTCGCCGCCCACGAGCAAGGTCTCTCCGGCACGGTCGCCCAAGGTATCGAAGATCGACTGGACGAAGTTTTCCAGGTAACCCGGACGCGAAAATTCACTGACCTTCTTGCGCAGGCCGGACGTCCCCGGTTTTTGCCCCGGGAAGGGCGTCGTCGCTACCGTCAGTACCTTCATCGCGCCCTCGCTCAAAGAAGATAGTCTCTGGAAAACGCGAGCAACTCCCGCGTCGAGGCGTCGAGCCCCTGCGCGCGTTCGGGTTCGCGTACCGCCGGAAGAATACGGCTTGCGAGCGATTTTCCGAGTTCGACGCCCCACTGGTCGAAGGGATTGACGCCCCACAGCACCCCCTGGACGAAGGTCTTGTGCTCGTAGAGCGCGACGAGCGCGCCGAGGTTTTCGGGGGTGATCGCCGAGAGAAGCAGCGTCGTCGACGGCTGGTTGCCCGCGAAAGTCCGGTGCGGCAGCAGTTCTTCGATTTTCGCCGGGTCGAGTTTCGATTTTTCCATGTCGTCGCGCGCTTCGTCCTCGGTGCGCCCGAAAGCGAGCGCGGCGCTTTGCGCGAAGCAGTTGGCAAGCAAGGCTTCGTGGTGGTTCGGCAGAGGGTAGTCCGAACGCGCCGCCACGATGAAATCGCAGGGGACGAGCCGCCCGCCTTGGTGCAGAAGCTGGAAGAAGGCGTGCTGACCGTTGTTGCCAAGCCCGCCCCAGACGATCGGCGAAGCGAGTTCCCGAAGCCGTTTGCCGTCGACGCCGACCGATTTTCCGTTGCTTTCCATCTCCAACTGCTGCAGGAAGGGCGGAAAATAGCGGAGCGATTCGTTGTACGGCAATACGGCGCTCGTTTCCGCGCCGAGGAAATTCGTGTTCCAGACGCCGATCAGCGCCATGAGCACCGGTAAATTGCAAGGGAAGGGCGCCGTTCGGAAGTGTTCGTCGATTCTCTCGGCGCCGCGGAGCATCGCGTCGAAAGCCTGCGGGCCGATCGCGGTCATCAGCGCGAGCCCGACGGCCGACCACAGCGAATAGCGACCGCCGACCCAATCCCAAATCGGGAAGATGCGTTCGGGCGCGACGCCGAAATCGACGGCTTTTTCGACATTGCTCGAAATCGCCGCGAAGTAGTTCCGCAGGTCCGCCGCCTCGCCCAGGTTCGCCGCGAGCCAGGCGCGCGCCGTGTGCGCGTTGAGCAGGGTTTCCTGCGTCGTGAAGGTTTTGCTGACGACGATGAAGAGCGTCGCGCGCGGGTCGAGCGTTTGCAGAAGCGGCGCGAGTTGCGCGCCGTCGAGGTTGGAAACGGTGTGGATTCGCAAGGTCGGATGCGCGATCGAGCGCATCGCGTACGTCATCATTTTCGGGCCGAGGTCCGAGCCGCCGATCCCGATATTGACGACGTCTCGTATCGGCGCGTCGCCCTCGCCCCCGCGCAGTTCTTCGGCGAAGGCCGCCATGCGCTCGCGCGTCGCGACAACGTCGGGCATCACGTCGAAGGCCTCGTCCGGGAAAGGTCCGGAGGAACGGCGCAACGCGACGTGCAAGGCGGGACGATTCTCCGAGCGGTTGATCCGCTTTCCGGCGAACATGTCGGCGATGGCGTCTCCGACGCCGGATTCCTCGGCCCACGCGCACAGGAGGCGCAAGGCTTCAGGGCTCACGCGCTGCTTGGAAAAATCGCAGTGAATCCCGTCGAGGGAAAGGCTCAAACGCTTGGCGCGGTCGGGGTCGTCCGAAAAAAGCTCGCGCAAATGAAGCCATTGAAGCAATTCCCGCACTTCTTCGAGTTCGGCGCGTATCATCGAGGATTCGATCGGCATTTCCGCGACCCTTTCATCAAAACTCAACAGAACGGTTTCAAACGGTTGCCGCAAGTCACAGCACCCCATCGTTTTGTTTCATTTTATGCGAATTTGATGGATTTCGCAAATCGAACGGAAGAATTCGACCGAAAAAATCGTAAAAAACCGGGGAAAAGATCCATTCCCTTTCAAAAAGGGTCGAACGCTTCGCCCGGAGCCTTCGCCCAGCTTTCTTTCAGCGGTTCGATCGCGCTCAAGGATCGGACGCTCTCGATGAAACGCGCACGGGGAATTTCGCGCGCGCCGAGCGAAGCCAAATGGCGGGTTTTCATCTGGCAGTCGATCAGTCCGAAGTCGCGCGCGGCAAGGAGGCGGACGAGGTGCGCCATTGCGATTTTCGAAGCGTTTGGACGGTGCGAGAACATCGATTCGCCGTAGAACATTTTTCCGATGGCGACGCCGTAGAGACCGCCGACAAGTTCGCCGTCGACGCAGGTTTCGACCGAGTGCGCGAACCCAAGGTCGAAGAGCCGGATATACGCTTCCTGCATTTCCGGCGTGATCCACGTGCCGTCCTGCCCCTTGCGCGGCGTATCGGCGCACGCCCGGATCACGGCGGCGAAATCGCCGTCGAAGCGCAGATCAAAATGGCCTTTGCGAAGCGTTTGCCGCAGGGATCGCGTCGTTCTGAATTCTTTGGGGTAGAGGACCATTCGCGGGTCGGGACTCCACCAGAGGATCGGCTCTCCCGGCGAAAACCAGGGGAAAATTCCACGGCGGTACGCGGCGAGCAGGCGTTCCGGCGAAAGATCGCCGCCCGCGCAGATCAGTCCTCCGTACTGGAGCGGCGCGCGATCGACCGGTGGAAATTCATCGTCCGCGTTTATCCAGGGGATCATGGCGTCGGGTCGAACCGAAGAGCACCTTTTGGGAAAGCGCCCGCGCTTTAGTGTTCGTCAAAAAGTAAAACCCAGCTTTTTGCCGGGTTGGAGGGTTTGAAGGTGAGCAAAGCCCATCTTTTTTGTCTAATCCGTCAAAAAACAGGCGCTTATTTTTTGACGATTCCTCAACTGCGCGGGAGGGTGTTCTCGACGACCCTTCGGGCACCGCTGAAGCGCTGCGACCAGTACTTCCCCCGCATGTCGTCGACGCGGATTTTTGCGCCGGTCCTCGGCGAATGGATGAAATGCCCCTTGCCGACGTAGATTCCGACGTGCGAGAACGCGCGACGCAAGGTATTGAAAAAGATGAGGTCTCCGGGTTCGAGTTCGTTCCGGCGAACGGCGCGCCCGAATTTGCTCTGCGCCTTCGCGGTGCGCGGCAGTTCTTTCCCGACCGCTTCTTTGAAGACCCACTGGACGAAACCGCTGCAATCGAAGCCCTCTTCCGGCGACGCGCCGCCGTAGCGGTAGTCGGTGTTGACGTGCTTGATCGACGCGCGAATGAGTTCGCCGGACTTGTCCGTATAGCGTTCGAGCAACAAAGCCAGCTCGTCGGGGACTTCCGGAATCTCCTCGGCCGCAATGCGGGAAACGCCGCCGAAAACGCAGGCGAGCGAGAAGAAGAACATGATCAGATATTTGCCGTAAATCATGGGGGTCGAATCCTAAAGCAATTTTCGTGCTTTGTAAATGGCGTTCTTTACGGCGCATAGAGAGAAGTAGAATGACCTCCCATGACGACGATTCGATATCTCGCAACATTCGGTATTATCTGTAAAGTTTCATAACCGATTGATTTTATAGCAAAATAAGATTTTTTATTCTCTGACGTGGTCCACAATAATCCATCGATGAATTTGAAATTTCTGGGTATTTTTCTTGGGAGTCGTGTGGGTCATGGTTTCCTCTCTCAGCCCGAAAGACTACAATCATGGCAAGCTCAGGGTCTTCGGACTACCCACCCATTTACGGAGTATGGAACGAATCCAATCAATGGACGCGAACTCAACGAGTGCGAATCGCACGACAAAGAATCGAGTACATTGCTTCACCGTTTCAAAACTCTGATCGACTGAAGGTTCGACGTGAACAACAACAAGGAAGCCGAGCGGGCGGAACTGCACAAAACGATCTGGCGCATCGCCAACGACCTACGCGGCAGCGTGGATGGCTGGGATTTCAAAAGCTACGTGCTCGGGATGCTGTTCTACCGCTTCATCTCGGAGAACCTCACTGCCTACCTGAACACGCAGGAACGTAGCGCAGGTGCCGCCAGTTTCGACTATGCAGTTCTTTCCGATGCTGATGCCGAACAGGGGCGTACTGAAACAGTGAAAGAAAAGGGTTTCTACATCCTGCCATCGCACCTGTTTGCCAACGTGCGGGAGCGAGCGCGGCAAAACGCCAACCTCAACGAAACCCTGTCTCGCGTCTTCAAGGACATCGAAGGCTCGGCCATTGGCGCGGACAGCGAAGACAACTTCAAGGGCCTGTTCGACGACCTCGACATTAACAGCAACAAACTCGGCCCCACGGTCGGCAAGCGCAACGAAAAACTGGTGAAACTGCTCGACGCCATCGGCGACCTCCCGCTGGGCAGTTTCTCGGACCACACCATCGACCTGTTCGGCGACGCCTACGAATACCTGATGCAAATGTACGCCTCGACCGCCGGAAAATCCGGCGGCGAGTTCTACACGCCACAGGAAGTCTCCGAACTACTGGCGCGCATCGCCGTCAGCGGAAAAACCAAGCTCAACAAGGTCTACGACCCGGCCTGCGGGTCGGGATCGCTGCTACTCAAGTTTGCCAAGGTGCTGGGACAGAACAAGATCCGCCAAGGCTTCTTCGGGCAGGAAATCAACCTGACCACCTATAACCTGTGCCGGATCAACATGTTCCTGCACGACGTGAACTACGAAAAGTTCGACATCGCGCACGGCGATACGCTCACCGACCCGGCGCACTGGGACGATGAGCCGTTCGAGGCCATCGTTTCCAATCCGCCGTATTCGATCAGATGGGACGGCGACGCCAATCCGCTGCTCATCAACGACCCGCGCTTTGCGCCCGCGGGCGTGCTCGCGCCCAAGAGCAAGGCCGACCTCGCCTTCACCATGCACATTCTTGGCTGGCTGGCGACCAGCGGCACGGCAGCCATCGTCGAGTTCCCCGGCGTGCTGTATCGCGGTGGCGCAGAGCAGAAGATTCGGCAATACCTGATCGACAACAACTACGTCGATACCGTCATCCAGTTGCCCCCAGACCTGTTCTTCGGCACGACGATTGCCACCTGTATCATCGTGCTGAAGAAATCCAAGCGCGACAACGCGACGTTGTTTATTGATGCGACCACCGAATTCGTGCATAGCGGCAACAAGAACAAGCTCACCGAGGCGAACCAACAAAAAATTCTTGGCGCCTTCGTCAATCGCAAGGATGTCGAACACTTCGCCAAGCTGGTGGACAACGGCGACATCGCTGCCAACGGCTACAACATCGCGGTGTCGTCGTATGTAGAGCAGGCCAACACCAGCGAAATGGTGGATATCCGCGCGCTCAACGCGAAGATCGCGGACATCGTGGCGCGGCAAGCGGAACTGCGTACACAGATTGACGCCATCGTGGCCGACTTGGAGAGGAAACGCGCATGACAACCGTTGCCGCATCCATACCCGTACTGCGCTGGGCTGCACAGCGTGCGCGGCTGCACGACGAGAACTTGACCGAGCACTACCAAAAATGGTTGTTGTGGCTCAGTGGCGAAGCACAGCCCACACTGCGACAACTGGAAGACTTCGCACGCCGCACGCACACGGCCATCGGTTATTTCTTCCTCCCGGAACCACCGGCGCTAACGCTACCAGTGCCGGACTTCCGCACGCTGTGCGACGAAACCTTGGCCGAACCCAGCAGCGACTTACTGGATACGCTCTACCTGTGCCAGCAACGACAGGACTGGTACCGCGATTACGCGCACCTGCATGGCTTGCCGGCGCTGGCCTTCGTCGGTAGCGCGCGCATGCAAGACACGCCCGAGGCGGTTGCACAACGCATGCGCGAGGTGCTTGACCTGTCCGCCGAAGCACGGCGGAAGTTACCGAACTGGACGGAGGCGCTACGGCAACTGATCGCGAAGTCCGAAGACGCCGGCGTGATGGTGATGGCGAGCTCGGTCGTAGGCAGCAACAGCCATCGCAAGCTGGACATGGGCGAGTTTCGCGGTTTCGTGCTGGCGGATGATCTGGCTCCGCTGGTCTTTCTCAACGGCGCGGACAGCAAGGCTGCGCAGATGTTTACGCTGGCGCACGAACTGGCGCACCTGTGGCTAGGCACTACGGGCGTGTCGGACACGCAGGCGGGCCAGGTGCCCGAACAACAAACGGAACGGTGGTGCAACCAAGTGGCGGCGGAATTACTGATACCCCTACAGGCGATGCGAGCAGTACATCAACCCGACCTGCCGATTCCAGACGAAATCCAGCGACTGGCCCGCGAGTTCAAAGTCAGCACCTTGGTCGCCTTGCGCCGCCTGTTCGACGCGGGCTTCATCGACCAAACCACGCTGTGGCAATACTACCGCGGAGAGCAGACGCGGTTGCGCCATCTGGAACGACGCAGCCGCGGTGGCGGCGACTTCTATCGATCACTGGGCGCACGCGCCAGCAAACGTTTCGCCCGCGCCGTAGTCAGCAGCACTCTGGAGGGACAGACGTTGTTTCAGGATGCTTTTCGCATGCTTGGCGTGCGCAAGACGACCACTTTCTACGAAACCGCACGCGAGTTGGGAGTGATCACATGAGTTACCTGCTCGACGCCAATGTCTTTATCCAGGCCAAGAACTTGCACTACGGCCTGGATTTCTGTCCCGCGTTCTGGCAGTGGTTGATCGACAACAACGCCAGTGGGCAGGTGCTCAGTATTGACAAAATATCCGACGAGATCGCAGCAGGCACGGATGAGTTGACGGATTGGGCGAAGCAACACGGCAAGGAACTGTTCCGAGCCACCGATGCCGCCGCAGCCGCGCAGTTCGGCAGGGTCAGCGCCTGGGTTACAGGCCAGCGCTACGAAGCGGCGGCCATCAATACTTTCTTGCAGGTAGCGGACTTCTACCTCGTTGCCCACGCTTTGGCAGGCGGTCACATAGTGGTAACGCACGAAGTACCGGCCAATTCCACCAAACGCATCAAGATTCCCAACATCTGCGCCGGATTGAACCTGCGCTTCATGACTCCTTACGAAATGCTACGCATCGAGAAAGCACGGTTTGTATTGGGAGCAAAAGCATGAGCCGGATTGACGACCTCATCGCCGAGCACTGTCCCAACGGCGTGGAATTCAAGGAGCTTCAAGAGCTTTTCGTTACGAAGAACGGCTACACGCCTTCGACGACGAACAAAGCCTACTGGACTGATGGAACAGTGCCGTGGTTCCGAATGGAGGACATCCGCGAGAACGGTCGAATCCTCAGCGATTCGTTGCAGCAAATAACCGAGGATGCCGTAAAGGGCGGCAGGCTATTCCCCGCCAATTCAATCATCGTCGCAACCTCCGCCACCATTGGCGAACACGCGCTCATCACAGTTCCACACCTGTCGAACCAAAGGTTCACTTCGCTTGCGCTGAAGCCGGAGTTCGCCGAATGGCTCGACGTGAAGTTTGTCTTCTATTACTGCTTCGTGCTTGATGACTGGTGCCGCAACAACACGACCACATCCAGCTTCGCGTCAGTCGAAATGAACGGATTCAAGAAATTCCGCTTCCCGATGCCGCCGCTCGAAATCCAGCGCGAAATCGTGAAAGTGCTTGACGGCTTCACTCAGCTTGAGGCGGAGCTTGAGGCGCGTCGGCGGCAGTACAAGCACTACCGCGATGCGCTGTTGACGTTCGGCGAACGCATGGATAGCGCAAGCAAGCAAGCAAGCAAGCAAGCAAGCAAGCAAGCAAGCAAGCAAGCAAGCAAGCAAGCAAGCAAGCAAGCAAGCAAGCAAGCAAGCAAGTGATTATACCATAAGGTGGACGGCATTGGGTGAGATTGCAACATTTTTCCGAGGAACGGCAATTACGGAAAAAGAAACAACGGATGGAGAAATTCCAGTCGTTGCGAATGGCCCTGTGCCTACATATTTTCACGGTGAAAGCAATAGAAGCGGTGAAACGATTGTTATAGCGAGATCGGGAGCATATGCAGGATATGTAAGTTTCTGGAGCCAACCGATCTTTCTCACGGATGCGTTTAGCGTCCACCCTGACATCAATTTTCTTAGGCCAAAGTTCGTCTATTACTTTCTCCAGAATGAGCAAAATCATATCCACTCGATGAAGAAAGGTTGCGGCGTTCCTCACGTTCGCATAAAGGAGTTTGAGTCTTTCGAGGTTCCAGTCCTTTCGCTTGAAGAACAGGATCGCATCGTCTCCATCCTCGACAAGTTCGACGCGCTGGTGAATGACCTCTCTTCCGGTTTGCCCGCCGAGATCAAGGCCCGCCGCCGACAGTACGAATACTACCGCGACCGCCTGCTCACCTTTCGGGATGCCGCATGAATAGAGCACACGAAGACACGAAGGCGCAAAGAAAACCAAGACCGAATTCCTTTGCCTCTTCGTTCCTTCGTGTAAACCGAAATCCTGGAAGCGGCACATGAGCGAAGACCTCAAGCCCTACCGCTTTGAGCCGATTGCGCTTTCCGACGAAAGCACAGTCGTCGCGGAATTCACGCACCCGAACGAAGTGCGCGAGGAACGCTACCAGCCCGAAGCGGAACTTGAGCGCGACTTCATCAAGCGCTTACAGGTGCAGGCTTACGAGTACCTGCGCATCACCAGCGAAGCCGACCTGATCGCCAACCTGCGCCGCCAGTTGGAGGCGCTGAACAAGATCGAGTTTTCCGAGTGTGAATGGCAAGGCTTCTTCAGCGAGAAGATTGCGGGAGCCAACGACGGCATTGTCGAGAAAACCGCGCGGATTCAGGAAGACCATGTGCAGGTCTTGAAGCGCGACGACGGCAGCACCAAGAACATCACCCTGATCGACAAGCAGAGTATCCACAACAATAGCCTCCAAGTCATCAACCAGTACGAGGCCGAGGGCGCTCGCGCCAACCGCTACGACGTGACCGTACTGGTCAACGGACTGCCGATGGTTCACATTGAACTGAAGCGTCGGGGCGTGGACATCCGCGAGGCGTTCAACCAAATTGACCGATACCAGCGCGACAGCTTCTGGGCAGGTTCCGGGCTGTTCGAGTACGTACAGTTGTTCGTCATCAGCAACGGCACGCTGACCAAGTATTACAGCAATACCGTGCGCGACGGCCACCTTGCCGAGCAGCGCGGCAGACATGCGCGCAAAGCAAGCTCGAACAGCTTTTCTTTTACCAGTTGGTGGGCCGACGCGAAGAACCAGCCGATCACCGAACTGGTTGATTTCACAAAGACTTTCTTCGCCAAGCACACGCTACTGAACATTCTCACCCGGTATTGCGTGTTCGATGTGGATCGCAAACTATTGGTGATGCGACCCTACCAGATCGTCGCGGTGGAGCGTATCCTGCAACGCATTGCCACCGCCACCAACCACCGGAAACTGGGCACGGTGGCGGCGGGCGGCTACATCTGGCACACCACGGGTAGCGGCAAGACGCTGACCAGCTTCAAGGCCGCGCAACTGACACGTGGGCTATCGAAGATCGACAAGGTACTGTTCGTGGTAGACCGCAAAGATCTGGATTACCAGACCATGCGCGAATACGAACGCTTCGAGAAAGGCGCGGCCAATTCCAATACCTCGACGGCAGTGCTACGACGGCAACTGGGGGATGCAAACGCGCGCATCATCATTACCACCATCCAGAAACTCACCCGCTTCGTCGCCAGGAACAAAAAGCATCCCGACTACGACGCGCACATGGTGCTGATCTTCGACGAATGCCACCGTAGCCAGTTCGGCAACATGCACAAGGAAATCACGAAATCGTTCAAGAACTATCACCTGTTCGGCTTCACCGGCACACCGATTTTCGGTGACAACGCGAGAACGGGCGGCGACCCGCACCTCTCCACTACCGAACAGGCATTCGGTGACAAGCTGCACACCTACACCATTGTCGATGCGATCAACGACAAGAACGTGCTGCCGTTTCGCATCGACTACATCAACACCATCAAGACCGCACCGAACATCCGCGACAAACAGGTGCCGGCCATCGATACGGAACGGGCGCTACTCGCGCCGGAGCGCATTGCACAAATCGTCGGCTATGTCCGAGAGCATTTTGACCAGAAGACCAAGCGCAGCACCCGTTATCGGTTGGGAGGCAAGCGGCTCAACGGTTTCAATTCGCTGTTTGCCACGGCGTCCATCGACGCCGCCAAACTTTACTACGCAGAATTCGCCAGCCAGCAGAAAGACATCCCGCCCGCGCAGCGGCTGAAGATCGGCCTGATCTACTGTTTCGCCGCCAACGAGGATGCAACGAACGGACTACCGGGCGAGGAGGAGTTCGAGACCGAAAAGCTGGATCAAGGCTCGCGCGATTTTCTGGACGCGGCTATCAAGGACTACAACGCCCTCTTCGGTACCAGCTACGACACCTCCGCCGACAAATTCCAGAACTACTACAAGGATTTGTCGCAGCGACTGAAAAGCCGTGAGATTGACCTTGTAATCGTGGTCAACATGTTCCTGACCGGCTTCGACGCCACCACGCTGAACACCTTGTGGGTAGACAAGAACTTGCGCACGCACGGGCTGATCCAGGCGTATTCGCGCACCAACCGCATCCTCAATTCGGTCAAGACCTACGGCAATATCGTTTCCTTCCGCGACCTCGACCAAGCGACCAAGGATGCGCTGGCGCTGTTCGGCAACAAGGACGCCAAGAGTATCGTGTTGCTCAAGCCCTATGCAGACTATTACACGGAGTACCAAAAGAAGGCGACCGAACTGATATCTCTGTTCCCACTGGGCAAGGCGATCGTCAGCGAGGCGGCACAGAAGGCATTCATCAAACTGTTCGGTGCGATCCTGCGACTGAAAAACATCCTCACGTCCTTCGATGATTTCGTGGGCAACGAAATCTTGAGCGAGCGTGATTTTCAGGATTATCAGAGCCTGTACCTGAACCTGTATGCCGAGTTTCGCAATGTATCCGAAGCCGAGAAGGAGAAAATCAACGATGATCTGGTATTCGAGATCGAACTGATCAAACAGGTCGAAATCAATGTCGATTACATCCTGATGCTGGTCGAGCGGTACATCAAGGCCAAGGATGTCGGCAAGGATAAAGAAATCCGCGCAAGCATCAAGCGCGCGGTCAATGCCAGTCCGTCGCTGCGCAACAAGAAAGACCTCATCGAACAGTTTGTCGATTCCGTCTCCACGACATCCAAGGTGGATGTGGAATGGCTTGCCTTCGTCTCCAAGAAGAAAGCCGAGGAGCTTGACCAGATCATCGTCAGTGAGGGTCTCAACGCCGACGAAGCAAAGGCTTTCGTGGACAACGCTTTCCGCGACGGCGCGATCCCGGACACAGGAATGGCGATCACGAAGATTCTGCCGCCAGTTTCAAGGTTCTCCAGAAACAACGAGCATTCGGCGAAGAAGCAGGCGGTGCTGGACAAGCTTGTGGCTTTTTTCGAGCGGTATTTCGGGTTGGCCTGATTCGGAGACTAATCACCCATGTCCAGCACGCCATCTCAAACCCTTACGCTCAATCCACAGTGGTATTTCTGATGATTACGTTCACGCAAGGCAATCTGCTGGAGGCTCGCGCCGAGGCGCTGGTCAACACGGTCAACACCGTGGGTGTGATGGGCAAGGGTATCGCGCTGATGTTCAAAGAGCGTTTTGCCGAAAATTTTCACCGCTACGCCACCGCCTGCAAAACCAGGGAAGTACGCACCGGCAAGATGTTTATCACCGAAGTCCACGAACTGGACGGCCCGCGATGGATCGTCAACTTCCCGACCAAACAGCACTGGCGCGATGATTCCAGGATCGAATGGATCATCGAAGGCTTGCAAGACCTGCGCCGCTTCCTCATCGAGAACAAGGTCAAGTCCATCGCCATCCCACCGCTGGGCGCGGGCCTGCGTCACTGGCGTGGCAGCCCCGATGCGGCAGTGCGGAAGGACAGGCTTTTTGACGACCGCGCACTGGGCATTGCGCTGGAACGCCTGACCGCGAATTCCCCGGTTCCGGCCTGAAACCCCTCCTGTCCCGGCAAGGTGTAGTTGAGGTTCGGGAATCGAATGAAGCCTCAGGGCGGCCTGAAAATACGCTACACTTGCCACCCGGAAGACGGTCGGAATTCAAAATGTCCGCCAGGGATTTCATGAATCCCCCGCAGTGGTATCTTGAAAAAAGCTGAACCCACGTTTATAAACCCCTGATTCCATTTCCAGTTCGTTCATGCTTTGATGCCGAGCCGCTTCAAAGGTCTTACGTGCCGCAAGGCGAGTCGACATTGGTAGGGACGAACTGGAAAAGGAATGAAGCATTGCAATGGACGAGCGACACCTGATACGGATTCGCGGCGCGCGTACGCACAATCTGAAAAACATCGACCTTGACCTGCCCCGCGACCGGCTGATCGTCGTCACCGGGCTTTCGGGATCGGGGAAGTCTTCGCTCGCCTTCGATACGCTTTACGCCGAAGGGCAGCGGCGCTACGTCGAATCGCTTTCCGCGTACGCGCGGCAGTTCTTGCAGCGTATGGACAAACCCGACGTCGACCTCGTCGAAGGGCTTTCGCCGGCGATTTCGATCGAGCAGAAGGCGACGAGCCACAACCCGCGTTCGACGGTCGGGACGGTCACCGAGATTCACGACTATTTGCGCCTCTTGTTCGCGCGCGCCGGAACGCCGCATTGCCCCGACCACGACTTGCCGCTCGAATCCCAGACGATCTCGCAGATGGTCGACCACGTGCTCGCGCTGCCTCTTGAAACGAAGCTGATGATCGTTTCCCCTATCATCGTCGGCAGAAAGGGCGAACACGCCGACTTTTTCGCCGACTTGCGCGCGCAGGGGTTTTCGCGCCTGCGCATCGACGGACAAATTCACGAGATCGACGCGCTGCCGAAACTCGCCAAGACGAAAAAGCACGACGTCGACATCGTCGTCGACCGCCTGAGAATCCGCGAAGACATGCGCCAGCGCCTCGCCGAATCCTTCGAAACCGCGCTGCGCCACGCCGACGGTCGCGCGGCTGCGTGCGAAATGGATTCCGGGAAGGAACACGTTTTTTCGGCGAAGTTCGCGTGTCCGCTGTGCTCGTATTCCTTGCCGGAACTCGAACCCCGGATTTTCTCGTTCAACAACCCGATCGGCGCGTGCCCGGAATGCGACGGACTCGGCGTCATTGAGTTCTTCGACGCCAAACGGATCGTGACCCGCCCCGACCTTTCCCTGAAGGCGGGGGCGATACGCGGCTGGGACAATCACTTTACCCTCCAGTTGCTCCGCGCGATCGCCGCGCATTATCACTTCGACCTCGATACGCCGTTTTGCGACTTGCCCGAGCGTATTCAGGACATTCTGCTTTACGGTTCGGGCGAAGAGCCGATCCGTTTTCGTTATTTCAGCGCTTACCGCACGCATCCCTTCGAGGGGATCGTCCGCAATTTCGAGCGCCGTTACCGCGAGACCGATTCGCCCGGCGCGCGCGAGGAACTCGCCAAACTCATCAGTACGACGCCGTGTCCGGCGTGCGGCGGCGCGCGCCTCGGCAGGGACGCGCGCCACGTCCGCATCGGGCACGGCGCGCAGGCGCTGACGCTCCACGAAATCAACCGTCTCTCGCTCGCGCACGCGCGCGACTACTTTCTCGAACTCGAACTCGCCGGAAACAAAAAAGAGATCGCCGAAAAAGTGCTGAAGGAAATCACGGGGCGCCTGCAATTTCTGATCGACGTCGGCCTCGACTACCTCTCGCTCGACCGTTCAGCCGAAACGCTCTCCGGCGGCGAAGCGCAGCGCATCCGCCTCGCCTCGCAAATCGGGTCGGGTTTGACCGGCGTCATGTACGTGCTCGACGAGCCGTCGATCGGCCTGCACCAGCGCGACAATCACCGCCTGCTCAAAACGCTGCGCCACCTGCGCGACATCGGAAACACCGTCATCGTCGTCGAACACGACGAGGACGCGATCCGAAGCGCCGACCACGTCGTCGACATCGGCCCCGGCGCGGGAATCCATGGCGGTTTCGTCGTCGCCGAGGGAACGCCGGAGTGTATCGAGTCCGCCCCGGCGTCGCTCACCGGAGACTATCTCGCCGGACGCCGCCGGGTCGAAATGCCCGAGAAAACCCGCCGCCCCGACCCGGCGCGTCTCCTGAAAATCGTCGGCGCGCGCGGAAACAACCTCAAAAGCGTGACGGTCGAAATTCCGGTCGGGCTCTTCACCTGCGTCACCGGCGTTTCGGGTTCGGGCAAATCGACGCTCGTCAACGACACGCTCTTTGCCGCCGCCGCACGGCACCTCTACGCCTCGTCGACAGACATCGCCGAGCACGACGAAATCGTCGGCCTCGACCATTTCGACAAGGTCATCAGCGTCGACCAGTCGCCGATCGGGCGGACGCCGCGCTCGAACCCCGCGACCTATACGGGTCTCCTGACGCCGATCCGCGAACTCTTTTCCGGCGTCCCGGAGGCGCGATCGAGGGGCTACAGTCCTGGGCGTTTTTCGTTCAACGTCAAGGGCGGGCGCTGCGAAGCCTGCCAGGGCGACGGCGTGATCAAGGTCGAAATGCACTTCCTGCCCGACATCTATATCTCCTGCGACGTCTGCCACGGCAAGCGATACAACCGCGAAACGCTCGAAATCCGGTACAAGGAAAAAAACATCCACGACATTCTGCAAATGACGGTCGAACAGGCACGCGAATTCTTCGACGCCGTCCCCGCGATCGCGCGCAAGCTGCAAACGCTCGTCGACGTCGGGCTTTCGTACATCACGCTCGGCCAATCGGCGACGACGCTCTCGGGCGGCGAAGCGCAACGCGTCAAACTCGCGCTCGAACTATCCAAACGCGACACGGGGCGTACGCTCTACATTCTCGACGAACCGACGACGGGCCTGCATTTCCAGGATATCGCGATGCTGCTCGACGTGCTCCACCGGCTCACCGACCAGGGGAATACCGTCGTCGTCATCGAACACAACCTCGACGTCATCAAAACGGCCGACTGGATCGTCGACCTCGGCCCCGAAGGAGGCGACGGCGGCGGCAGAGTCCTCGTCGCCGGAACGCCGAAAACGGTCGCCGACGACGCCGGAAGCTATACGGGGCATTTCCTGAAGCCTCTGCTCGCGCGGCCAAGGCCTTCCCGAAGGAAAGGCAAGGGATGAGCCTGCCGCGTCGTCGCGCCTTGCCAGCATACTTGAGGGACAGCGCTCCCAGGCACGTTCAAAGCGATTTCCAGGTTGATTTTTTTCAAATCGTCCGCGCAGTGCGGGCGCGCCGGTTGGCTTGAAGTAAGCTATGCTTCGCTCAATATCCTCACGCAAGGCGAAGCCGACAAAGGCGGAGACGGTTTGGGACGAAATGAAACCGTTTTCATGACTTTTTTTACAAATTCGACCCCTCCCCCTCTTCACAGCAGAAACGCAAAATGTAAGAATTGCGACCGGGCCTGGAAATTTTTTCCATCATCAATTTTTTCCATCATCAACACACAGGAGAGAAAATGAACAAAGCTGAGCTGATTGAAGCGATTGCCGACAAGACCGACCTATCCAAAGCGGCGGCCGGAAAAGCCTTGGACGCTGTCGTAGAAACCATCGTACAAGCCGTGGTCAGAGGAGACGGCGTAAGCCTCGTCGGCTTCGGTTCGTTCAAGTCCGTGCACCGCGCCGCGCGCGACGGAAGAAACCCCAAGACGAAAGAAAAACTCAAGATCCCCGCGACGATCGTTCCGAGGTTTTCCGCAGGCGCAACTTTCAAAAAGGCCGTCGCCCCTGTCAAAGGAAAGAAAAAGAAATAATTTTTCCGACTTCGGGCTCCTGATTCATTTGGGAAAGGGCCTGTCGCCGGATGGACCCTTTTTATTCCGACGCTTTGAAACCCGTGGGAAAAGGATTGTTTGAGTCCTTCGAATCCTTCAGAAACGTTCGCAATCGTTAGCAATCGTTCGCAGCCGTTCGCAAATCCCTTCCTGACCACAAGTCGCACCGAAAAGACCGAAGAGAGGAAACCGGGGCCTGACGTTTCGGTTTCCCTCGATTTCCGGGGTCATTGACGGCAAGGGAGCAGCCGCGTAGAATTCGCGTTTTCCGTGGGGGCGTAGCTCAGCTGGGAGAGCGATTGGTTCGCAATCAATAGGTCGGCGGTTCGATCCCGCCCGTCTCCACCACCTTACCGTTCGTAGCGCTACAGGCCGGAAACTCTGCCGGATACAAGGGTTCCGGTTTTTTTTCGTCCCGGGAACCGGGTGCGCCGCATGAAAATCACCCTCATCAAACCCAATATCGGGCGACGGGAACTCGGCGCGGGTCGCCGTTCTGGGCAATCAGGGTGCAGGCGTAGCGGGTGAGGGCGATGTCGCCCACGTCTCGCTCCGCGCCCTTGGCGAGGTCGATCATTGTGCGGACGTCAGCAAAATGATCCGCCACGGCCTGACCGGCGTTCTCGCAGGTTATCCTGGCCTTGTCGACCACCGCTTCGAAGTTGCGCCACTGCGTGTAGCCCAGCAGGTTTTGCAGTTCGCGCGCCAGCCAGAACTCGACACCCTCATTGCCGCGACGGAGGCGATAAGCGCCTCCTGAAACAAAACGCTCCCACGCGTTCTCCGCTTGACGCCGGACGAAAATGAATTCAATCTTCCTTGTGGGGTTTTCGGAATAGAAAAAGTTTTTTTCACGGCTATAATGTTGCGCCGGTCATCGTCGCCGACCCGGGGAGTCCCAAGCGCCGCCGACGACCGATTTTCGGTTCGGCGCATCGTTTTCGGTGCGCGCGGCCCGCGTATATCTCTACAGAGGGGGGTTAAACATGTCTGCTCAGTCTTCAACGCGCCAACTGACGCACCTGGAACTCGCAAAAATGCGCGCGTCCGGCGAAAAGAT
Source organism: Accumulibacter sp. (assembly GCA_031266435.1). Lineage (GTDB taxonomy): Bacteria > Pseudomonadota > Gammaproteobacteria > Burkholderiales > Rhodocyclaceae > Propionivibrio. Next base: position 52,136 of record JAISAZ010000082.1, read on the forward strand.
CGTGATGCTCACTTGTTACGACGCAAGTTTCGCCCAGCTTTGCGAGGCGGCGGGCGTCGATATCGTTCTGATCGGCGACTCGCTCGGCAACGTCATACAGGGACATACGTCGAGCCTTCCCGTGACGCTTGACGACATTATCTACCATACCCGCGCCGTCGTTCGCGGGTGCGCTCGTCCGATGGTCGTTTCCGACATGCCCGTCGGAACCTTTCAGGAGTCGCCGCAACTCGCTTACCGCAACGCGGTCAAGCTGATGGCGGCGGGCGCGCAGATGGTCAAGATCGAAGGCGGCGTCACGATGGGCGAAACGACGCGCTTCCTCGTCGAGCGCGGCATCCCGGTATGCGCGCATATCGGGCTGACGCCGCAGTCGGTCCACCAGTTCGGCGGTTTCCGCGTCCAGGGGAAGGGCGATTCCGCCGCGCAGCGTTTCCTCGCCGACGCGAAAGCGCAGGAGGACGCGGGCGCGGCGCTGATCGTTTTCGAGGCCGTCCCCGCGCCGCTCGGCGAGGCGGCGACGCAGGCGCTCTCGATTCCGACGATCGGTATCGGCGCGGGTCCCGTGTGTTCGGGGCAGGTTCTCGTCCTGCACGACATGTTGAACATCTATCCGGGGCGCAAGCCGAAATTCGTCCGAAATTTCATGGACGGGCAGCCGAGCATCGCCGCAGCGATCGCGGCCTACGTCGCCGCCGTCAAGGACGGCAGTTTCCCCGCCGCCGAGCACTGCTACTGAAAGACGGGGCGCTTTCATGCAGGTTTGCACAAGTTCGACCGAACTGCGCGCCGCGATGAAACACCGGCGCGCGGTCGCCTTCGTCCCGACGATGGGAAACCTCCACGCGGGCCACGTGTCGCTGATGACGCAGGCGCGCTTGCGTGGCGAAACGCTCGTCGCCAGCATCTTCGTCAATCCCTTGCAATTCGGGCAGAACGAGGATTTCAACAGCTATCCCCGTACTTTCGACGCCGACTGCGAAAAGCTCCGCGTCGCGCAGGTCGATTTTCTGTTCGCGCCGACCGAGCGCGAACTCTATCCTGAACCCCAAACCTACCGCATCGACCTGCCCGAGATTCAGAATCAGTTGGAAGGCCGCTTTCGTCCGGGGCATTTTGGCGGCGTTGCGACCGTCGTGTTAAAGTTGTTCAATATCGTCCAGCCGCAAATCGCGCTCTTCGGAAAAAAGGATTACCAGCAATTGATGGTCTTGCGAAACATGGTTCGCCAACTCGCGCTCCCGGTCGAAATCGTCGGCGGTGAAACCGTCCGCGACGGCGACGGCCTCGCGCTCTCGTCGCGCAACGGCTTCCTGACGCCTCCGGAGCGCGCCGAAGCGCCGCGCCTCCACCGCGTGCTCCTCGGCGTGCGCGACGCGATCGAACGCGGAGAAACCGGGTTTCCCGCGCTCGAACGCGACGCGGCGTCCGAACTCGACGCGAACGGATGGCAAACCGATTACGTCGCGATCCGCCGGCAAACCGACCTGCAAACGCCGTCTCCCACGGATCGCCCCCTCGTCGTTCTCGCGGCAAGCCGCCTTGGAATACCCCGCCTGATCGACAACCTCGAAGTCTCGACCGAGGGCCGAGGCGCCCTTGCGGATTCCTGAACTCTCTCCGACCCTGGAAAAACCATGCAAAGGATATTGCTCAAATCGAAACTGCATCGCGTTACGACGACCGACGCCGACCTGAACTACGAAGGTTCCTGCGGCATCGACGACACGCTCCTGGAAGCGGCGAACATCATCGAAAACGAGAAGATCGATATCTGGAACGTCACCAACGGGGCGCGTTTTTCCACGTACGCGATCCGCGCGGGACGCGGGTCCGGGACGATCTCGATCAACGGCTCGGCCGCGCGCCACGCGATGCCCGGAGACATCCTGATCATCGCGAGCTTTGCGAACTACGACGACGCGGAAATCCCCGGACACGCGCCGTCGATCATTTTCGTCGACGCGGAAAACCGCATCGTGAAAAGATCGGCCTGACGCCGGCACTGCGGTTTTCCCCACGATCTTCGGGAAAGCGGAGTTCGGCGGGGGTGTTTTCATTCCACGCCCAGGCAAAACCGAACCGCCCCACCGCCAACCCCGCCTTCCAAGCCTTCTCCTCAAGAGAGGCTTGCGAATGTTTTTTTTACCAAAGTGAGTTTTTGATGAAACGTCCCTTCAATTTCGGCTCCGGCCCGGCGATGCTCCCGCTGAAAGTCCTCGAACACGCGCGCGACGAACTCGTCGATTGGCACGGCTGCGGTATGTCGGTCATGGAGATGTCGCATCGCGGCGAGGAGTACACAAGCATCCACGCCGAAGCGCAGGCGGACCTTCGCGCGCTTCTCGATATTCCGTCGAATTACAAAGTCCTCTTCATGCAGGGCGGTGCGACGAGCCAGTTCGCCATGGTGCCGATGAACCTCCTTCGTGGAAAGACGTCAGCCGACTACCTCAACACGGGCGTCTGGTCGGAAAAAGCGATCAAGGAAGCCCGAAAATTTTGCCGCGTGCAAGTCGTCGCCTCGTCAGAAGACGAGGGTTTTACCCGCGCGCCCGCTTTTGATGCGTGGAAAACCGACCTTGGGGCCGCCTACCTCCACTACACGCCGAACGAGACGATCGGCGGCGTCGAAATCTTCCCCGTCCCCGAAACGCGCGGAGTCCCACTCGTCGCCGATATGTCGTCGAACATCCTTTCGAGGCCGATAGACGTTTCGCGTTTCGGCTTGATCTACGCGGGGGCGCAGAAAAACATCGGCCCCGCCGGAATCACGATCGTCATCGTGCGCGAGGACCTGATCGGGAACGCGCTCACCGATACGCCGACACTCTTCGACTACAAACTCTGCGCGGACAACGACTCGATGGTCAATACGCCGCCGACGTACGCGATCTATATCGCCGGTCTGGTTTTCAAATACATGAAGGCCGAAGGCGGACTTGCGGTGATGGAGGCGCGCGCGCGCGCAAAAGCGGGGCTTCTTTACGATTTTCTCGACGCGTCGGATTTTTATGAAACGCGGGTCGCGCGCGAAAACCGTTCGCTGACGAACATCACGTTCCGGCTCAAAGACGAGACGCGCAACGACGCGTTTGTCGAATCCGCAAAGGCGCGCGGACTCCTCCAGATTCGCGGGCACCGTCTGGCGGGAGGAATGCGCGCGTCGATCTACAACGCGATGCCGATCGAAGGCGTGGAAGCGCTCGTCGACTTCATGAAAGACTTCGAGCGGCGCGGAGCGCCCAAGCCGCGATAGGCCGGGAGCGTCCCGCCTTATCGTCAAAAAGTAATTCCTTTTCCAGTTCATTCATGCCGAGAAGACGAGCCGTAGACAGTACAGGTAGTACGGCAAGGCGAGTCGACAAAGGAAGGGATGAACTGGAAATGGAATAAAACCCTACTTTTTGCCGGGTTGATCAGGGTTTGAAGGTGAGCGAAGCCCACCTTCAAACCAAGTAAAAACAACGCCAAACCAGTCCGTCCGCGTTATTTTTCGCCCTCGGCGTCCGCTCCATCCACTCCCGGCGTCACGTCGGAAGCTTTTTCGAAGGGGTCGCTCCAGCCGCCGCCGATCGCCTTGAACAGGTCGACGACCGAGTTGAGGCGCGCCTGCCGAAGGTCGATGAAAGCCAGACGCGCGTCGTTCGCGCCGCGCTGCGCGTCGAGCACTTCGAGGAAGGGCGAATACCCCGCCTCGTAGCGGCGCTGCGCGAGTTCGAGCGTCTTTGTCGCCGCCACGGCGCGCGCTGCCTGCGCCCTGTCGCCCTCGCTGTTTTCCCGCAATCCGACGAGCGCGTCGTTGACTTCCTTGAACGCGGTCTGGACGCTTTTCAGATAATTGGCGAGTTCCTGCCTTTGGCGCGCCGTCGCTTGGTCGATTCGCGCGAAATTGCGCCCCGCGTCGAAGATCGGCATCGCGAGCGCCGCCGAGATCGACCAGACTTCCGCCGGCGCGGAAAACAGCTTGACGAGCGCGGTACTCTCGCTCCCCATGGCGCCGGTCAGCGACACGCTCGGGAAAAGCGCCGCCTTGGCGACGCCGATCCGCGCGTTCGCCGCGATCAGCGATTCTTCGGCCAGACGGATGTCGGGACGCGATTCGATCAGTTCGGACGGCAGACCCGGCGGAGGAACCGGGGGAATCGGCAGACGCAAGAGGTCGTCGGGTTTGATCGCGAGGCCGGCTTCTCCCGTCAGAAGCGCCAACTGACTCTCGGCGAGCGCGCGCTGGTGGCGCAATCCCGCGAGTTGGGCGCGCGCGGCTTCGAGAACGCCTTCGGCCTGGTAGAGTTCGAGCGTCGACGCGCTCCCCGCGTCGACGCGGCTTCGGACGATTTCGAGAACCTGTTTCCGGCTTTCCAGGGTGCTTTGCGTAAACGAAAGGTTCGCGTCGGCGGCGCGCAGCGCGACGTAGGCGGAAACGACGTAAGCCGAGACCGAGAGTTCGATCGTGTCCTTCGCGTACGCGGTCGCGAGAAAATCTGCCGTCGCCGCTTCGTTCATGCGGCGGATTCTTCCCCAGAGGTCGATTTCGTACGAGACGCCGAGCGCCGCCTGACGGGAGTCGCGCATGCGTGATGCCGGCGCGGGAACCGGGATCGCGCCGATCCGGCTGACCTGGCTCCGCGAACTCGAAGCGCCGAGGTCGATCCTTGGGAAGTACGCCGCGCCGGCCTCGCGCGCGAGCGCTTCGGCTTCGTCGACGCGCGCGATCGCGGCGCGCAGGTCGAAATTATGTAAACGCGCCTTCGCGACGAGTTCGTTCAGGTCGTCGTCGCCGAAGAGGCGCCACCATTCCTTGAGAACAAGCGTCTCGGACGCCGACCACGAAGGCGCCTTGCCGGGGGCGGCGGTAAAGGTCGCCGGCAGATCGACGGCGGGGCGCTCGTAGTCCGGCCCGACGGCGCAAGCCGTCAGAAAAGCGAGCAGAGAGAAGAGCGCCGGACGGCAAGGACCGCCGCGCGGAAAATCAATGCGTTTCATTTGCACCCTCCTCGTTCGCGTCGTCGTCCAGTTTCTGAGGCTCTTTACTCGACAGCAGGGTAAAAAACATCGGGATGAACAGCGTCGCAATGAACGTCGCCGTCACCATCCCGCCGAAAACACCCGTCCCCATCGACTGGCGTCCCGCCGCGCCCGCGCCGCTCGCCCGGACCAGCGGGAAAACGCCGAGGATGAAGGCCAGGGAAGTCATGATGATCGGGCGGAAGCGCAGGCGCGCGCTCGTGATCGCCGCCTCCATCAGACTCATCCCTTCGCTGTGCTTCTGCGCGGCGAATTCGACGATCAGGATCGCGTTCTTCGCGGCGAGACCGATCAGGACGATCAGCCCGATCTGGAAGTAGATGTCGTTGGGCATCCCGCGCAGCATGACGAAGCCGAACGCGCCGAAGAGGCCGAAGGGCACGGCGAGGATGACCGCGATCGGCAACGACCAGCGTTCGTACTGCGCCGCGAGGATCAGGAAGACCATCAGGATCCCGAAGCCGAAGGCGAGCGCCGACGCGGTTCCCGAACGCTTGGCCTGGAAGGCTTGCGCGACCCACGCGAGTTCGTAGCCTTCGGGGAGCGTGTCGCGCGCGACGGTCTCGACGGTTTTGATCGAGTCGCCGAGGGAAACGCCGGGTTGCGCGTCACCCATGATCTTCGCCGCGAGGAATCCGTTGAAACGTTCGAGCTGTTCCGCGCCGAAGACCTCCTTGACCTTGACGAGCGCCGAGACCGGGATCATCGCGCCGTCGGCGGCGCGCACGTAAACCTTGCCGAGGTCGTCGGGCTTCAGGCGGTAAAGGCTTTCCGCCTGGAGTTGGACGCGGTAGGTGTGCCCGCTGATATTGAAGTCATTGACGTAGAGCGCGCCCATCGTCCCCTGCAAGGTCGTATAGACGTCGGCGGGCTGTATCCCGAAGGACATCGCTTTCGACTCGTCGACTTCGACGTAAATCTGCGGCGACGACGGGCGATAGAAGGTGCTGACGCTGCTGAGTTCGGGCTGTTTTCTCAATTCGCCCAGAAGCTGCTGCGTCACGGTCGAAAGCTTGATCGGGTCGCTGTCGCCGCGCGCCTGGATATAGGCTTCGAAGCCGCCCGAAGTTCCGAGCCCCTGGATCGGCGGCGGGTTGAATACGAGCGCCAAGCCGTCGGTGAGCGTCATTCCCATGCGCGAAAACTTTGCGCGCAGCGTTTCCGCATCGTCTTTGCGTTCATCCCAATCTTTCAGCGGAATGAAGACCGTCCCCGCGTTCGTCCGCATGCTGCCGCTGACGATGTCGTTGCCCGCGATGGCGAAGATCTCGGCGGAGCCGGGGTCGCTTCGAACCATCTGCTGGAATTTATTCGCCGAAACGTCGGTACGCTGGAGACTCGCGCCGTCGGGCAGGATCAGCGCGCTGAGCAGGAAGCCCTGGTCTTCGAGCGGGACGAATCCGCCCGGAACGGCGCGGAACATGAAAAAGCTCCCGATAAAGACGGCGGCGCAGATCAGCATTCCGGCGACGCGGTGGCGCAGGGTCATTTCGACGATGCTCGCGTAGTAGTTCGTGATCGCGTAAAACGCCCGGTTGAACGGACGGAAGAAGGGGACATCCTTGTGCTCGTGCCTGAGCAGGATCGCGCACAGCGCGGGCGTCAGCGTCAGCGCGATGACGCCCGAAAGCGTGACCGAAATCGACACGGTGACGGCGAACTGCTTGTAGAGTTCGCCCGCGATGCCGCCGAGGAAGGCCACCGGGACGAAGACGGCGCAGAGGACGAGGACGATCGCGACGAGCGCGCCGGCGACTTCGCGCATCGCCGCGATCGACGCGGCCTTCGCGCCGAGCTTTTCGCTCGTCATCAGGCGCTCGACGTTCTCAAGGACGACGATCGCGTCGTCGACGACGATCCCGATCGCGAGCACCATCGCAAAGAGCGTCAGCGTGTTGATCGAAAAGCCGCAGATCCAGAGGCCGGCGAAGGTGCCGATCAGCGAGACGGGGACGGCGATCAGCGGGATCAGCGTCGCGCGCCAGTTCTGGAGAAAGACGAAGACGACGATCGCGACGAGGAAGATCGCCTCGACGAGCGTGTGCAGCACTTCCTCGATCGACGCCTGGATGAACTTGGTCGTATCGTAGGGGACGCTGTATTCGAGGTCGTCGGGAAAGCTCTGCTTCAATTCGTCGAGGCGCTCCTTGACGAGCCTCGCGGTATCGAGCGCGTTCGCGCCCGCCTGGAGGAAAACGCCGATGCCGATCTGTTCCTGACCGCCCTTGTTGGACTTCGAATCGTAGTTCTGCGCGCCGAGTTCGAGCCGCGCAACGTCCTTCAGGAAGAGGACGCCGCGACCGCCGTCGGCGCGGACGACGATGTTTCCGAATTCTTCGGGCGTCAGGAGCCGCCCCTTGGCGACGATCGTGTAGACGAGTTGCTGCCCGTCGGGCGCGGGTTCCTGCCCGATCTTCCCCGCCGCGTTCTGACGGTTCTGCGAGGCGACCGCGTTGACGATGTCGGTCGTCGTCACGCCGAGCTGCGCCATCCGGTCGGGCATGAGCCAGACGCGCATCGAGTAATCCTGCGCGCCGAAGATCTGCGCGTCGCCGACGCCGGGAACCCTTCTGACATCGTCGATGATGTTGATCAGCGCGTAATTCGACAGGTAGAGCCTCGAATGCGTTTTATTCGGCGACGTGAGGTCGGCGACGAAGAGGATGTTCGGCGAACGCTTCATGACGGTCACGCCGTACTGGCGCACGACATCGGGCAGGCGCGGCTCGGCGATCTTCACGCGGTTGTTCACGTAAACCGTCGCGATATCCGGGTCGGTGCCCACTTCAAACGAAACGGTGATCGTCAGGGAGCCGTTCGACGACGAACTGGAATTGAAGTACATCAGGCCGTCGATCCCGGAGAGCTGCTCCTCGATCGGCGCGGCGACGGTACGCGTCAGCGTTTCGGCGGAAGCGCCGGGGTAGGTCGCCGAGATGACGACGGTCGGCGGCGCGATTTCGGGGTACTGCGAGACCGGCAGCGTGAGCGCCGCGACGATCCCGGCGACGACCATGACGATCGAGATGACGGAGGCGAAAATCGGCCGGTTGATGAAAAAGCGTGACATGAAATTCCTTTTTTCTGACGCGGATTATCCCGGAAAGCGCAGGCGAACCCGCCCGCGACGGGTCGCGGGCGAAAGATGGAAGCGTTCTCTCATCGGATCATTCCAAAGCGGGATGCGAACGGGTGAAGGTCGCTTCCCGGATTACGGCTTGGCCGCCGGTTTTTCCGTGGCGGCGCCGGGTACGTCCCTGGGTTTCGATTCTTCGGACGGCGGCGCGGACGCCGTCTCGGGCGATTTTTCGCCGGACGCTTGCATCTCCTTCGGCGCGACGACCGCGCCCAGTTGCAACTTCATCAGATTATCGAGGATCACCCTGTCGCCGGTTTTCAGCCCGCCGACGACGACCCAGTTTCTACCCTGCCATTCGGCGGTCTTGACGGGTCGGGAAACGACCTTGTTCTCGGCGTCGACGAGCATCACGAGACGCGCAAGCTCGGTCTGTACGACCGCCGACTGCGGCACGAGGAAAACGCCGGGGCGGTCCTGCGTCGTCAATCGCACGCGGACGAACTGCCCAGGGAATAATTCGCCCTCGGTATTGTCGAACTCGGCGCGCAGTTGGCGCGTCCCCAGATTCGTGTCGATCGTCGAGGCGAAGAAATTGAGCTTTCCGGGCTTGGAATAGACGCGGTCACCCGGCAGAACGAGTTCGACGCGCTTCACGTCGCCTTCCCTGAGGTGTCCGCCGGGGAGCGCGGCGATGTCGGACTCGGACAGCCCGAAACGCGCCCACACTCTATTCGACTGCGAGATCGTCGTCAGCGGCAAGGCGTCGCTGACGCTGATGAGGTTGCCTTCGGAACGCGGCGAACGCCCCGAAACGCCGTCGACGGGCGCCGTGACCGTCGTCCACGAAAGGTTCAGCTTCGCTTGGTCGAACACGGCTTTCGCCATCGCGTTCGCCGACGCGGCGTCGTCGTATTCCTTGCGGCTGACGGCCTTGTGTTCGAGGAGACCCTTCAGCCTCGCTTCCTCGCGCGCCGTTTGTTCCGCGCGCGCACGCGCTTCGGCGAGCGCGTTCAGGTAAGGCGCCTTGTCGATCTGGAAAAGCGGCTGCCCGGCCTTGACGAGGGCGCCTTCTTCGTAGAGGCGCTTCACGAGGATTCCGCCGACACGGGGGCGGACTTCGGTTTCTTTCGCGCCGTCGAGCCTGCCCATCACTTCGGCGACGGCGGGCACGTCGAGCGGCTTGGCTTCCAGCACCGTCACGGGCACGGGCGGCGCAGCGGGCGCCGCCTCTTTCTCGGAGCACGCGGTCAGCACCGAAACGAGAAGAACGCCGGAAAACAGGCGGAAAAACGAGCGCAGAGGAGGAAGCAACATAAGAACTCCGGTTTTCGGGAAAACGAAAGTTGGGAATTATACATACGAAAGTGAATGTATTCCACGCACACAGAAATAATTTGTAACGGAACGTAGAGTTTGCGAGAATGGGAAATTGTTATACGCTACACGTTGCAGGCGTGTTGTCACGCGCAGGTCAGCGTCCGCGAGTATCGGCGAATTCGTCGAGAACCCATCGAAAACAGCGTTCCGGAAAAATGGTGAGAAAAACAAAGGCGGAAACGGAGCAAACGCGCGTCGAAATCATCGACGCCGCGCGCCGCGCTTTTCACAAATTCGGCGTCAGTCGCACCTCGCTCGAAAAAGTCGCGCAAATGGCCGGCGTCACACGCGGCGCGATCTACTGGCACTTCGACAACAAGGCCATGCTCTTCAACGCCCTGCGCGACCAGATCCAGACCTATTTGAGTCCGATCGACGCCGGCTTGACCTCGGACGAGGCGCCGGATCCGCTCGACACGATCGAAAAATTCCTGTACGGATTCATCGACGCGATGGAGAACAACCCATTGCTCAGGCAGACTTTCGAGATCATGATGTGGCGCTGCGAATACGTGAATGAATTCGCCTCGGTTCTCTACGAAATCGTCCGCCCGCGTCACGATTTTTTGTCGGAGTTGAAAGTCATCTACGCGCGCGCCGCGGACCGAGGCTTCCTGCGCCCCACGCTCGACCCCGAAGCGATGGCTTACGATACGCTGTCGTTCACGACGGGGATCATCCACAACTGGCTGATCGCGCTGGGGAGCGCCCACGAACATTGTCCGCAGATACGCGCGTCGATCAGAAGCCACGTCGCGTTGCGTCGGCGCGACACGATTTCCGGGACGGATTGACAAGATGCACATCGAACACGATATCAAACTCGACTTTGCCGACGTTCTCATTCGCCCCAAGCGCTCGACGCTCGATTCGCGCTCCGAAGTCGACATCACGCGAGACTTCGTCTTCCTGCATTCGGGGCGACATTACCACGGCATCCCGATCATCGCTTCCAATATGGATACCGTCGGCACCTTCGAGATGGCCGACGCGCTCGCCAAAGAGTCGCTGTCCGTCGCGCTGCACAAGCACTACGCCGAAGAAGCGCTTTTCTCTTTCTTCAAGGGGCGCGCCGAGTCGCCGCCGGTTTTCTATTCGATGGGAATCATGCCGGCAGACTACGAAAAATTCGTCCGTGTCATGGATGCGGCAGGCGACTCGATCCACTGCGTCTGCGTCGACGTCGCCAACGGCTACACGAGGGCCTTCATCCGCTTCATCCACAAACTGCGTTCCGCGTTCCCGAAAATCACCTTGATGGCAGGGAACGTCGTCACGGGCGAGATGACGGAAGAATTGATCCTCGACGGCGTCGATATCGTCAAGGTCGGCATCGGCCCCGGTTCGGTCTGCACGACGCGCAAGGTTACCGGCGTCGGCTACCCGCAGCTTTCCGCGATCATCGAATGCGCCGACGCGGCGCACGGCCTGCGCGGACTGATCTGCGCCGACGGCGGTTGCGTCTCCCCCGGCGACCTGGCGAAAGCCTTCGGCGCTGGCGCCGATTTCGTCATGCTCGGCGGGATGCTCGCCGGACACGACGAATGCGCGGGCGAAATCGTCGAAGTCGACGGCGCGCGCAAGATGTCCTTCTACGGAATGAGTTCGCGCGAGGCAATGACAAAGTATTCCGGCGGGATCGCGCCGTACCGCGCCTCCGAAGGCAGGGCGGTACTGCTCGACTGTCGCGGCCCCGTCGCCGGTGCCGTGCGCGAAATCCTGGGCGGCGTGCGGTCGGCATGCACCTACGTCGGCGCGCTCCGCCTGAAGGAATTGTCGAAACGAACGACCTTCGTGCGCGTCGTTCGGCAGACAGAAGACTGAAGACAGAGGACAGAAGACAGAACGGCCTTCGGCCTTGAGTAGTCAGTTGTCTGTAATCCGAGGGAGGTAGTCACGCGACATCTGAATACTGAACACAGATCACGAAGCGAGCGCCAGCGAGCGCTCAGTCCTCTATCTTCTGTCTTCTGTCCTCTGATGCGACATCTGAATACTGAACACAGATCACGAAGCGAGCGCCGGCGAGCGCTCAGTCTTCTGTCTTCTGTCCTCTGTCTTCTGATTTCCGTCGGCGCTTCCGCCGTATTTTTCGTCCTGTGGCGAAAGATGAGCACGGAGCCTGTCGAGATCGGGTACCCGAAGGGCGGCGACCGCATCGTGGCATCGAATTATGCAAATCCGCATAACTGGCTGGCGGTCGAGCAAAGCCCGGAAAAACCCGTCGACGTTTTTTTCATCTACCCGACGAGTTGGCGCGCCAAGCCGGGCGAATACCCAATAGCGGATATCGACAACAGCGAAATGCGGCACTGGGCAAAATATTACCTCGATACGCGCGCGTCGGCATTCAAGACCGCCGGGAATATCTACGCGCCGTTCTATCGGCAACTCGACGCCGCTTTCGCCTTGAGCCAGCATTCGACCACCACGGCATCGGCGTATTTTGCCGGGGTACCCTATGTGGATATCAAGGCGGCGTTCGCCCATTACATGAAGCACTTCAATCGTGGCCGTCCGTTCATCCTTGCCAGCCATTCGCAGGGTTCGGCGATGAGCCTCCTCCTTCTTGTCGATTACATGAAGGAACACCCGGAAATTTACAGGCGGATGGTCGCCGCGTATCTCATCGGCATCCCCGTCACGCGTGACATCTACAGCGCGTATTCGTGGCTCAAACCCGCCCGGGCGCCCGACGATACCGGGGTCATCGTCTCGTACAACACGCAGTCGCCGATCGTCGACGCGCCGGGAAATCCGCTGGCGAATGAAAACTCGGTATTGATCAACCCGGTTTCCTGGCAAACGAACGACGACGAAGCCCCCGCGAGTCGGAGCAAGGGCAGCGTGGCCGTAAACGAGGAAACCGGCGAACTCACCGACCTAGGGTCGATCGCCAGCGCGCGGATCGACCCCGCGCGCGGGGTGATCGTCACGCTTGTGGCCCGTGAACGCTTCAGTTCGGACAGGGGGAGTCGTGCCTACTTCCCGCTGGGCGTCCTCCACGAAAACGATATCCCGCTCTTCTACTACGACCTTCGCGCGAACGCGGAACTGCGGGCGAAGGCTTTTCAGCGTTCAGAGGACTGAGGACAGAAGACAGAAGACAGAAGACTGAGCGCTCGCTGGCGCTTGCTTTGTAAGCAGTTGTCAGTATTCAGATGTCGCATGGCTTGCTCCCATCAGATTCCACACGAAGACACGAAGGCACGAAGGGATTCAGTAGGGACTTCGTGTCTTCGTGTCTTCGTGTGAACCAAAATAATCATATGTAATTCCTCAGCGCCATTCCAGCGCCTGCGGAACGTTGGGCTTCACTTCGTTCAGCCCAACCTATACCTGATGGGGTTTCGTCACTGCGGCGGCAACGCCGCCGGTTACTGATCTGATTCCTGATCCCTGATTCCTGATACCTGATTGGGCATCGCTACGCTCACCCCAACCTATACCGCCGATAGGGCACGGCACGCCGTGCCCCTACGAAAACCATTCCAGCGCCTGCGGAACGTTGGGCATCGCTTCGCTCACCCCAACCTATACCTGATGGGGTTTCGTCACTGCGGCGGCGAAGCCGCCGGTCACTGATCTGATTCCTGATTCCTGATCCCTGATACCTGATCCCTGATTCCTGATCCCTGATTCGCCAGCCTCACGTAGTCGTCGACGGACAACTCCTCGGCTCGCGCCGACGGGCTGATCCCGACCCGCGCCAGATCGGCGTCGCCAACCTCGTCCTTGAGCGTATTTCGCAGCATCTTGCGCCGCTGCGAAAAAGCCGCCCGGACGAGGCGGGAAAAACGTAGCTCGTCCCTCGCTTTCAGGTCTTCGGGCCGGCGCGGGATCATCCTGACGACCGACGAATCGACCTTCGGCGGCGGGTCGAACGATTCGGGCGGCACGTCGAAGAGACGGTCGATGACATAACGATACTGGAGCATCACCGACAGCCGTCCGTAATCGGCGGTGCGCGGTGTCGCCGCGAGCCGGTCGACGACTTCCTTTTGCAACATGAAGTGCATGTCGATCACGCGGTCGGCGTATTTTTCCAGATGGAAGAGAAGCGGCGTCGAAATATTGTACGGGAGGTTTCCGACGAGGCGCATTTTCGCGCCATCGGCAAACGTTCCGAAGTCGAAGCGGAGCGCGTCGCCTTCGGCGATCAGGAGTTTTTCGGGCGGGAATTCGCGTTTCAGGCGCGCGACGATGTCGCGGTCGATTTCGACGACGCGCAGGCAGTCGACGCGCGAAATCAGCGGGCGCGTCAGCGCGCCGGCGCCTGGCCCGATTTCGACGATGCGCTCGCTTTTCCTCGGTGCGATGGCCTCCACGAGGGCGTTGATGACGCCGGCGTCGGTCAGAAAGTGCTGCCCGAAGCGTTTTCGGGTGACGGACCGCTTCACTTTTTCACTTTGATTTCTTTTCCGCTTCGTTCATGCCTTGATGCCGAGCCGCTTCACAGGTCTTGCGTACGGCAAGGCGAAGTCGACAAAGGGTGGGACGATCTGGAAAAGGAATCCGCGCGGCGCGCCATCTCGACCGCCTGCTCGACCGCGGCGAAAAGGCTCGCCGCGTCGGCCTTCCCCGTTCCGGCGAGGTCAAGCGCCGTTCCGTGGTCGACCGAAGTCCGAATGACGGGTAAGCCCAGCGTGACGTTGATTCCCTTGCCGAAACTCGCGTATTTGAGCACCGCGAGCCCCTGGTCGTGGTACATCGCCAAAACGCAATCGCCGCGGGAGAGGATTGGCGGCGTAAAGAGCGTGTCCGCCGGGAAAGGGCCTTGAAGAAGCATCCCCTCACCGCGCAGACGTTCGAGAACCGGGATAATGACGTCGATCTCTTCCCTGCCGAGGTAGCCGCCCTCGCCGGCGTGCGGGTTCAGCCCGGAGACGAGAATGCGCGGCGACGCGACCCCGTATTTTCTTTTCATTTCGGCGTGCAGGATGCGCAAGGATTCTTCGAGCGAATCCGGCGTGATCGACGCGGGGACGTCTTTCAGCGCCAGGTGCGTCGTCGCGAGCGCGACCTTGAGGCCGCCGCCCGCGAGCATCATGACGACGCGCGGCGTCCGGGTTTTTTCGGCGAGGTATTTGGTATGCCCTGTGAATGGAATCCCGGCGTCGTTGATCGCGCCTTTGTGCACGGGCGCTGTGACCATCGCGGCGAATTCGCCCGACACACACCCCGCGAGTGCGCGGTCGAGCAGCTTCAATACGCAGGGTGAATTCACCGGGTCGGGACGCCCCGGCAGCGAGGGACGAAGGAGCGGCACGTCGAGGATGTCGAGCGTGGCCGGCGCGCTTTTCCCTGGAAAAGCATCTTCGCGCAGCGTGACCGACGCACCGAGGCGCGCGGCGCGCTCTTCCAGCATACGGCGGTCGCCGAGAACGACGACGCGCGCGCCGTCGAAACGCCGTTCGGCGAGGCGCAGACACAATTCGGGTCCGACGCCCGACGGCTCGCCCGAAGTGACGGCGACGAGGAACGTGTCGCTCATGTCGCTTCCGCCGCTTCGCCTTCGTTCAGACGGATTTCGATGTAGGCGCTGTCGCGCTCTTGGCGCAGCCAGTCCTGGTAGGCTTCGTCGAGCTTTCTTTCGCGCAGCGCCTGACGCGCGGCGGCACGCTGGCGTTCGGTCGAAACATCCTGGACGCGGCGCTCCAGAACTTCGATCAGGTGAAAGCCGAAAGGCGTCTGTACCGGCGCGCTGAGTTCGCCGGGTTTCAGCGCGTCCATCGCCTGTTCGAATTCCGGGACGGTGTCTCCGGGATACACCCAGCCCAGGTCGCCGCCCTTCGTCGCGGTCCCGTCCTGCGAGTAGAGACGCGCGAGTTCGGCGAAGTTCCCGCCGTAGCGAATCCGTTCGTAGAGGCCGTCGAGCCGGTGCTTCGCCTCCGATTCGGAAACGAGTTCGTTGACGCGGATCAGGATGTGGCGAACGCGCGTCTGCTGTACCGCCGGGAGGAGATTCCTTCCCCCCGTCTTCGAAATCAGCTTCACGATGTGAAAACCGTTCGGGCTGCGAAGGAGGCGCGAGATTTCTCCGTTGCCCATGCGGGCGACCGCGTCGGCGAAGAGGTTCGGAAGGCGGTTGAGCGGGCGTTTCTCCATGTAGCCGCCCTGGAGTCCGTCGGGCGCGTCGGAATACGCCGCCGCCATCTTGGCGAAGTCCTCGCCCTGACCGAGGCGTTCGAGGATCTCCTCGCCCTTTTTCTGAAGCGCCAGGATCTGTTCGGGACTCGCCGACTCGGGCGAGCGCAGGAGAATGTGCGCGATTTCGTATTCTTCTTCGGACGACGCGGCGTCTCCCGCGAGGTAGTTGTCGATTTCACCTTCCGATATGACGATTTTGTTCTCGACCTCGCGTTCGCGGAGCCGCGAGATGGTCATTTCGTTTCGGATGTCTTCGCGGAAGCTCGCGAATGAAATCCCGTCTTTCTGCAATATCTCGCTGAACTGCGAAAGCGGCATATTGCTCCCCGCGGCGATCCTCTGGAGCGCCATTTCGAGCTGCATGTCGTCGATGCTGATCCCGACCTCGCGCGCGCGCTGCAACTGCACCTTGTCCATGATCAGGCGTTCGAGCATCTGCCTTTCGAGAACGTCGCGCGGCGGCAATTCCATCCCCTGTTTTTCCAGGCGCTTCAACGCCATATCGAGCCGCGAAAGCAATTCCAGATGCGTAATCACTTCGTCATTGACGACCGCGACGATGCGATCGGCGGGAACCGGCTCGCCGAACGAGGGCGCCGGCAGGGCGAAAACGAAAAAAAGGAGGAGGAAACGGAGAGATTTCATGATGAATTCAACCTGTCATTGCCCTAGATACGAAGAGTCCTGATACGGTTCGTTGACCAGACTATACCCCTGGATATTGCGCCTGAGAATCTGGATCGGATTCGAGCCGATGCTTGCGAAGTCGTTGAGTTCGAGTTGCACGAAGAACGCCGCCGACGTCGAATCCTGCGTCAGCGCGAGCCTTTGCATGACCCCGCGCAGAACCCAGCAGCCGCCCTTGTATTCGACGCCGGTGACCGCCTGGACGACGCGCCCCGCCTGCGAAGCCGTCGAAAGCGTCGTTCCGGCGTCCTTGAACGAGTAATTGAGCCGCCCGACCGCGTAGAGACGCCCGCTGATCGGCCACTGCGCCGAAAAGTCGACCTGGTTGATCGGTGACGCTTCGTCGCGGTTGTAGCGGTAGGCCGCGTTGAACACCTTTCCGGGTTCGGGCACGTAGCGCATCCCGATCGACTGGCGCTTCACCTCGCGCTCCGAAAAATTGTATTGCATCGAAAAATCGGCGTAAAGATGCGGGTAGATCTGCCCGTTGAACGACGCGAGGAAGTCCGACCGGTCCCACTTTCTGTCTTCCTGCGTTTGCGTCGGGTCTTCGACGAGGCCGACCTTGCCCTTCGTGAAGTAGAAGCGCTGCCCCAGCATCATGCGCATGATTTCCGTGCCGCTGCGCGGGTCGAGCAGGCGGCTCGAAAGTCCGGCGGTCAATTGGTTGGCGTTGCTGACCCGATCCCAGCTCGAAAACTGGTTTTCGGAAAAGATCTGCGCGAAGTTGAAGTCGGCCAGACCGGTATCGAACACGGGAATCTGGCTCTGATTCTTGTACGGGATATTCAGATAGTAGAGGCGCGGTTCGAGGGTCTGCGTGTAATCGCGTCCGAACCAGTTGCTCTTGCGCTCGAAGGTCATTCCCGAATCGACGCTGAGCACCGGAAGGTTGACGTTGATCTCGTGCTCCTGCCCTTGGGGGCCGCCCGAAAGCGAATAGCGCCGTATGTTCATGCCGACTTTCGGCGTGACGTACCACCCCGGCCGGATAAAGGGCAAGGAGACCTGCGGGTAGAGGACGACGCGCTGACCGACCGGCGGGTCGACGAGGAAGCCGTTGATCACCTGCTTCGGCCTCGAAAACGACGTATATTGAACCATCAGATTGCTGTCGGTCCCGTAGAGGTCGGGCTGGCGCGCGTTGAACGTGAGCTGCGGAAGCATGCGGTACTGTTCGACGATCGGGTTCTTCGGGTCGGGTTGCAGGGTCTGGTAGGCCTGGAAATTGGCCGTCGCGTTCCACCACCCGCCGCCGTAATAGCTGAGAATCCCCTGTTGCAGGAGTTGGCCTTGCGAGGTCATCGAAACGTTGCTCGACAGGTCGGTGAAAAACCTGTCGTCCGAAACCTTGTTGTAATTGATCTGCCCGTAGAATCCGCTCGGCGTGTTCTGCGTATGCATCAGGGAGATTCCGTAGCGATTCTCTCCGTCGCGTAACTTGTCGGACGGAAGAACGTTGAGGCGTGCGAGTCCGCGTGCGTAGTTTCCGTCGCTCCTCCTGTCGAGGTAGCGGATTTCCGAATCCAGGAGCAGCCCGCGCCTCAAAAGGAGTTGCGGCGTAACGAGCGCGTCGAGGTTCGGCGCGATATTCCAGTAATACGGCGTCCGAATCATCGCGCCGACGTTGCTCGTCGCGCCGAACGACGGCGCGAGGAAGCCCGACTTGCGCGCGTTGCTCAGCGAAAAGGGAAGGATCGGCGTATAAAACAGGGGAATATCCTTGAAATAAAGCGCCGCGCCGCGTCCCCGCCCTTCCTCCTTGTCGAAGTCGAGCTTGAGTTCGTCTGCCTTGAGATACCAGTCGTAGTTGTCCGGGGAACAGGTCGTGAAACGCGCGTTCGTCATGTTGTAGTGATTTTCGCCTTCGAGGTCAAGCCGCTCGGCGTCGCCGTGCGCGTCGGAGTAGGTCCGCCCGATCGCGCTCGAATTCCTGCGCTTGTAGTCGATCATCAGCGGCGGCGCGAAGCCCGAAGCGGCCTCGTCGGGGTCATCGGGCGCACCGAGATCGCCAGGGGACCGCATCCAGAAGGTATTGAGATTTTTCGGCTGCCGCTTGACGAGGAAGGTGGGGTTTTCAAAAAAACCGACCTTGTCTTCGAGCCGCATCCGCATCTTCGGTCCGGAAACGAGGTCCAGCCCGTGTTCGAGTCTCGCGTTGCCTTCCCCCTCGATTTCGTCCTCGACCGGCCAGTACGTCAGGCGGTCCGCCTTGATGACGACGTCGGGCTTGCGTAGCTCGGCAGCGCCGTAAGCGTTCATTTCGCTCTCTCCGTCGCCGACGACGCGGTCGGCGATCAGGAAGATCGGGCGATCGTCGCCGGAATCGCCTTCGGGCACCCCGCCGAGCGTCCTTGACAGCTTGAGTTCGAGCGGCGGCAGATCGTCGGTCGACTCTTCGGCATAAACGCTCTTTTCGAAGCTCTCGCCGGAGAAGGTCGGAGCGTTAGAAGCGTTCGGCGCGTCGGCGTCCGCCGCCGTTCCGGTTTCAGACGGCGCATAGACTCCGGGAAGCCCAAGCAGACGAGGGTCGACGCGCAAAAGACCGAGACGGCGCACGCTTTCGACCTCGCTGGGAGTCGGCGTCGCCCACGGCGCGCGAGGTTTTTCCGCCGAAGGCGCGGGAGGTTTTTCCGCCGAAGCCGCGCGCGCTTCGCTCACGTCTCGCGCGTTTTCCCCGGTATCCACGTCCCGCGTTTTTACGCCACCCAAGCGGGGTTCGGGCGTATTGTCCGGCGCATCGCCGCGCGGCGCACGCGGCGTCGCGGGGGCGAAGTCGGATTCTGAGCCGAGTTCGGCGCCGGGTTCAAATTCAATCGGCGGGGCGCTCGCGGGGTCGGGCGTTGCCACCGGCGCGGCGAGCGTCCCGGGCACGCCGGATGCGTTGGACGCGTCGGACACGCCGGATGCGCCGGACACGCCGGACACTTCAGACGCTCCCGATTCTTCGGGTTGGGCCGGAAGCGTGCTTTTCTCTTCGCTCACCGCCTCGGTCGTTTTTCGCGCTTCGTCTTCGGCGGCTTCTTTTTTCGAGTCCCCTTCGCCCCGCATTTGCGGCGTTTCCGCTACGGGCGCCGTCGGGGCGTCCGCCGCGCCGCGCGCGTCGGGAGGCGTCGTCTCGCGTTCCATGGCGCCGCGCTCGCGGGTTTCGTCGGGCCTTTCGCCGGAGATTCCTTCCCGCGACTCTTCGGTCGGCGGGGCGCCCGCGGAAGGCGCCGCGTCGCGCACGGGCGGCTCCGGTTTACGCGCGGGCGGCAACCCCAGCAAGGCAGGATCGACGCGCAGGGGCGTCGGGGCCTGCGCAAGCGCCGCCTGATTCAATCCGCCGACGAACAGACAGAGCACGCACGACACGCGCGCGAAGCGAAGGCTCCGCGCCGCGATTTGCGTCAAAAATCGTTGCCTACAAGGCCGAAAGGAAAAAATCATCCGGGCGTAAGACACAAAAACAAGCGCTCAGACTCAGGGTTCACGAAGCTGTCGAATGATAAAATGATGAATTCTAACACTAAAGAGGAAGCGCGATGCCGCGTCTCGCCCAGTTGGACGACTGGCTCAAGCGCCAATTTTCGCCGGACGGCGAAAAACACGACTTCCGGTTGACGCGCGCGTCGTCCGACGCGAGCTTTCGCCGTTATTTTCGAATCACGCTCCCCGACGGCGGAACGCGGATCGTCATGGACGCCCCGCCGGAGCACGAGGACTGCCGTCCCTTCGTGAAAGTCGCCGCGCTGTTTAGCGCCGCGGGCGTCAATGTGCCCGCCGTCGAAGCCGAAGACCTCGCGCAGGGTTTCCTGCTCCTCTCCGACTTCGGCGATACGACTTACTTAAAAGCGCTCGACGCCTCGACGGCGCGGGAACTCTACGGAGACGCCGTCGACGCGCTCGTCGCGATCCAGCGCGCCAGCCGTCCCGGAATCCTGCCGGATTACGACCGGAACCTCTTGCGGCGCGAAATCGGCCTCTTCCCGAAGTGGTACGTCGCGCGTCATCGGCGCGTTGCACTGAACGATCGGCAGACCGCCGACCTTGGCGCCGTCTTCGAAAAGATACTCGAGAACGCGCTCGCGCAACCGAAGGTTTTCGTGCACCGCGACTACCACTCGCGCAACCTCATGCGGACCGCGCACGGCAATCCGGGCATCCTCGACTTTCAGGACGCCGTCTATGGACCGATCACCTACGACCTCGTTTCACTCTTCCGCGACGCCTACATCGCGTGGGACGAAGAGACCGAACTTGACTATGTCATCCGCTACTGGGAAACCGCGCGCGGCGCGGGACTCCCGGTACCGCTCGACTTTTACGACTTTTACCGCGATTACGAGTGGATGGGCGCGCAGCGCCAACTCAAGGTTCTCGGAATTTTTGCCCGCCTGTATCACCGCGACGCGAAGGACGATTACCTGAAAGACCTGCCGCGCGTGATGGACTATCTGCGCCGCGTCTGCACGCGCTACACCGAGCTGCGCCCGCTCGCGCGCGTCCTGAACGAGATCGAGGAAGTGAAGACCGAAACGCGTTTGAGCTTCTGAGATGAGAGCGATGATCCTCGCTGCGGGACGCGGCGAACGCATGCGCCCGTTGACCGACACGACGCCGAAGCCGCTCCTGTGTGTCGCCGGGAAACCGCTGATCGTCCATCAGATCGAACGCTTGGCCGCCGTCGGCTTTCGCGAGATCGTGATCAACCTCGCGCACCTGGGCGACCGGATCGAAGCCGCGCTCGGCGACGGTCGGCGTTTCGGCATCGAAATCCATTACTCGCCGGAGACCTCCGGCGCGCTCGAAACCGCCGGAGGGATCGCGCACGCACTGCCGCTGCTTGGCGACGGCGCCTTCCTCGTCGTGAACGGCGACCTCTGGTGCGACTGGGACTTCGATCAGGTGCGTCGGGTCGCCCGGTGCCTCGATTCCGACCCCGCACGGTCGGCGCATCTCGTCCTCGTCGATAACCCGCCCTACCACCCCGAAGGCGACTTCCGCCTCGACGGCGGAAACCTTCGGAGCGTCGGCGACACGGAGGGCGAGGCGTTCACGTACGCGGGAATCGGCGTTTTCACCCCCGCTTTTTTCGCCGGGGTTCCCAAATCCACGTTCATGAAGCTGCGCCCCCTGCTCGACCAAGAGATCGCCCAAGGCCGCGTGACCGGCGAACACCATAAAGGCCGGTGGTTCAACGTCGGAACCCCCGAACAACTCGCCGTGCTCGACCGGGAATTGTCGATGGAAACAAAATGAACGCAAGCACGGACACTTTGCATCCCGCACCTTCCGTTTACTCCGTCCGCCGCCGCGCGCTGCTTGAACGGATCGGCGACGGAATCGCCGTCGTCCCGACCGCGCCACAGCGCCTCCGCAACCGCGATTCGTACTACCCCTACCGCCCCGATAGCTATTTCCACTACCTCAGCGGATTCCCGGAACCCGAAGCGCTCGTCGTCCTCGTCGGAGGCGCCGCGCCGCGCAGCCTGCTCTTCTGCCGTGAAAAAGACGAAGCGCGCGAGACCTGGGAGGGGTTTCGTTACGGCCCGGACGCCGCGCGCGCGTCTTTCGGTTTCGACGGGACTTACGCTTTTTCCGAAATCGACGCGCGTCTTCCCGAACTGTTTTCCGGGGTCGAAACTCTCTGGCTCCCCTTCGGGACTTACCGGGAGTGGGAGACCCGTGTCCTCGCGCTGATCGACGGCCTGCGCGCGTCCTCGCGCGCCGGGACGCGCGCTCCGACGCGCGTCGCCGACCTTTGCATCCACCTCGACGACATGCGGCGAATCAAGGACGCGTCCGAAGTCGCGCTGATGCGCAAGGCCGCGGCGATCGCGTCGGCGGGACACGCGCGCGCGATGCGCGCCTGCCGTGTCGGGATGACCGAGTACGCGCTCGAAGCCGAACTCGACTACGAATTCCGCCGCTTGGGCGCCAGCGGCCACGCGTACCCGCCGATCGTCGCCGGCGGCGCCAACGCCTGCGTCCTTCACTACGACGAAAATCGCGCGCCGCTCGCCGAAGGGACGCTCGTCCTGATCGACGCGGGTTGCGAATTCGAGAACTACGCCTCCGACATCACGCGGACTTTCCCGGTCGGAGGCCGCTTTTCCCCGGCGCAGCGCGATATTTATGAAATCGTCTTCGCGGCGCAGGCCGCCGCGTTTTCCGCGATCGCACCAAACGCCTCTTTCGACGCGTACCACGCCGCCGCGCTGCGCGTGCTCGTCCAGGGACTCGTCGACCTGAAGGTCTTGAACGGTACGGTCGACGGCATGATCGAAAGCGAAGCGTACAAACCCTACTACATGCACCGAACGGGGCATTGGCTCGGACTCGACGTCCACGACGCGGGCGAATACGTCTCCAGAACGCGCGAATCGGCCGTACTCGCGCCGGGGATGACGCTGACGGTCGAGCCGGGGCTTTATTTCCGCCCCGGATGCGCCGCGCCGGAAGTCTTCCACGGAACCGGCGTCCGCATCGAGGACGACGTTCTCGTCACCGAGACCGGCGCCGAAGTGTATACGTCGGCGCCGAAGACCGTCGCCGAAATCGAAAGCCTCGTCGGTCGGCAATGAGCGGAGCGACGACGGCGGCGGAGTGACTTTCCGGCACGCCGATGCAACACGCCTCTGTTGGGCGTTTTTGATGTTGGGAGTTTTCCGATTGCCGCCATTTTCTGTCTTTTGTAGAATACCGATGCGCTGAAATAGTCAATCGCCGAAAAAACCGCCGAAGGAGCACGTGGTGTTTTCCCTGTCGCTTGTTTTACTCGTCTGTATCTTCGCCTGCTACCAGGAGCGCGAGGTTCTCATGAAAAACAGCGACGAACTCGACTGCCGTGAATTTTTCAAATTCAGGTCGGTACAGCATAGCGTCGTTTTTTATTGCGCGTTCGCTTTCTCCGCATTTCTGATGACTGTCGAGTTCAGTTCCTTTGACCTCGGAAAGGAGATTCCCTTCCTGCCGTTGCCACTTTTCTTCGTGGCGTCTCTGATGCTCTTGCTGGAATCCTTTCTCTCGGAAACATCGCGCGAGACGTCGATGCGCCTGCGCGTCGAACAGCGTATCAGCAAAAATCTGGATAAATTCCCTCTCCTCTTTTTTCATCTTCTTGTCGCCGCGATAGTTTTCAAATTTACCTTTCGGGGAGGCGCCGAACGCATAATACGTTCGCCTGGAACTTTTTCGTTTGCCGGTGCGTCATTACGTTCCGGGGAGCAGGTCGTTGCCTATCTGAGCATCGTGTTGCGCGAGCTTCTCATGCCGAAAACCTTCCTCGGCGGCGATCAAAAAATCACGACGATTCGCAAAATTCTCAGATATTCTGGAATTCTATTGTTTGTCATCTCTTGCAGCCTGCCTTTCATTTTATGGAAATAATGATTATGTCAGGACAATTTCCAGAACAAAGCGCGTACCTCGATCAACTCCGCCTTTGTAAAGGCATTGCATCATGACGGCTGGCGCATAAGGGGATAGAGATGCTTATCCTCCCGCTTTTTTTGCTCTTTTCAGCCCTCGTCTGCGAATTTGAATATGAAGCGCATATGAAGAACCGGGCCGAACTGGATTGGCGGGAATTTCTGAAATTCAAAGCCGCGCGGCACAGCTTCGTATTCTGTTTTGTCGAGATCACGTTCTGTCTGTTCGCCTTGCTTGAGGTCGGTTTCCACGTTTATTTCAATTTCAGAAGATTGTCCGTGCTTTACCCTTGGCCATTTTCAATTTTATTCATTCTGTCGGCTCTTTTTTTTCTCATCACCACGCTGGATTGGATTCTGTCAGCGTCATCGCCGGAGTCATCGCTCACACAGGAAGTCAGAAGCGCACGATACAAAAAACCGGCGCGATTCGTATGGTTGATCATCGCCATTCCAATTCTTTTGTCGATCTTCCAAATAAAAACAAATGATTTTGATTCGGCGTCCCGGAAAATTCCCCTTTTGGTTGTTTTGTTTTATTCCAGATATTTGGGCGCTTACCTCCTTGCGTATCTGAACGACCTGATCACGTCGAAGTCATTTCTCAATGGAGACGCCGAACTGAATGGAATCCGAAGGATTTTTCGTCGCATTGAACTTTCATTGCTTGCTTCAATTCTTGTCTCCTTTGTTTTTCTAATAAGGTAAACGCGAAGTTCGGCGTACCGCGCAAAACGCCTCCGTTGGGGAGGTTCGACCCGTATCAGCGCACCCGTAATAACGCATATTGTCATTCTTTGTCACGCGCGGTATAGTTTATCGCAAATGAAATAAACAGGGGTGGTCATGCCATGCTCGATGATGTTCAAGAGGCCCTTCGCTGGGAAAATATCAAAAAGTCACACTTGGCGTATCTTCGCGCCTACGGCTGGTATTTTGCCCTGTCGCTTGTCGCTGCCTTGATCGCACCGGACGACATCCTGGCTTCTTTTCCTTTTCTGGCGGATTATTTTGTCGACCCGGTCTCGTCGAGTGTTTCTTTTTTAGTCCCCATCCAGAGATGGGCGGAACTTTCGAAATTCCCTGAAGTTACGCGACTTACCTTGGCTCTGTTGTGCGTCACCTACCCCATCGTGACGCTCCATTACTTTTTTCTCTACCAAGCGCCAAAGCAACTTAAAAGTCGGGGCGCCGTCCTGTTTAGCCTATGTCTGGTCGTCCCGATTGCATTTTTAATTCCGTGGTTTCTCATCTTCAACTATACGGACCATTCTTACCGTGGCAGTGGCGCTTTCGTACTGAGGCAGATGGGGGCTTTTGCGATGACATCGCGCCTCGGCTTGGGCTTGGTGGCGCCATTACTTTTATCCGTAAGTTCCAATATTCTCGTAATGATACCTGGGATTCTTTTTCAAAAAAAACGCACTGAGTGAGCAAATGCTTTCCAAACCATTCGATGCCCTGACGGCAACCCGGCAAATGTGCAGAGAAGCAATATGCAATTCACAACAAAAATCATAAGAGCCGCCGGGATTGTCGCTGGAACTGTATTGCTGATATTGTTCGGTGGGGTTGCCGTATTTTGGG
Source organism: Accumulibacter sp. (assembly GCA_031266435.1). Taxonomy (GTDB): domain Bacteria; phylum Pseudomonadota; class Gammaproteobacteria; order Burkholderiales; family Rhodocyclaceae; genus Propionivibrio. The sequence goes on from JAISAZ010000082.1 coordinate 77,456, forward strand.
TCGTAAAAGACAGGATGGGGGCGGCGGAGAGAAACCTGCACCCGATAGTCGACTTTAACCCAAGCAATTTCATCGAAGTGGCGGAAGCGCCCTTTTTTTATCGCATTGACAACAAATTGAAATACGCGGCGTCCATTGCTTCGGATGCGCCGACGCTTTTCGAAAGTCCGCACTTGTATCGCTGGGATTTTTACCCCTCTCCCGACAATAAAAAACTACTCGCCGTCGATCGTAAAAACCTTTATTTGATTCAAAAAGGGAAGGAAACCATTACGTTGATCGAAAATGCACGGTTTTACGATATTCCGCTCGGCGAGTTTTTTTACGACTCTCGCAATCTACAGTGGGACGCCGGCTCGCGCTATGTTTTCATCCCCTACGATAAAAAAACTGAGCCTCGAAATCGATCCAAAAATGCTGTCTTATTTCGAATCGACACGGAAAACATTTCTGCTCCGGAGATTATCGCAAAAAATTTCAAGGCGGATGACAACTATTTTTCAGTTACCGACAAAGCGGTCTGTTTTGGATATTTGGCAGATAAAAACAAGAAAAAATGGCGATGCACTACAAAAAACAGCGTATCTGATATCGAAAAATACAGCCGTACCGGGATTCTCCTCGAAAATAGCGAGCGCATCACTGGAATACCTTTCGCATATCATTCGGGCGGCGGAGAAACATGGAGTCAACGCACAGGCTTTTTTATCAAACACCGATTCCGCGAGAATTTTGACGGCATGTTCTCGAAAAACGATCCAAACAAACCGCTGATACAATTCAGAAGATTCAAAAAATTTCCTCCTCTGGATAAGGAGTTCAGCGGATTTCTTAGTTTTCTCGCTGTTCTCCCCGGAGGGAGATATGTCGTTTTTTCCATCGACCACGGCGAAGACATTCTTCTGGACCGCTCCAGCCTCGCCTATCGCGCACTGCCTCGAAACGTGGAAGTAATGGATAATCCCGCAATCTCTTCCGACCCTGCGTTTCGCCCGTGGCCGGACCTGTTTTACTGGGGTAAAAGTTTGCATCGGGATTCGCCCGCCCCATAGGCCAAACCACAGCGCCGAGTAAATTTCCAAATCATTCATGCTCAAGAAGCACGAGCCGATGCAACCCGCCCACGACCGCCGTCCTCTGCGAATCCTCAATGCCTTGAAAGGCGCTCTTTTTGACGCGGTCAGGAATACCTTCAATTTCAACGGGAGGGCGAGCAGGAGGGAATTCTGGCTGTTTGTTCTTGCCTTTCTTCTGATTCACGCGCTCTCTTTTTTTGTCTTGCGGAGATTCCGGACACACGAGGAAGAAATCAAGCTCTTTTTCGATATCTCCTTCGATTCGCCGCTTGACGACCTGCTCGATTTTTACGTGTGGGAACGCAGATATATTACTTTCGTTCTTCTTCCGAGCTGCCTCCCTTTTTTCTCCTTGAGCTTAAGAAGGGTGCGTGATTCGGGCCTTTCAGGCGCGTGGGTTCTTCCGATATGGGGCCTGTCCTGCTTCGTGTTTCTCAATCCGCCCTTTCCTGCTTATCTTGTAGTGCCAACGTGGTTTCTGATCGTGCTCCTCATTCTCTGCAGGCGTGGAGACCGTCCCACTGCGGGAAAGCCTGGCAAAGCGTTCTCCAGCCTTGTCTCGACATTGAAGAGGCGATACATTCCGATCGCCGTGGCGGCAACTCTCGTTGGGATTTCCGCCATTCTGTACAAAGCGAGCCCTGAGGCAGTGGGAATCGTCGATTATCGCCCGGTTGCTTTTCTGGAAAAAGCGGACGCACCTTTTTTCTATGTCTTTGGCAATCGACTCAAACACGGCGTGTCGATCGACCCTGACGCGCCGACGCTTTTTTCCGGCCCGTCATTAGCGCTTCCGGGAATCGATGTCGCCGAAAACGGGTTTCGGGTCTACCCATCGCCGAACAATCTGAAAGCCGCTGTCGTCAGCGAAGAAAAGCTCTACCTCGTTCAACCCGGCGAAGAGCCAAAATTATTGCTCAAAAAAGTCGATCGCCCCATCGACGGACTCATCAACGGGGAATCCTGGCATCGAAGCGAGTTTCTGCAATGGGACGCCGATTCGCGGTATATCTACATCGCGCGCGACAAGAAACAGACTATTTTGTACAAAAATTACCACACCAGCACTTCCGAAGCGGCGCGACTCATTCGAATCGATACAGAAGATATTGCCCACCGGAAAACGATCGCCGAGGGCTTCCATGTTTTCTTTACGCCCTACGCTTCGCGTTATTTTCTTGTGGGCAAAGAAAGCGCGTGCTTCCTTGGTCTTTTTTCAGGAGGGGGATGGGAATGCGCGACGTCCGAAGGAACACACCGGATGATTTCCTACAGCGCGGACACCATTATCCTTGCCGACGATACGCGATTGACAGATGCGAAATTCATCACGGTCGACCACGGACAAAATGCTCGACGCCCAAAAGCCCACTCAGGGCATCTTGGCTCCCCCGCTCAGTTTCATTCTGATGATGATCCGAGGGTGGAAACGGAATTTCAAAGGCATAGTTGCCTATCCGTGAAGCAGCTTGAAGATAGTTCAGGCAGATTTTACAAAGGGCTTTTTTCGGAAGGCGGACGCAATTCCCCGTACTTCACGTTCAAAGAAGGCGCGGGCTTGAACAAATACTGGAGCGTCGTTTTGCCTGGAAACAAATATGTTTTCCTGGATATTGGAACGCCGTCAAATTCCATCCGGATTCTACTGGATCGTACAAACGGGGAATACCGTCAACTTCAAAAAAATACCCGCGTGTATGTTAACGATGCATTCGATGCATGCGGGAAAAGAATGACGCCGGAAATTCTGTGGGGTGAAAGGCTTCCCATTCGGAAAATGTCGAAACCAACGGGATAATATTACATTATACTAGTTTCTGGTCGAACGAACACTCCGCGCCGAGTGAAATCGGCATCGCCGGAGTCAACATCACACCGGACGGCAATCAGATCACCGCGACGAGAACATTGATCCGCGAAGATGCTCAAGAAAGCATCGCAGGTACGGGGAATGCAGCCGAAACCGTGAACTTCGGCACACCCGCGCAAAAACACCTCTGTGCTCCGCGCGTCTGGAGTGATAGAATCGTTGCCCCTTCTGTGAGTTCCTTCTTTCATGTCCCGTCCCGTACGCAATATTGCGATCATCGCCCACGTCGACCACGGTAAAACGACGCTCGTCGATAAACTCCTCATCCAGGCAGGCACTTTTGCGGCGCACCAGCACGTCGCCGAGCGCGTCATGGATTCGAACGACCTGGAGCGCGAGCGCGGGATTACGATCCTCGCCAAAAACCTCGCGGTCGATTATCAGGGCATCCACATCAATATCGTCGATACGCCGGGGCACGCCGATTTCGGCGGCGAGGTCGAGCGCGTGCTCAGCATGGTCGACGGCGTCCTCCTGCTCGTCGACGCCGTCGAGGGACCGATGCCGCAGACGCGCTTCGTGACGCGCAAGGCGCTGTCGCTCGGTTTGAAGCCGATCGTCGTCGTCAACAAGATCGACCGCGACGGCGCGCGCCCGGACTGGGTCGTCGACCACACCTTCGACCTTTTCGATAAATTGGGTGCTTCCGAGGATCAACTCGATTTCCCCGTGATTTACGCGTCGGCGATCAACGGCTACGCGACGCTCGACCTGAAAACGCCTTCGACCGACATGCGAGTGCTTTTCGAGGCGATCCTGCGGCACGTTCCGCCGCCCGAAGCCGGCGACTCCGACGGCGCCCTGCAACTGCAAATCGCCGCGCTCGACTATTCTTCGTATATCGGGCGCATCGGCGTCGGGCGGATTCAGCGCGGACGCATCAGGAGCGCGCAGACGGTGACGGTGATGTACGGCTTGCCGGACGCCGAAGGCTGCTTCGAGCATGGCGCGCCGAAGGCCGCGAAGGTCAACCAGGTCTTTGGCTTCCGCGGGATCGAGCGCGTTCCGCTCGACGAGGCGCTTGCCGGCGACATCGTGCTCCTGAGCGGGATCGACGCGCTGTCGATCGGATGCACCGTCGTCGACCCCGACACGCCGGAGGCGCTCCCGATGCTGAAAGTCGACGAGCCGACGCTGAACATGACCTTCATGGTCAATGATTCGCCTTACGCGGGGACCGAAGGGAAGTTCGTGACGAGCCGCCAGATCCGCGAGCGTCTGCACAAGGAATTGCTGACGAATATGGCTTTGCGCGTCGAAGACATGGGGACGACCGATTCCTTTCTCGTTTCCGGGCGCGGCGAGCTGCATTTGACGATTCTGCTCGAAACGATGCGGCGCGAGGGTTACGAGTTGGCCGTCGGACGCCCGAAAGTTATTTTCAAGACGATAAACGGCGCGCAGTGCGAGCCTTACGAAATGCTGAGCCTCGACCTCGAAGAAACGCACCAGGGCGGCGTCATGGAGGCGCTCGGCACGCGCCGGGGGGACTTGCAGGACATGGTTTCCGACGGACGGGGACGTGTCCGCCTCGAATACCGGATCCCGGCGCGCGGCCTGATCGGTTTTCAGAACGAGTTCCTGAACCTGACGCGCGGTACCGGTCTGATGAGCCACGTTTTCGACGACTACGCGCCGGTCAAGGGCGATATTCCGGGTCGGCGCAACGGCGCTCTCGTTTCGGCAGAGCACGGCGAAGCGGTCGCTTACGCCCTCTGGAAGCTCCAGGAGCGCGGGCGGATGTTCGTTTCGCCGAACGACCGATTGTACGAGGGCATGGTAATCGGAGTTCATTCGCGCGAGAACGACCTCGTCGTCAACCCGATCAAGGGAAAGCAACTGACCAATATCCGCGCCTCCGGGACCGACGAGGCGGTGCGCCTGACGCCGCCGATCGCGCTGACGCTCGAAAGCGCGATCGAGTTCATCGAAGACGACGAACTCGTCGAGATCACACCGAAAACCATCCGCATCCGCAAACGATTTCTGACGGAGCTGGAACGGCGCAGGTCGTCGCGCACCGAGAAACGCTAAGCTTTTCTCGATCGGCGCTCTCGCGCGCGCTTGGGTCGAAATCCGGGGTAAAATCGCACGATGAGCTATCAGGTTCTGGCGCGGAAATGGCGGCCGAAAACGTTTGAAACCCTCGTCGGGCAGGAGCACGTCGTCCGTGCGCTGACGCACGCGCTGACCGAGAAACACCTGCATCACGCCTACCTTTTCACCGGTACGCGCGGCGTCGGAAAAACGACGCTCGCGCGGATTCTCGCCAAGGCGCTCAACTGCGAGAAGGGCATCAGCGCCAGCCCGTGCGGTGTGTGTTCGTCGTGCGTCGAAATCGATTCCGGGCGTTTCGTCGATATGCTCGAAGTCGACGCGGCGACGAACACCCGCGTCGACGAGATGCGCCAGCTTCTCGAAGACGCGGTCTACGCGCCGACGCGCGGCCGCTTCCGCGTTTATGTCATCGACGAAGTCCATATGCTTTCCAATTCGGCGTTCAACGCGATGTTGAAGACGCTCGAAGAACCCCCCGAACACGTGAAATTCATCCTGGCGACGACCGACCCGCAAAAAATCCCGGTGACGGTGCTCTCGCGCTGTCTCCAGTTCAACCTGAAGCAAATGACACCGCCGCTCATCGCGGAACACCTCCAGGAAATTCTTTCGGTCGAAGGCGTCGAAGCCGAGGCCGGCGCGCTGAACCTGCTCGCGCGATCGGCGAACGGCAGCATGCGCGACGCGCTCTCGCTTCTCGACCAAGCGATCGCCCACGGCGGCGGCAAAGTCGACGAGGGGCAGGTCCGCGAGATGCTCGGGACGGTCGGGTCGGATTTCCTCTTCTCGATTCTCGACGCGCTGCTCGAAAGCGACGCGCAAAAGCTCGTCTCGGTCGCCGACGCGATGACGGCACGCAGCCTTTCATTCGATATGGCTTTGCAGGGGCTGGCGTCGCTTTTCACTCAGATTCAGGTCGCGCAGCTTGCGCCGCAGGCGCTTGCCGACGCGCTTCCCGAACGCGCGCAAATCCTCGGCTGGGCGGAGCGTTTCGACCCGGAGTTCGTCCAGCTTGCTTACCAGATCGTCGCGCACGGGCGCAAGGAACTGCCGCTCGCGCCGGACGAGTGCGCGGGTTTCGTCATGACGCTCTTGCGCCTTCACGTTTTCCGCCCCGCCGAGAGCAGCGACGTGCCCCGCGCGCCAAGAGAAGCCGAAGCGCCCGTGCGCGCCGAAACGAGAGTGGAAACCGCCGCGCAACGCTCCGCGCCAGCGCGAAAACGCAGCGCGGACCAACCCGCTCCGGCGATCCCATCGCAGGCCAAGGCCGAAAAAACCGGCGACGCGTGGCATGAAATCATGGCGTCGACCACGCTGACCGGGATGGCTCGGGAACTCGGACGACACTGCGGTCTCGCGCGCATCGACGGCGACTGCGTCGTCCTCAGCCTTCCCCCGGCGCACCGGCACTCGCAGATACAGTCGGCGCAGGAAAAACTCAAGCAGGCGCTTTCCGAGCATTTCGGGCGCCCCATGCGCCTCGTCATCAATCTCGAAGAGGCCAAGGGCGACACGCCCGCCGATACGGCGCGCCGCATCGAGGACAAGCGTCAGGAAAACGCCATCGCCTCGATTGAACAAAACGACTTCGTTCGTGAAGCCATCGATCTTTTCGACGCGAAACTGATCGAATCGTCGATCAAGCCTGCCGTTTGACCGGTCTTATTTGAAAAGGGATTGACATGATGAAAGGCGGAATGGCCGGGCTGTTGAAGCAAGCCCAGGTGATGCAGGAAAACATGAAGAAGGCGCAGGACGAACTCGCACGAATCGAAGTCGAGGGAGAGTCGGGCGCGGGCATGGTCAAGGTGACGATGACGTGTTCGCACGATGTCCGTCGCGTCGCGATCGACGAGGCCGTCATGGACGACAGGGAAATGCTCGAAGACCTCGTCGCTGCGGCGTTCAACGACGCCGTCCGCCGCGCGGAGAAGACCTCGCACGAGCGCATGGCGGGTTTCACGGCGGGACTCAACCTGCCGCCCGGAATGAAACTCCCCTTCTGATTCCAACTCCAGTTCATCCCACCCATTGTCGACTTCGCCTTGCGGCACGCAAGACCTGTGAAGCGGCTCGGCATCAAAGCATGAACGAACTGGAAAAGGAATAAGCGATGCAAACATCGAGCCTCGAAGCGCTGACCACAGCCTTGCGTTGCCTCCCCGGAGTCGGGCCGAAATCGGCGCAGCGCATGGCGTTTCACCTGATGCAGCGCGAACGCGCCGGCGCCGACCGTCTGGCGAAATCGATCCTGCACGCGCTCGAAGCGCTCAGGCATTGCCGCTACTGCAATACCTTCACCGAAGACGAAGTCTGCGAGCGCTGCCGCTCACCGAAGCGCGACGCCAGCCAGCTCTGCATCGTCGAAACGCCTATCGATATGGCGATGATGGAGCAGACTCTTGCGTATTCCGGGATGTACTACGTCCTGATGGGGTGCGTCTCCCCGCTCGACGGCGTCGGAATCCGCGAACTCGGACTCGAAAAGCTCCTCGAACGCGTCGACGACGGCGTCGTGCGCGAAGTCGTCATCGCGACGAATTTCACCAACGAAGGCGAGATTACGGCGCACTTCCTGACCGAAATGCTCAAGCCGCGTCCGCTTCGCGTATCGAGAATCGCGCGCGGCGTCCCGGTCGGCGGAGAACTCGAATACGTCGACGCGGGGACGCTTGCGCAGGCGTTCAGGGAACGCAGATCGCTCGTCGAATGATCGCCGATGAACTCGACCGCCGGCGATTTGAAAACGGAGGGTGAAACGGCTCGCGAAACCGATTGCAAAACCGACACCCGACGGCGCCGCCTCGTCGCCGCCGTCGCGCTCGTCGGCGGGTCGGGAATCACGGCCGCGGCCTTCCCTCTCTTGTCGAGCCTCGCGCCCTCGGCGCGCGCGCGGCTCGCCGCCGCGCCGGTCGAAGTCGATCTCGGCGACCTTTCGCCCGGACACCTGAAAATCGTCGAATGGCGCGCCCGACCCGTATGGATTCTCAAGCGGACGCCGGAGATGCTCGCGTGCCTGGCCGAAGTCGCGGACCGCGTCCTCGACCCCGAATCGAAGCAGGCGCAGCAGCCGAAAAACTGCGCCAACGCGACGCGCTCGATTCGCCCGAATCTGCTCGTCGTCCTTGGGGTGTGTACTCACTTCGGCTGTTCGCCCGTTCCACGCTTCACGCGCGGCGCGGGCGAAGGAATGCCCGCCGAATGGCCCGGGGGTTTCGTGTGCCGATGCCACGGCGCGAGCTTCGACTTCGCGGGGCGCGCCTTCAAGAATACGCTCGCCGTGAAAAACCTCGAAGTCCCGCCGCATCGCTACCTCTCCGAAACCCGCCTCGTGATCGGCGACGGCGCGGAGAGTACGACGTGAACCTGAAAACCATGCGCGCCGGAAAATACCGCTCGAACGGCGGCTTTTTCGGCGATTGCATCGAGTGGCTCGACGCGCGCCTTCCGCTCTCTGCGTTCTGGCGAAAACACTTTTCGGAATACCTCGTTCCGAAAAACCTCAATTTTTGGTACTTCTTCGGATCGATCGCTCTCGTCGTCCTCCTGATGCAGATCGTCACCGGGATATTTCTCGCCATGTCCTACCAGCCGGACGCGACGCCGAACGCCGACGGCATCCCCGTGGCGTTCGCCAGCGTCGAGTACATCATGCGCGACGTAAACTGGGGCTGGCTGATCCGAACGACGCATTCGACGGGCGCGTCGGCGTTTTTCTTCGTCGTCTACCTGCACATTTTCCGCTGCATGCTCTACGGCTCGTACCGGAAACCGCGCGAACTCCTTTGGATCGTCGGCGTCGTGATCTTCTACGCGCTGATGGCAGAAGCCTTCACGGGCTACGTGCTCCCCTGGGGGCAGATGTCGTTCTGGGCGGCGCAGGTCATCACCGACCTCGCCTCGGCATTCCCCTTCTTCGGTACCGCCCTCGCCGACTGGGTTCGTGGCGATTTTTCGGTCGGCGGCGCGACGCTCGGACGCTTCTTCGCGCTGCACGTCGTCGCGCTGCCGCTCGCGCTGATTCTCCTCGTCGTCCTGCACCTCGTCGCGCTGCGCGAAGTCGGCTCGAACAACCCCGACGGGTTTGAGGCGCAAAAGCGCGTGAACGTCGAGGGGACTCTCCTCGACGGCGTCTCCTTCCACCCCTACTACACGGTCAAGGAAGTCTTCGCGCTCAGCGTTTTTCTCCTCGTTTTTTTCTCGCTCGTCTTCTTCGCGCCCGAAGGCGGCGGCTATTTTCTCGAAACCGAGAACTTCCTCCCCGCCGACCCATTGAAGACGCCGGAATACATCAAACCTCTCTGGTACTTCACCCCGTTTTATTCGATGCTCCGCGCGATGACGCGACCGCTTCTGGGCGTCGACGCAAAACTGCTCGGCGTCCTCGCGATGAACGGCGCCGTCGGCGTCCTGGTCTTTCTGCCCTGGCTCGACCGCGCCCCGGTCAGGTCGATCCGTCATCGCGGCCCTGTTTTCAAAGTCATGCTGTCCCTCTTCGTCGCGTCTTTTCTGACGCTCGGCTTCCTCGGCGCAAAACCGCCCGAATACGTTTTATGGGGGGCCATCCCCGGCGCGCCGATCGCGCGCGCGGCGACCTTCTTTTACTACTTCTACTTTCTTGCGATGCCGTGGTGGTCGAAAATCGACCTTTGCGCGCAAGAAACGCAAGCGGCATGACTCCAATGACAACGCGCGCCGCCCTCCTCGCGTTCTGCCTCTTTCTGCCCTTCCAGAGCTTCGGCGGCGCCGCGCTCCCGACGGCGCCGGAAGTGCCGCGCGACGCCTTGCAAGAAGGCGCGGAACTCTTCGTCAACGAATGCCAGACTTGCCACGGCCTGAGCTTCGTTCGCTTCGGACAGCTTGCGGAACTCGGCTTTTCCGAAAAGGAAATCGCCGAAAAATTGCTCGCCGGCGCGCCGGGAGAATTTATGCGCGTCGCCGCGAAACGCGACGACCAAAAACGCTGGTTCGGCGTCGCTCCGCCCGACCTTTCCCTCACCGTGCGCGCGCACGCATCGAGTGAAGGCAGCGGCGCCGACTGGCTTTACGCCTACCTGCGCTCCTTCCGCCGAGACGATGCCAGTCCGACTGGATGGAACAACGACGTATTCACCAAGGTCGCGATGCCGCACGTCCTCTGGAGGATGCAGGACGCGACGAATCCAGAAGAAGGCGCCGCTGACGCGCTCTCCCCCGAAGACTACGACCGCCGCGTCGCCACGCTCGTCGGCTTCCTCGCGTGGGCGGGCGACCCGCACGCCGCCCTCCGCAAGCGCGTCGGCATCGGCGTCGTCGCCTTCCTGCTCGTCTTCTCGGCGCTGGCGTACGCGTTGAAAAGAGAGTATTGGCGGGACATTACGGGAGACAGGAGACAGGAAACAGGAGGCAGATGAAAACCGATCGGCGCTTCAAAGCTCTTCCCCGCTGGTGACCGACCCGTAGGGGCACGGCGTGCCGTGCCCATCGGCGGTATAGCTTGGGCTGAGCATTGCTACGCCCAACGATTCCGCATACGCATGAATGACGGAATAATGGAGGATACAGCTTGGGCTGAGCTACTCCCAAGGGACAGATATCATTCCAAATTAATAGATCCGGCGGTTTTCAATGATTTCAATGCGTTTGAAAACCCCTCTTTATGCATTATGATAAACTCACCGAGGAATAATGAGCTGACTATCATAATAATCGGCGCGACTGACCCCAAACCAATTCGTGATACAAACATAGATGTGAAAGCCTTGTCCACAATGCCGACTCGATCCGGCAAACCATGAAGGGAAACCATGATCTCCGGAAAATATAAAAACATGCCAAGAGTCATTAAATAGATCCACATCAAATTGACAAGTATTTTATTTCCTCGCGGCGCATCTGGAAGAATAAGACCGTAATGGAACGCTCGATCCTTTTTTGACAGCGCATGAACATAAATGGCAGTCACAACAGGAAAAAGCGCGACCAGTAAAGAAAATACAAAGAGAGTAACTTCCGGGAAATCGGACATCTCTGCAAATTCATGAATGGGCAACCAGAATGCGACCAGCGAAGAGACCGGGTCGACAAAATAATCTTTCAGGATTGGACAGGAAGAAAGAATGTCTTTCGGTACAAACAAGGCTACGACAAGTGACAATTCGAAATACCATCCGTATGCACGGGGAAAGCTATAATCCAATTTCTTGTCTTTATAGTCAGCCCAATTATACATTATGAGGATACCAACTATCAACGCGGTAGGTAGACTAAAGTCATCATCGAGGTAAATGAAGACGGCGAGGAGCGCCATACAACCGAAATCCGTAAAAGACAGTTTTGATAGTTGGGCTTTCAAATTCCGATACGCATTCATCACCGAGGCCTTTGTCAACACGCTCGGTTGTTCTGACCCAAAAAACGACATCCGCGAGTTCTCATAACTTCTTCTGTTCGCGCTCGGCGGCATCAGAAATCTGAGCGCAATAACAAGAATTGGCGCAATCGTCATGAAAAGAATGGCGCTCAAAGCCAAACCCATTCGTGAATCAAACATGAAGCCAGCGACTTCATTCGAAACATATCCTTTTTGCAAGAACCCATTGTAAAAATCCAACATCATTTTACTGGATAAAATGTACCCCATGATGGTTGTCATCAAATAACTTTGGCCCAATGGTCCAATGAGCCATCTTCTGGATGGAGGGCATGGATAAAAAAAGAACAAAAGAATGGAAGCTATATTCAATATAGCAACTGTAAAGAGGGCGACTTCATTGAAATGAGAGAGAGCCGCAAATTCATCAACGGCACTCGACTTAAATAAAAAGCTAACGGTATAAGAAAAACCAATGAAGGAATCGCGCAAAACTGGATGGGAAGTCAGAATATCCTTGGGCGTCAATAAGGCCGACGCGGACGCCAAAGCGAAAAGCCACAGGTACACGCGCAAAACGTAAGACCCATCGGTTTTTGTTTTTTCCCAGCGCGTTTCTTTTCCGGTCTCGACAACTTCGCTGTACCCGGCCTTCGAATTTTGAAGCAATTCCACCATTTTAGCCCCTCCCCGAGATTGGCTTCATCCGATCCCCTTTTGACTATTCTGGCGCAGAAATATTCCGCCTGAAAAAATTCGTCGCGTTTCGGAAAAAACAGGGATGAAGCCGATAAACCCTACTCCTTTGATAAATTTGATGCAACACTTTTTGGCACACTTTTTCATACGTATGCGGAACGTTGGGCATCGCTAAAGCTCAGCCCAACCTATACAAGCGGCGGCGCGTCAAAAACGCAACGAAAACAGGATCGCGGCGAGCAAGGCGGCGATCAGCGCCAGGAGGAGCGGCACGAGGTTTTGCCCGCGCGGCGGCGGCGTCTTCGACTTCGCGGCTTTTTCGCGCAGCAGCGCCTGGTGGACGAGGCGCGGTATCTGCGGGAGCGCGCGCGACCAGAACGGCGCTTCGCGCCGAATCGTCCGCACGACGCTCCGCCAGCCGATCTCTTCCTTCATCCAGCGTTCGAGGAAAGGCTTGGCGGTCTTCCAGAGGTCGAGGTCGGGGTCGAGGTCGCGGCCCATGCCCTCGATGTTGAGCAGCGTCTTTTGCAGCATGATCAACTGCGGCTGAATCTCGATGTTGAAGCGGCGCGAGGTCTGAAAAAGCTGGAGCAGCAGGCGGCCAAACGAGATTTCGTGCAGGGGGCGGTCGAAAACCGGCTCGCAGACCGTGCGGATCGCCGAGGCGAATTCGTCGACGCGCGTCTCGGGCGGCGCCCAGCCGGCTTCGATCTGCGTCGTCGCGACGCGCTTGTAGTCGCGCTGGAAAAATGCGAGCAGGTTCTGCGCGAGGTAGCTCTTGTCCTCGTCGGTCAGCATGCTGACGATGCCGAAATCGAGCGCGATGTACTTTCCGAGGTTCGCCGCGTCGACCGCGACGAAAACGTTACCGGGGTGCATGTCGGCGTGAAAGAAACCGTCGCGGAAAACCTGCGTGAAGAAAATCTCGACGCCCGCGCTCGACAGCGCCGAAAGGTCGACGCCCGCTTCGATCAGGCGGTCTTTCCGGCTGACGGGCACGCCGTGCATGCGCTCCATGACCATGACGGTCGGCGTGCAGAAATCCCAATAGACTTCGGGAACCAAGAGGAGTTCCGAATCCGCAAAATTGCGGCGAAGCTCCGAGCAGTTGGCCGCTTCGCGCGTGAGGTCGAGTTCGTCGTAGAGGTGGCGCGCGAATTCGGCGACGACTTCGCGCGGCTTCAGGCGCCGCCCGTCCCGCCAGACGGCGCTCAGCAGCGCAGCGAGACCGTCGAGGAGCGAAAGGTCGTGCGCGATGACGCCGCGAATGTCGGGGCGCAGGATTTTGACGGCGACCTCGCGCTCGCCGCAACGCGCAAAATGAACCTGCGCGACCGACGCGCTGGCGACCGGGGTCGCGTCGAATTCGGTGAAAACTTCCGACGCGGGCCTGCCGTAAGCCGCCTCGATCCGCGCGAGCGCTTGTTCCGGCGGACACGGCGGAACGCTGTCCTGCAACTTTGCGAGTTCGTCGGCGATGTCGGGCGGCAGGAGGTCGCGGCGCGTCGAAAGCACCTGGCCGAATTTGACGAAGATCGGACCGAGCGCTTCGAGCGCCTGACGCAGGCGGACGGCGCGCGGCGCGGCAAAACCGCGTCTTGACAGAAGCGCCCTGAAAAACGCCGTCGCTCCGCCCGCCGGCTCGACCTCGAAAATCATCGCATCAACGCCGAATCGGTGGAGGACGCTGAGAATTTTTGCGAGTCGAATGAGGTACATGGTGACGAGTATGGCACGGGGCGCGAAACGAAATCGAGAGTTTATCTCGATTCGTCGGGCGGCATCGTATAATTGGAATTTTTACTCAAGCATTTTCGAATGTCTCACGAACTCAAGGGCCACCTTGCCGGACTGATGCGCGCCGCGCTCGAAGAAGTCTTTCCCGATCAGCGCGATTCCGAAGTCTTTCTCGAACGCCCCAAGCTTGCGCAGCACGGCGACTTTTCCTGCAACCTCGCAATGCGGCTCGCGCGCCCACTCTCTCGCGCGCCGCGCGAGCTTGCGCGGCTTCTCATCGCGGCGATTCCAGAGTCTCCCTTCATCGAGAAGACCGAAATCGCCGGCGCGGGCTTCATCAATTTTTACCTGCTCCCCGCGGCGCGGCTCGAGGTCCTGCGTGAGATTCTTGCCGAAAAAGACGACTATGGGCGCTCCGACGCGGGCGCTAAAAAGACCCTGCAGATCGAATTCGTCTCGGCGAACCCGACGGGGCCGCTCCACGTTGGCCACGGACGCGGCGCGGCTTACGGCGCGAGCCTCGCCAATGTGATGACCTTCGCCGGGTGGGACGTCACGCGCGAATACTACGTCAACGACGCGGGGCGCCAGATGGACATCCTCGCCGTTTCGGTCTGGCTACGCTATCTGTCGCTTTTCGACGAAGGCGAGCCGCTGACCGCCGTGTTCCCGCCGAACGCGTATCAGGGCGATTACGTCATCGACATGGCAAAACAGATCAAAGCCGAGTACGGTGGCGAGTTTACGCGCCCCGCCGCCGACGTGACGGCCGATCTGCCGCCGCCGCCCCCGCCCGGATGCGCGGACGACGCGGCGAAAGAGATGCGCGAAGCGCGGCTCGACGCGCTGATCGCGCGCGCGAAAACGCTGCTCGGCGACACCTGGGGCGTGATCCACCACCATGCGCTGACGACGCAACTCGCCGAATGCCGGAACGACCTCGAAGAATTCGGCGTCTTTCACGAGGTCTGGTTTTCGGAAAAAGCCCTCTACGACTCAGGGCTCGTCGCGCGTTGCGTCGGGCGACTCGAAAAAGCCGGCCACGTTTATGAAAAAGACGGCGCGAAATGGTTTCGCTCGACGGCTTTCGGCGACGAAAAGGATCGCGTCGTCGTCCGCGAAAACGGCGTTTACACCTACTTCGCGTCGGACATCGCGTACCACCTGAATAAATTCGAGCGGGGTTTCGACCGTATCGTCGACGTCTGGGGCGCCGACCACCACGGCTACATCCCGCGCGTCAAAGGCGCCGTCGCGGCGCTCGGCCTCGACGCGGAAAAGCTCGAAATCGCGCTCGTCCAGTTCGCCGTGCTCTACCGCGACGGGAAAAAAGTCTCGATGTCGACGCGTTCGGGAGAATTCGTCTCGCTACGCACCTTGCGCGAAGAAGTCGGCAACGACGCGTGCCGTTTCTTCTACATCCTCCGCAAATCCGACCAGCACCTCGACTTCGACCTCGACCTCGCCAGAAGCCAGACCAACGAAAACCCGGTGTACTATATCCAGTACGCGCACGCGCGCCTCTGCTCGGTGCTCGCGCAGTGGGAGGGCGACGCTGCGGCGCTCGACTTCGCCGACCTGTCGAGGCTCGAACATCCGCTCGAACTCGTGCTCGCCTCGCGCCTCTCAGAATTTCCCGAAATCGTCGAGGCGGCGGCGAAAGAACTCGCGCCGCACGCGGTCGCCTTTTATCTGAAAGAACTGGCTGCCGACTTCCACAGCTATTATAATGCCGAACGCATTCTCGTCGACGACCCGGCGCTCAAGATCGCCCGCCTTGCGCTGGCGGCCTCCGTGCGGCAGGTCGTCCGCAACGGGCTGAAGATTCTCGGCGTAAGCTGCCCCGAATCCATGTAAAAAAACGGAAAGAACTCATGATACGTCACTCATCTTCACGAAAAACGTCCGCTGGGAACACGATCATCGGGCTTTTCATCGGCCTCGTCGTCGGAATGCTCGTTTCCGCCGCCGTCGTCTGGTATCTCAACAAGTCTCCGGTTCCTTTCGCCGGAACGGGCCGGACGCTACCCAGGCAGGAAAACGCGCAACCCCCGACGCCGCTCGCGTTGCCGGGAAAACCCGGCGACCCGATTCCCGAAGTATCGCCCGACAAGCCGCGCTTCGATTTCTACAGGATTCTTCCGGGGAATACCGATACGCTTCCCGCGCCGACGCGACCCGACGCCACGGCGCCCTCCGCATCCTCCCCGGCGCCCGGTGCATCGGGTGCCAAGCCCGACCCGAAAGACGTTCCGACCGACCCCCTCTTCCTGCAAACCGGGTCCTTCCAGTCGGCCGGCGACGCCGACGGACAAAAAGCCCGCTTGGCGATGATGGGGATCGAAGCGTCGATCCAGCAAGTCATGGTGCAGGACAAAGTCTGGTACCGCGTTCGCATCGGCCCGTTCAAGAAGCAGGACGACCTCGCCGCCGTCCGCTCCGGTCTCGCCCGACAAGGCATCCAGGCGAACACCGTCAAGTAAGGCTGAAAATCGAGATTACAGGAATGTAATCCTCACGTCATCCTTTTGTCGCGCAGAAAAGTTTAGACTCACGCAAGGAATCGTCAAAAATAGCCTCCTGTTTTTTGACGAACACTTAGTTAAAGGAGATATATCACCATGCAAACCTGCTTTTCCCGATGGATCGCCGTTTTTCTGCTCACCCTTGCCGGGTCTCTGCCCACGGCGTATGCGCAGGACGCGCTCGTCGTCGGTGAGGATTACCGCGTCCTCAACCCCCCGCTGCTGACCGACACGCCGGAGAAAATCGAAGTCATCGAGTTTTTCTCTTACGCCTGCCCGCATTGCAGCGAACTGAACCCGCTCGTCGCATCGTGGGCGTCCAAGCTGCCGTCCGACGTCGTCGTAAAGCGCGTTCCGGTCGGTTTCAACAACCCCTTCTATACGATCATGGCGCGTTTTTACTACGCGCTCGATGCGCTCGGCGAAGAAGAGCGCCTGAGCAACGCCGTCTTCGACGCGATTCACAACAAGAACCTTCGGCTCATCGATGAAAAAAGCATTACCGAATGGGTCGCCTCGCAAAACGTCGACCCGAAAAAATTCAGCGATGCGTTCAACGCCTTCAGCGTCGATAGCCGCATCAAGCGCGCCGAACAACTTCGGAACAACGCCAGAATCAACGGCGTCCCCGCGCTCATCGTCGACGGTCGCTACCAGGTCGTATCGAACCCCTCGTTCAACAGCTACGCCGACTTTCTGACGCTGACGAACAAGGTCATCGAAAAGCGCCGCCAGGAGCGCAGGAGGTAACAAGCCGCCTCCAAAGCCGTGCCCGAACGCCCATACAGCCATGCACGCCCTTAAAGGGATTCGCGGTCGGGTACGTGGCATGTATGGCTTGTGCGGCGTGTGCGGTTTGCGCCGCTTGAAATCGAGTACGCGATGAAAGCCTTTCGCTCCGAATTCGCCCCGATACGCGAAAGGCGTGTCCACGTCCGCGTCTGGGGCAAGGATCACGCCCCGACGCTCTTCTTTTTTCATGGATGGGGCGACACGGGCGCGTCGTTCCAGTTCGTCGTCGACGCCCTGGAGCGCGACTGGCGCGTCGTCGCGCCCGACTGGCGGGGTTTCGGGGAGTCGCAATGGAACGACGGCGTTTACTACTTCCAGGACTACATCGCCGACCTCGACGCGCTGCTCGAACGCTACTCGCCGCAAACGCCCGCACGCATCGTCGGGCACAGCATGGGCGGCATCGTCGCGAGCCTCTACGCGGGAATCCGGCCCGAACGCGTATCGCACTTCGCCAACCTCGAAGGCTTCGTTTTCTGGACATCGACGCCCGAAGAAAGCCCCGAACGCTTCGAGGCGTGGCTCCGGCAGATCAGTACCCAGGGCACCGCCTTCCACCGCTACGCGCGCCGCGAGGAATTCGCCGAAAACCTGACGCGCAAGAACCCGCGCCTCACCCCCGATCGCGCCGCTTTCCTCTCTCAGCATTCCTTGCGCGTCGACGAAAAAGGCGGATTCAGCTTCGCGGCCGACCCGCGCCACCGCTGGATCACGCCGCTGCTCCACCCGCTCGAAGAAGCGAAAGCGTGCTGGCGGCGCATCACCGCTCAAACGCTCTGGATATCGGCGTCCGACTCGCCCGTCTCGAAACTCTTCACCGCGCGCCCCGAAGAATTCCGCGAGCGGATCGCGTGCTTTTCCGACGTGCGGCAGGTCCCGATCGAAGACAGCGGGCACAACATCCACCACGACCAACCCGAACGCCTCGCGCGGCTCTTCGAAGAATTTTTCACGTTTTCAGAGGAGTGAGGACTGAGGACAGAAGACAGAGGACAGAAGACAGTGCGGCCTTCGGCCTTTGTAATCAGGGTTCAGTAGTCTGACGGAGCATCCCACGCGACATCTGAATACGGAACACAGATCACGAAGCGAACGCAGTGAGCGCTCTGTCTTCCGTCCTCTGTCCTCTGTCCTCTGATACGCGCATACGGAATCGTTGTGGCTCTCGTTCCTCAGCCCAACCTATACCGCCGCTGGGCACGGCACGCCGTGCCCCTACAATTCCACCGATCCCCGATCCCTGATATCTGATCCCTGATGGGCACGCCGTACCCCTGCAATTCCTCTGATCCCTGATCTGTAATCTGAAGGAGTGTCCCATCCTGCAACTGAATACTGAACACAGATCACGAAGCGAACGCAGTGAGCGCTCTATCTTCCGTCCTCTGTCCTCTGTCTTCTGTCCCCGCTTCTCCGATCGTGAATTCGAGCGAGTCCGAGTTCGAGTTGAGCGCGACGGTGATCGGTTGCTGCCGCGCTGCGGGGCCCCACATCTGACGCGGGCCCGGCGAAGAAAAATGGTCGTCGTCGGCCCAGTCGCCACGGCGCGACGCGAAGTAGCGCATCGCCGGCGAATTCATCTCGACGAGCGCCTTGCGGATCACGAATTCGTCCTGGCCTTGCCGACGCTCGATCTGGAGCAGTCCGGTCAGGGGGATCGCGATCGGGTGTCCGCCGTCGGTCAGATTCGTCACGCTCGCCATATAGCCGGTACGCCCGTCGAGAACGAGCGACGCGGCGGTCAGGCCGAGGTTGTAGGTATAGGCCGCGTCGAAGCGCGTCGGCGCGCCGCAGCGTCCTTCGTACCCGAAGAAATGACTTTGCGCGGCAAAGGGGATTCCCGCGTCGATTTCCCGCACGTAGCGCGCGACCATGTCGATCAGCAGTTGTTCGGTCGGAATCAGGGAAACCTGGAGGTTTCCGTGCGAATCGCGGTCGGTCAAAAGCTGGTTGACGATGTAATCCGGCAGCGACGCGAGCAGGCGGGCGTTCTCGGACGAGAGCTTGTTCTGGATGAAGATGAGCCGCGCCGAGTCGTGCAGCCTCGAAAATTCCTTTTCGTTGTGCGCGAGCACGTCGTTGAGTTCGACGATCAGGTAATGAATTTCCGGGATGAATTCGATCAGGCCTTCGGGAACGAGGACGACGCCGTGATTCATCGCCTTGCGCGCACGCGCGACGACGGCGCGCGCGATCTGGTCGACGATCGAACTCAAGGACTGCTTCTTTTCGGCGACCTCTTCGGAGACCAGCGCGACGGCAGGTTTCGTCTGGAGGGCGACTTCGAGCGTGACGTGCGACGCGGAACGCCCCATCAGCTTGATGAAATGCCAATACTTCAGCGAAGAGCGCGTGTCCTGGAGGATGTTGCCGACCATTTCGGAATAGATTTTGGTCGCGGTGTCGAATCCAAAGGAAATCGGCAGAAAGCCCTTGACCTGCAAGTCGCCGTCTATCGTCTTCGGGACGCCGATGACCTGTACGCCCGAACCGTCGGGTTTTGCGTCCTTGAAGAGGTATTCGGCCAGGATTGCGGCGTTCGTGTTCGAATCGTCTCCGCCGATGATGATGATTGCGTCGATGCCGTATTCGACGCAGTTTTCCTTGACCTTCCTGAACTGGGCGTCGGTCTTGATTTTCGTGCGGTCGGTGCCGAGGAAATCGAAACCGCCCGTGTTGAGGTAGGAAGCGATCGCGTCGTCGGTGATTTCGAAAAACGCTCCCTTGATCAGCCCTTTCGGTCCCGGCGTTACGCCGAGCAACGTGTTTCCGTCCCCGAGTATCCGCCGGATTCCGGCGACGACGTTGTGACCGCCGGCGGCGGGCCCGCCGGAAAACAGAACGGCGACGCGCTTGCCTTTCACGGGCGGCGCGTCGCTCGGCGTCGGAACGAGAACGGCGTTGCCCGACGCTTCGATCGAGAGCGGGAAACTTCGGGCGACGATCGCGTTGTCGGGCGTTCTGAGAATTTTATCGCTCGCGGCAAAACGGACGGGGACGGGTTGATCCGGCGATCTGAAAACGGTGCAGACGGGCAGGGGCAGACGGCGCAGCGCCGATTCGAAAATGGAGTGGTGCGATTCCATTTCCCGCAATTGTTCCGGCAGGGTGCTCATGTTCGTTCCTCGATTGAAAGCGGCGGACGGAAAATCGAAAGAGGGGGCGGCGCGCCGCCTGGGCAAGCCGCCGTCCTCGCTCCATTCATCAACGGAGCTGGATAAACTTAAAACCTTCAGATTCTATCCGGCTTTGCGAAATCGCGGGAGAGGAATTCGTAAAATCGGGAACTCTCAGGAACACGGTGTGGTCAAATACAGGGCCAAGGCGCGAAGACGCGCGCAGGCCAGTTCAAAGAAGGTTTTGGAATCACAGGAAAATCGTTTACAGTTCCAAGCGCCGGGTCTCGACCCGATACCCGACCGAATACCACAAAAACAGGAGTTTTCATGACTAAAGAAGAATTACGGATTGCCGCCCTCGATTATCACCGTTATCCCGAGCCTGGGAAGATTTCCATGTGCACGACGAAGGTTCTGAAAAACCAGCAGGACCTCGCGCTCGCCTACACGCCCGGCGTCGCTTGCGCGTGCGAAGCGATCAAGGAAAATCCCGAAACGGCGGCTTTGTATACCTCCCGCGCCAATCTTGTAGGCGTCATTTCCAACGGAACGGCGGTGCTCGGCCTCGGCAACATCGGGCCTCTGGCCTCCAAGCCCGTCATGGAAGGGAAAGCGTGCTTGTTCAAGAAATTCGCCGGGGTCGACGTTTTCGACATCGAACTCGCCGAAAACGACCCGGACAAGCTGATCGACATCATCGCCGCGCTCGAACCGACGCTCGGCGGAATCAACCTCGAAGACATCAAGGCGCCCGAGTGTTTCTACATCGAAAACGCGCTCAAAAAACGTCTCTCGATCCCTGTATTCCACGACGACCAGCACGGTACGGCGATCATCACGGCGGCGGCGATGCTCAACGCGCTCGAAGTGACCGGAAAGAAAATCGACGAAATCAAGGTCGTGTGTTCGGGCGCGGGCGCCGCGGCGATTTCGGCGCTGACGCTCTGGTGCGAACTCGGAGTCCAGCGCAAAAACCTCATCGTCTGCGACACGCGCGGCGTCATCCACGCGGGTCGGGACGGCCTGACCGACGTCAAGAAGAAATTCGCCGCCGATACGAAAGCGCGGACGCTCGCCGACGCCCTCGAAGGCGCCGACATCTTCCTGGGGCTTTCCGCGCCAGGTGTGCTGAAGGGTGAAATGCTGGTGAAAATGGCCAAACGCCCCGTCGTATTCGCGCTGTGCAATCCGACGCCCGAAATCATGCCCGAAGAGGCGCACAAGGCGCGCCCCGACATCATCATGGCGACGGGACGCTCCGACTATCCGAACCAGGTCAACAACGTCCTGTGCTTCCCGTTCATCTTCCGTGGCGCGCTCGACGTCGGCGCGACGGCGATCACGGAAGAGATGAAGCTCACCTGCGTCCACACGATCGCCGCGATCGCAAGGGAAGAGATTCATCCCGAGGTCGCAAAAGCCTACCCTGGACGCGACTTCAGCTTCGGGCAGAACAACCTCGTTCCCCTGACCTTCGACCCGCGTCTGATCGAGCGCATCCCGCCGGCGGTCGCGCAAACCGCGATGGAACAAGGCATCGCCACGCGCCCGATCACCGACATGGAAGCGTACCGGGTGCGCCTGAAGAAACTCGTCGCTTGAGGGTCAGGGTTCACTCGGAAGTCAGTCATCCAGAGAACAGATCTTGATTCAAACCCTCCCCTCTCCCCTATGGCGGAGAGGGGGGTCTCACGCCCTCTCCATGCCATCTCTATTTATGTCCTTTCGTATCTCGTCCCGGAATCATTTATGCATAAAATACGGGCGCATATCTTTGGGTGATCCCGCATAGGTTGGGGTGAGCGAAGCGAACCCCAACAAAAGGTGACAGGAGCAACCCCGAAAATGAATACAAGATGATGCTGCAAGAAACTCCGGCAACCCTGTCGCAGCGAATCACGCTGGTTACCGGGGCAAGCAGCGGCATTGGCCGCGCAGTGGCTTTGGCCTTGGCCCGCGCCGGCGCTTTTGTGGTCGCCACAGGCAGGAGCCGGGAACGGCTCGCGGCGCTGGCCGATGAACTCGCCGGACAAGGCGAGGCGCTTCCTCTCGACGTCTCCGAGCCTGACGACATCGCCCGATTCATGCGGTCGATGGGGGAACGCCACGGGCGCATCAACGCCCTGGTCGTGAATGCGGGAGTCTCTCCCGCCGTCGAGATCGACACGCTGACCGTCACCGAATACCAGTCCCTGATGGACGTCAATGTCCGTGGGGCGGTCTTTACTTTCGCGCATGCCTTGCCGCTCCTCTCTGAAGGCGCTTCGGTCGTATTCGTCGGGTCGGTCGCCGCGCGCAAGGGGCAGCCGGGGGACGCGGTCTATGCGGGGAGCAAGGGCTTCGTCCGAGCGTTTGCCCGCAGCCTGGGTACGTCGCCGGATTTGATGAAGCGCCGGATTCGGGTCAACGTGGTGTCGCCCGGCCCCATCGAAACGCCGCTCACCGAAGAGGCGACGCGCAATCCCGAAGCGAAGGTCTACGTCGAACAACTGATCCCGATGCGCCGCTGGGGGCGAGACGCCGAAGTCGCGCAGGCCGTTCTTTTCCTGCTTTCCGAGGCTTCGAGTTTCACGACGGGCGCGGACTTGACCGTGGACGGAGGCATGTCGCACGTCTGATTCCATTTCCAGTTCATCCCTACCAACGTCGACTCGCCTTGCGGGACGCAAGTACTGTCTGCGGCTCGGCATCAAAGCATGAATGAACTGGAAAAGGAATGACGTGGGACGCGGGCAGAGTACATTCGTCCTTGCGAATCGGTATTATATGAGATACAATGTATCTCACAAGTTCCAGGGAGAAACACATGACCAGCACAGCAATGCTTCACGTTCGCGTAGACGAGCACATGAAGGCACAAGCCACCGAAACGCTTGCCGCGATGGGGCTTTCCGTTTCGGATGCCGTGCGCGTATTCCTGACGCGCGTCGTCGCCGAGAAACAACTGCCGTTCGTACTCAAAGTGCCGAATGCCGAAACCCGCCTCGCGATGACTGAGGCCGATGCGATTGTCCGTACGCACCATGCGCGCTTTGCCACAGCCGCCGAGTTGTTCGATGATCTCGAAAAAAACACCAGCTCGTAAACGCGCCTCGCCGCCCAGGACGGCCGACTACGCAAAGTCCTTTCTCAAGGATTGGGAGCGTCTATCGCGGTCTGGCAGATACGATATGAATCGGCTAAAGGAAGCCATGCTCTTGCTGATCGCCAATGAAGGACCACTCGGCCCGGAATGGTTGGATCATCCACTCGGCGGGGATTGGTATGGACACAGGGAGTGTCACATCGGCGGAGACTTCCTGTTGGCATACAAAATCTATGATAGCGGCAAAAAAAATCGATAGTCTTTGTACGTGCGGGCACACATGCGGAGTTGTTCGAGTAAGAGAGTTTCGGCAACTGGCAATTTAACTGGAAATGGAATGAGGCGGATCAACTCGCTTCGGGTGCCCCTCGCAGGAAACCGCGCCACGCGTCGCTGTACAGAACGCCCAGATCGCCGAGGGCGGTCTGTATTCCTGTTTCGACGTTGACGACGGGCAGGCGCCTGAGCAAGTCCGACCGCGCTTCGCCTTTTACAAAAGAAAGCTTGCCGCGCTCATCGCGCGCGTCGCTGCACCGCATGGGGAAGGATACCACCGGGGGACGCTTGTCGCCGAGCCTTGGAATCAGGTCGTCCCGGACGAAGAAAACATTCACGCCCGAAGAGCCGGTTCCGATGAATGTATAGCCTTTTCGTTTCGCAAGATGGATGAAGGCTTTTACGGAAGCACCGAAATACTGCCCCGAATAATGCCCTTCGAAGCGGGAAAAACTTTCCCGGTACGGAATCGAAATCGGATGAATGTCTCCGAAATGGGCGCAGTATTCGCAGACGACGATGGCGGGGCTGACGCTTTGTATCGCCTCCCAGACCCAGTAATCGTTTCCGTCGATATCCACGCTCAGGAGGCCGATCTCGCCGGAGAACCCGTGCGCCTCGAACAGGCCGTCGATGTTTTCCCGCGTGATGAATCGGGCGCAGGCGGTCAGGTCGTGACGCCAATACAGATTGCTTGCCTTGATCTGCTCGACATTGTCTTCCGACCCGTCGATGACGAGTCCCCGCCAGTTTCTGTTCATCAGCAGGAATCGCGTATTGGACTCCCTGTAATTATCGACGCCGAACTCGATGAAAACCTGAGGGAGCGGCGAGAGGCTTTCAACGAGCCAGTCGATGATGCCGTCTTCGCCCCATTGGGAAAAAACCCTGAATTCAAAATCGGCGAGGCTCTTCGGATTCACAACGAGCATCGACTTCAAAAGCGCGAGTTGCTTTCCCTGCATCGTCAATGCTGTTTCGCTGGCGCGCCCAAAGACGTAGTCCCTTAGCTTATTGAGCGCTCTTTTGACCAAATTTTTCATGGGTATCATTCTTGTAAGCGAAAGAGCACGAAAAACCGCCAGGGCGAGGAGGGTGAGGGGTGATTGAAGCTGGCGGAGAGGGTGGGATTCGAACCCACGGTACCCAAGGGGTACGCCTGATTTCGAGTCAGGTACATTCGACCACTCTGCCACCTCTCCGCAGGAGGCGAAATCTTAGCACAAGTTGGACGCGCGCGGCGGTGGCGCGGCGAAAATCACGCGCACAGCGCGGACGGGGCGAACCGGAAAAAGGAATCAGCCGATTTCTTCGACGCCGCCCATATACGGACGCAGCGCTTCGGGAACCAGGATGCGACCGTCGCTTTTCTGGCAGTTTTCCATGACGGCGACGAGCGTACGCCCGACGGCGAGTCCCGACCCGTTGATCGTGTGGACGAATTCGGTCCGGTTTTTTTCGGCAGCGCGGGTGCGCGCCTGCATTCGCCGCGCCTGGAAGGCTTCGAAATTCGAGCACGAGGAAATCTCGCGGTAGGTGTTCTGCCCGGGTAGCCAGACTTCGAGGTCGTAGGTCTTCGACGAGGCGAAACCCATGTCTCCGGTACAAAGGACGATGCGGCGGTAGGGCAGGCCGATCCTTTCGAGGATCGTCTCGGCGTGGCGCGTCAATTCCTCGTGGGCTTGGCGCGACTTTTCGGGCGCGACGATCTGGACGAGTTCGACCTTGTCGAACTGGTGCTGCCGGATCATGCCGCGCGTGTCCTTTCCGTAGGACCCGGCTTCGGAACGGAAGCACGGCGTATGGCATACGAATTTCAGCGGCAGGTCTTCGCGCGCGAGGATCTCGCCTCGGACGATGTTGGTGACCGGGACTTCCGCCGTCGGGATCAGGTAGAGCGGTTCCGCGTCGGGGCGCGGTATCTTGAAGAGGTCGTCCTCGAATTTCGGCAACTGCCCGGTTCCCGTCATGCTGTCCGCATTGACGAGGTAGGGCGTATAGACTTCGGTATAGCCGTGCTCGCTCGTGTGGACGTCGAGCATGAATTGCGCGATCGCGCGGTGCATGCGCGCGAGCGGCCCTTTCATCAGCGAAAAGCGCGTTCCGGTGATTTTTACCGCCACTGGAAAGTCGAGCAGCCCCAAGGCTTCGCCGAGGTCGACGTGGTCTTTCACCGGGAAATCGAAATCGCGCGGCGTCCCCCAGCGGCGGAGTTCGACGTTATCGGCTTCGGAAGCGCCGACGGGAACGTCATCCTGCGGCAGGTTCGGCACCGCCGCCAGTAAAGCATTGAGTTCTCCGAGCAATTCGGCAAGGCGCGTTTCGTTGGCGTCGAGTTCGTCCTTTAGCGCGGCGACTTCGGCGATGAGCGCGGAGGCGTCGCTACCTTGCGCCTTGATGCGCCCGACGTCTTTCGACAGGGTGTTGCGGCGCGACTGCAAGTCCTGCGTGCGCGTCTGCAGGGCTTTTCGTTCGCCTTCGAGCGCCTGGAAGGCGGCGATGTCGAGACCGAAAGCGCGTGTGGCGAGCCGGTCGCGGACCGCGTCGATATTCGTCCGCAAAAGTTGTATGTCGAGCATGTCAATCCTTGTCTTTTTCGGATTTTTCGGAATTCCTTGCCTTGCGCGCGCTCCGGTCGAGCGCGCGCAAGTGCGCGAGTTTTTCGGCGATCTTGATTTCGAGACCGCGATCGACCGGACGATACCATTCGACCGGCGGCATGCCTTCGGGGAAATAGTTTTCTCCCGCGGCGAAGGCGCCGGCTTCGTTGTGCGCGTAGCGATAATCTTTTCCGTAGTCGAGCGACTGCATCAGCTTGGTCGGCGCGTTCCGCAAGCGCAGCGGAACCGGGCGCGAAGCGTCCTTGGAGACAAAGCCTTTCGCCGCGCCGAAGGCGACGTAGGAGGCGTTCGATTTCGCCGCCATCGCCATATAGATGACCGCTTCGGCGAGCGCGAGTTCGCCTTCGGGCGACCCCAGGCGCTCGTAGGTTTCGGCAGCCGCCAGGGCGACCTGCGCCGCGCGCGGGTCGGCGAGGCCGATGTCTTCCCACGACATGCGGATGATTCGGCGCGCGAGGTAGCGCGGGTCGGTTCCGCCGTCGAGCATCCGGCAGAACCAGTAGAGCGAGGCATCCGGGTTGGAGCCGCGCACCGATTTGTGGAGCGCGGAAATCTGGTCGTAGAAGTTTTCTCCGCCTTTATCGAAACGGCGCAGGTTCTGCGCGAGCGCGTTGTTCGCGAAGTCGCCGTCGATCCGCGTGACCCCGGCGATCTCGGCGGCGGTGCGCATCTGTTCGAGCAGGTTGATGAGCCGGCGCGCGTCGCCGTCGGAGAGGCCGACGAGGCGTTCCCGCGCGTCGTCGCTGAAACTCAAACCCCCGAGCGCGTGTTCGCGCGCGCGCTCGAACAGCGCCGTCAATTCGTCGGCCGTCAAGGGGTTCAGCACATAGACGGCCGCCCTCGAAAGGAGCGCGGAGTTGACTTCGAACGACGGATTTTCGGTCGTCGCGCCGACGAGCGTCAAGAGGCCGTTTTCGACGTAGGGCAGAAAGGCGTCCTGCTGCGCTTTGTTGAAGCGATGAACTTCGTCGATGAAGAGAATCGTCGGGCGACCGTATTGTGTCTGCGCCGCTTCGGCGCGCGCGACCGCTTCGCGGATGTCTTTCACGCCCGCGAAGACCGCCGAGAGCGCGATGAATTCCGCGTCGAATGCGTCGGCCATCAGGCGGGCGATCGTCGTCTTTCCGACGCCGGGAGGCCCCCAGAGGATCAGCGAATGGAGTTTTCTGGCTTCAAAGGCGAGCCTCAGGGGTTTGCCCTCGCCGAGCAGATGCGCCTGCCCGACGACCTCGTCGAGGGTCTTCGGGCGGAGCGCCTCGGCGAGCGGAACCGGATGCGGCGCGGGAAAAAGTTCATTCGCCAAGGATGTCGGTTCCGTCGGGGGGCGTGAAACGCAGTTGCGCGGGGTCGACCGCCGGGTTGTATTCGACGCCGGAAAATCGCAGCGTCGTCGTTTGACCGAAGTTGTCGTAAATCTCCATCGCCGCCAAACGCTTCCCGGAAAAGCCGATCCGTATTTTTTCAAACCCGCTTTCCGGCGCTTTCGGCGTCGCTTCGAGCCATTCGAGCGCGTCGCCCGAAGGATCGAGCGCGCGGAGCGTGAAAGACGCGTCGAGCGCGCCCTTCCCGCCGGTCAGCAGCGCCGCGGGCGTCCCGGAAAGCGCGGCGTCGGCGCTTTTGAAACTCGCCTGGTTCAGGTCGGGGTCGTACATCCAGATCTTTTGTCCGTCGCCGACGATCAACTGGCTGTACGGACGGTCTATTTCCCAGCGGAATTTTCCGGGACGCGAGACGATCATCCGTCCGGTCGATTGGCGGGGCGGTTTCGCGTCTTTCGTCGCGACGGTCTGCGTGAATTCGGCGCGCAGGGTTCGCGTCGATTCGAGGAAGCGGTTCAGCGCGTCGATCGCGTCGGCGTGCGCGACTCCGACCGCGAGAAAGAACGCCGCTCCGAAAAGTACGCGCGGGATACAGGCGATTTGAGCGATTTTCATTGCGCATCCTTGGGCGCGGGGGCGGGCGCAAGTACCTCGCGCCCGCCACGGTTGTCCATCGCCGAGACGATGCCCGCTTTTTCCATCGCCTCGATCATTCGCGCCGAGCGGTTGTAACCGATCCGCAAGTGACGCTGAACGAGCGAAATCGACGCGCGCCGGTTTTTGAGGACGACTTCGACGGCCTGGTCGTAGAGCGGGTCGGTTTCGGCGTCGAAACCCTCTGCGTCGCCGCCCGACGCGCCGCCGTCATCGTCGTCGCCGGCGTCGCCGTTCATCAGGACGCCATCAACGTAATTCGGCGCGCCGACGCGCTTCAGGTAGTCGACGACGCGGCGGACTTCGTCGTCGTCGACGAAGGCGCCGTGGACGCGCGTCGGATACCCCGCGCCGGGGGCGAGGTAGAGCATGTCGCCCTGGCCGAGCAAGGCTTCCGCGCCCATCTGATCGAGGATCGTGCGCGAGTCGATTTTCGAGGAGACCTGGAACGAGATGCGCGTCGGGATGTTGGCCTTGATCAGGCCGGTGATCACGTCGACCGACGGACGCTGCGTTGCAAGGATCAGGTGAATACCGGACGCGCGGGCCTTTTGCGCGAGTCGGGCGATCAACTGCTCGACTTTTTTTCCGGCGACCATCATCAGATCCGCGAGTTCGTCGATGACGACGACGATATACGGCATGAGTTCGAGCGGCTCCGGCGCCTCCGGCGTCAAGGACAGGGGATTCATCACTTTTTCGTCGTTTTTCACGCCGTCGCGGATGCGCGCGTTGAGTCCGGCGATATTGCGGACGCCGAGCGCGGACATCAGCTTGTAGCGCTTTTCCATTTCGCCGATGCACCAAGAAAGCGCGTTCGCCGCCTGCTTCATGTCGACGACGACGGGCGCGAGCAGGTGCGGAATTCCCTCATAGACCGAGAGTTCGAGCATTTTCGGGTCGACGAGGATCAAGCGCACGCTGTCGGGTTCGGATTTGTAGAGCAGCGACAAAATCATCGCGTTGATTCCGACCGATTTCCCCGACCCGGTCGTCCCGGCGACGAGGAGGTGCGGCATCTTGGCGAGGTCGACGACGACCGGCTGACCGCTGATGTCCTTTCCGAGCGTCATCGTCAGCGGCGCGCTCGTGTTGCCGTACGCGCCGCTTTCGATGATTTCGGAAAGCCGGACGATCTGACGCTTCGGGTTCGGCAGTTCCAGCGCCATGCACGACTTTCCCGGAACGATTTCGACGACGCGGATCGACGTCATCGAAAGCGCGCGCGCAACATCGGTGGCAAGGTTGACGACCTGCGACCCTTTGACACCGACGGCAGGCTCGACTTCGTAGCGCGTGATGACGGGGCCGGGATACGCCGCCAAAACCTTGACCTGAACGCCGAAATCCGCCAGCTTGCGCTCGATCAGGCGCGAGGTGTATTCGAGGCTTTCCGGGGTGACTTCGCTGCCCTGCGCGTCGACCGCATCGAGCAGGTGCAGGGGCGGCAGAAGACCGCCGACGACGGCTTCGGGGAAGAGCGGCGTCTGGCGTTCGCGCTCGATGCGTTTTTCGATCTTGGGCGACGGGTGGAGCACGGGTTCGACTTTTTCGATGAAGATCGGCTCGTGCGTCCCCATGCGGCGTTTTTCGTCCTCGACGACGACGCCGCGTTCGCGCGCCGTCTCACGACCGATGCGTTCGTCCTGCCAGCGCTCGACGAGGGACTTGATACGAAAAAACGAAAACTCGGCCAGCGTACCGAGCCGTTCGCAGAAGGCGACCCACGACATCCCCGAAAAAAGGCTCCATCCGATCGCCATCGCCGCGAGCAGGATCAGCGTCGCGCCGGTATAGCCCAGAAAGCGGACGGCGACCTGACCGACTTCGACGCCGATGAGGCCGCCGGGTCCCGGAGACGACGGCAGGCGCAGCGAGTGCGAATAGAAGCGGAGCGCTTCGATCCCGCAACTCGCGACGAGAAGGACGATGAAGCCCGCGAAGGAAAAGTAAAAGGGGCGTCGCTCGACCTGCCGCAGGGCGTCGAGCCGCCGATAACCCCACCAGAACATCGCGAAACAGAAAAGAACCCACCACCACGCCGAAAGGCCGAAAACGAAGAGCAGGAGGTCGGCGATCCACGCGCCCGCGCTTCCCGCCGGATTGCGCGGCATCGCCTCGCGCACGGCGTGCGACCAACCGGGGTCTTCCGGGGAGTAGCCCAAGAGGGCGAGGGCGAGAAAAGCGCCGAGTGCGAAAACGATGAGCCAGCGCGCTTCTTGCAGGACCGATGCCACTTTTTCCGGCAACGCGCCGGAGGAATTTGGGGCGTCTTTCGATGCGCCGGGGAATTTACCGCGAGGCAATGCAATCGCTTCCGTCGAAAAATCGGATCAGCGGGACGCGCGTGCGAACGCCGTCCCGCAACGGGCGAGCGAGGCGCGCCGACACGCCCTCGATCTCTTGTAAAGAGGAGAGGACAAAAGGCTCACCCGAGGGGCGAGCGGTAGAAAGACACTTCGCCATCGTATCGCTTTGCGAAAAGAAATCGGTGCTCAAGCACGGTTTTCAGGATTATCCTGGAAACCGCTTTGAACGTGCTTGGGAGTGCTGTCCCGGAGTGTGCTGGCAAGGCGCGACGACGCGGCAGACTCATGTCTGCAAGGAGGAGCAACACCGCCAGCGCGCTCTGGGGCGGCGCTCACAGGCGCGTAACGGACTCTCCCAAGTGGGTGAGCGGTCAAAAAAACAGAGAAGATTGTCATCACCTGCCCTTCAATGGGAAAAATCAGTGCTCAAAGCGGTTTTCAGGATTATATAGCGCCCGTCCGTGCGGACGGAAAAACAGCGCGCGCACGACCGCGACTCCGTGACGCGGGGGCGTGGAAAAAGCTCAATCGCTCCGTGGGGCGACGGTCAGGACGATCTTGTTTTTTTCGATGCGGATGTGGCCCGTTTTTTCGAGGTCCTTCATCACGCGACTGACCATTTCGCGCGAAGCGCCGATCATCTTGGAAATGTCCTGCTTCGTGATGCGCCGCTTGATGACCTTGACGCCGTCCTCATTTTCGGCGAGGTCGAGAAGAAGGCGCGCGACGCGACCGTAAACGTCCATCAGAACGAGGCTCTCGATCTTGCGATTCGCGTTCCTCAGGCGCAGGACGAGGCTCTTCATGATGTTCAGGCAAAGGTCGACGTTCTTTTCCATCACCTTGGCGAGGTCGTTCTGATATATTTCGAGCAATTCGCAAGGCTCGCTGCTCACGACGTCCGCCGAACGCGGCAGACCGTCGATCAAGCTCATTTCGCCGATACATTCACCCGCCTGGAGGAAGGTCAGGATGACCTCGTTGCCTTCCGAATCGCGGTTGAGTACCGTCGCGCGACCGTTTACGAGAATGAACATCGACTCGACGCGGTCGCCCGCATAGACGATCGTTTTGTTTCTCGGCACTTTCCGGAAGACGGCCATGCTCATCAGTTGGTCGAGCTGGTCGTCGGGCAGACCTGAAAAAAGCGGGATCTGCTTCAAAAGCAGGATCGATTTCTTTCCCTGAAACGTTTCCGTCGGCATGGTGGCCTCTCGCTGGAAATGACGTTGAATAACAGAAACGACCTTCCCTGAATTGTTCAGAATAACACGAATTTCTCCAAACGGCTATGAAAAGTTCTTGAAATCAGGGCTTCAAAAAAGGCCGTCGGGAATTTCTTCGCGGCAAGCTGGGTATAATCCTGAAAACCGTACTTGAAGCGGAATTTCCCGAATTTTTACGGATGCGAAAAATGAACTCGACTTCCCGCCATTGCCGTTTGCTGATCCTGGGATCAGGGCCCGCCGGTTATACCGCGGCCGTCTACGCCGCGCGCGCGAACCTCTCGCCGACCCTGGTCACGGGGGTCGAGCAGGGCGGACAACTGATGACGACGACGGAAGTCGACAACTGGCCCGCCTGCCCCACAGGCATTCCGGGACCCGATCTCATGCAGCGCTTCGAAGAACACGCGCTCCGCTTCAAGACCGAGATCGTTTTCGACCACATTCACGCGGCGCGCCTCTCGGAAACGCCTTTCACGCTGACCGGCGACGAAGGAATCTACACCTGCGACGCGCTGATCATCGCCACCGGCGCGTCCGCCCGCTATCTTGGGCTGCCGTCCGAAAAAAAATTCGCCGGACGCGGCGTTTCCGCCTGCGCGACCTGCGACGGATTCTTTTACAAGGATAAGCGCGTCGCCGTGGTCGGCGGCGGGAATACGGCGGTCGGAGAAGCGCTTTATCTTGCCAATATCGCAAGCCACGTGACGCTCATCCACCGGCGCGACGCGCTCCGGGGCGAAAAAATCCTCCACGAACAACTTTTCGAGAAGGAAAAGGACGGCAAAGTCACGATCCTGTGGGATTCGGCGCTCCAGGAGATTCTCGGCGACGAAACGGGCGTGACGGGTTTACGCGTCGAAAACAAGAAGACCGGCGCGGTCGAGGAAGTCCCCATGCACGGAGTCTTCATCGCGATCGGGCACCGACCGAATACGGAAATTTTCGCCGGTCAGCTCGAAATGGACGACGGCTACATCGTCACCCGTGGAGGGCGTCGCGGGAACGCCACGCAAACGAGCGTTCCGGGCGTTTTTGCCGCGGGCGACGTTCAGGACGACATCTACCGGCAAGCCTGTACGTCCGCCGCGTCGGGCTGCATGGCCGCGCTCGACGCGGAACGCTACCTCGAAGCGACGCAAAGCCGCCGAGGTGCTGATACCCCTTCCGATTGACCCGCGCGAAACGTCCGCCGGTGAACGAAAAGCCGACCCCGGACGAAATCGCCGACTTCCATCGAGCCATCCAGGGAACGCGCCCCCTGCGCGCACCCGATCGCGTCGTCCCCGAACGCCCCAAACCCAGCCCGCGTCCGCGACGGCGTGAACCCGATACCGAACCCGCCGTCGAGTCGGTCGGCGACCCGCCCGGAATCGATCGGGCGCCTTCCGATTCGGGCAACTTCCTGCGCGTCGGCCTCCACCGCAACACATTGCGCGACTTGAAGCGCGGGCGCTGGATCATCCAGAACCACATCGATCTGCACGGACTGAACCGCTCCGACGCCCTCGATGCCGTCGCTTCGTTCATCGCCGAGTCGATCGCCGCCGGCAAACGCTGCGTCCGCATCGTCCACGGTCGCGGCAAGGGTTCGCCGGGAGGTTACGGCGTCCTGCGCGGACTCGTCCAAAGCTGGCTTGCCCAACAAGCGAACGTTCTCGCGTTTTGCAGCGCGCCGCCTTCCGACGGCGGCGACGGCGCCGTCTGGGTCCTCTTGAAATCCGGCAGAACGGCGGCAGCGCGCCGAACGGTCTGACGAACGGGCTTGAATCCCCCGCGTATCGGCCTCATAATGGCGGCATGGTTGTAATTCCGGCCATCTGGAGTCATTCTGGACGCGGGTTCGAATCCCGCCACCTCCACCCAAGCGGCCTCGATTCGCGGACGTTTGGGTGGGGGTGTACCGGTTTCGACAGGGTGTGCAAAGGGTGAGCAGGCAACCCGTCAGGCGATCGACGTTAATGAAGCAAACCTATAAACGCCAATGATGAGCGTTTCGCACTGGCCGCCTAAGGCCGATGCCGGGGCCGCTTGAGCCTTGTCACCCAAGAAAAGCCGACGGGGACGAAAGTCCCCGTCGTCATTCTGAGGACAGGAGACAGAGGACAGAAGACAGAGCGCTCGCTACGCTCGCTTCGTGACCAGTAATCAGTATTCAGTGGTCGCATCAGAGGACAGAGCACTCGCTGACACTCGCTTTGTGATCTGTTTTCAGTCGTCTGTTGTCGCATGATTTCCTCCCTCTGATTACAGATGCCTGACTACAAAGGCCGAAGGCCGCTCTGTCCTCTGTCTTCTCTCCTCTGTCCTCTGTCCTCTGTCCTCTGTCCTCTGTCCTCTGTCCTCTGTCCTCTGTCCTCTGTCCTCAGCCCGGTTACAATGCGGTATGCCCGTCGACCACTACGAAAACTTTCCCGTCGCGTCGTTTTTGTTGCCCAAACGCCTGCGCCGCCCGGTCGAGGCGATCTATCGCTTTGCGCGGAGCGCCGACGATATCGCCGACGAAGGCGACGCGAGTGACGCCGAACGTCTGCGCGACCTCGCCGAGTTCGACGCCGAACTCGACCGGATCGAACGCGGCGAGGCGCCGTTGCGCGCCGACTTCCAGGCGCTCGCGCCGCTCGTCGAAGAATGGGGCCTCCCGATTCAACTCTTCCGCGACCTTCTCGACGCGTTCTCGCAGGATGTCGTGAAAAAGCGCTACGCCGATTACGACGAACTGCTCGACTACGCGCGGCGTTCGGCCAACCCGGTCGGGCGCCTCCTGCTCCACCTCGTCGCGCGCGCGAGCGGTGATTCCTTTTCCGGTTCATTCATGCCGAGAAGACGAGCCGTAGACAGTACTGCAGTACGACAAGGCGAGTCGACAAAGGAAGGGATGGGCCGGAAATGGAATGAAAATCTAAGCCGCTCCGACTGCATCTGCTCGTCGCTGCAACTCATCAACTTCTGGCAGGACATCGCGCTCGACTGGCGCAAGGGGCGCGTCTATATCCCGCAGGACGCGCTTTCCCGCTTTTCGATCGACGAGCGCCAGATCGCCGAGGCGCGCTGGTCGCCCGAATGGGCCGCGCTGATGGATTTTCTCGTCGACCACGCGCGAAACCTGATGCTCGAAGGCGCGCCGCTCGTCCGGGACCTGCCGGGACGCATGGGGATCGAAATCCGTCTCACGGTGCAAGGCGGGCTACGCATTCTCGAACGCATCCGCGCGGCGCGCGGCGATATTTTCCGCCGTCGTCCCACGCTCGGCACGCTCGACTGGTTACGCATGGGCGTTCGCGCCGTCTCGGTAGCTTTGCCATGACGCCCGAAGAATACTGCCAACGGAAAGCCCAAGCGAGCGGGTCGAGTTTCTACACGAGCTTTTTCTTTCTGCCGCCGATGCGCCGCCGCGCGATCACGGCGCTCTACGCCTACTGCCGCGAGGTCGACGATGTCGTCGACGAATCGACCGACGCGAGCGAAGCCGCGCGGCAGCTCGAAAAATGGCGCGGCGAGATCGAAGACCTCTACGCGGGCGCGCCGAAACACCCGGTGACGCGCGCGCTCCTCCCCTTCCTTTCGGAATTCCATCTCCCGAAAGCGCGTTTTCTCGAAATCATCGACGGGATGGAGATGGACCTGCGTCAGGCGCGTTACCCGGACTTCGACGCGCTCGTGCTTTACTGCTACCGCGTCGCGGGCGCCGTCGGACTGCTCGCCGTCGAAATTTTCGGCAGGCGCGAAGAGGCGACCTGCGATTACGCGTGCGCGCTGGGCACGGCGCTGCAACTGACGAACATCGTCCGCGATGTCGCCGAGGACGCCGCGCGCGGACGCATCTACTTCCCGCTCGACGAACTCGCGCGTTTCGGCGTCTCCGAAGACGACATTCTCGCGCTGCGCGACTCCGAAGGCTTCCGTCGGCTGATGCCCTTCCAGATCGCGCGCGCCGAGCGCTTTTACGCCGAAGCGGGTCGCGCGCTTCCCGACGCCGACAGGAAGGCGCAACGCCCCGGCCTCGTCATGGCGGCGATCTACCGCGCGGTGCTCGACGAAATAAAGCGCGACCCCGCGCAAGTCCTGACGCGCCGCGTCTCGCTCTCGACGTGGAAAAAGCTCCGAACCGCGGCGCTCGCCTGGATTCGGGGATAGACATGCGCCTAGCCCCCCGAAACGCGCGAATCGCGGTCGTCGGCGCCGGCTGGGCCGGCCTTGCCGCCGCCGTCGAACTCTGCGCGGCGGGGATGCGCCCCGTCGTTTTCGAAGCGGCGAAGCAGATCGGTGGGCGCGCGCGCCGCGTCGAATTCCACGGCCACCCGCTCGACAACGGGCAGCACATCCTCGCGGGCGCGTACCACGAAACCCTGCGCGTGATGAAGCGCGTCGGCGCCGACCCCGAACGCCTCTTTCACCGCTTTCCGCTCGAAATCGAACACGCGCTCGCGGGTTTTCGTCTCGCCTTGCCGGAATCCGGGAATATTTTCGGGAAAACACTCAATCTCGCCAGCGCGTTCTTCATGGCGCAAGGCGCCCCGTTCGACGAAAAAATCGCGGGCGCGCGCTTCGTCCAATCGCTGAAACGCCGAGGTTTCCGTTTGTCCGAGGACTGCGCGGCGAGCGAACTCTACGACCGCAGCGGCTTGCGCGGGAAGATGCGCCGCTACTTCTGGGACCCGATCTGCCTTTCGGCGCTCAATACGCCGCCGGAAAAAGCGTCCGCGCAAATCCTCGCCAATGTCCTGCGCGACACGCTCGACGGCGCGCAGTCCGACACCGATTTTCTGCTCCCCGCCACCGACATGAGCGCGCTCTTTCCCGACGCGGCGGCGGCCTTCATCGACGCGAACGGCGGCGAACTGCGCGTTCAGCGTCGCGTCGGAGCCTTGCGGCCCGAAGCGAATGAAATTTTCATCGATGAGGAGGCTTTTGGTCACGTGATCCTCGCGGTCGCGCCGCAGCATGCGCTCACTCTCCTTGAAAGCCACGCGGAAGCGAGGGCGACCGTGGAAATCCTCTCGACCTACGCGTTTGAAACGATCGGCACCGTCTATGCGGCGTACCCGGAAGAAATCGACCTTCCCGCGCGGATGCGCGGAATGGAATGCGACGCGCCGGGGTCGATCGGGCAATGGGTCTTCGACCGTGGGCGCCTCGACGAAAGAAATCGCGGAATCTTCAGTTTCGTCCTGAGTTCGAGCGCGAACGGCTGGGAAGAGTACGACGACGACGCGCTCGCGTCACGCCTCCACCGCGAGCTCGAAACGCTGCTCAAATGTTCTCTCCCCGCGCCTCGGTGGACGCGCGTCGTCCGCGATCGCCGCGCGACGCTCTCGTGCCGCCCGAAGCTCCAAAGACCCGCAGCGGAAACGCCGATCGCAGGGTTGCAACTCGCCGGCGATTACGTCTACGCCGACTACCCCGCGACGATCGAGAGCGCCGTCCGAAGTGGCGTCGCCGCAGCCGCGCGCGTCGTCGAAAAAGCGCGCGCGCAGTAAGCCCGACGCGATGCGCGGCGCGGCGCCGAAGCGACCGCTCACTCCGCCGCCGGAAGGCTGCGGAGGGGCGATGATCAGACGGCTTCTTCTATCCGTCCCGCGTGCATCCTCAAGCGTCGGCGGCACCGCGCCGCGATCTTGTCGTCGTGCGTCGCCAGGACGAGCGTCGTGCGGCTTTCCGCGTTGATTGCGAACATCAGGTCGATGATCTGGCGGCCGGTTGCCTCGTCGAGGTTGCCCGTCGGCTCGTCGCCGAGAACGATCCGGGGGCGCGGCGCGAAAGCCCGCGCGAGCGCGACGCGCTGCTGTTCGCCGCCCGAAAGATGGCGCGGATAATGCTTCGTCCGGTGCGAGAGGCCGACGCGGTCGAGCCAGAGTCCGGCGTCCTTTTCCGCGTTCGAAGCGCCCGCGAGTTCGAGCGGCAGCATGACGTTCTCGATCGCGTTCAACGAAGGCAGAAGCTGAAACGACTGGAAGACGAAACCGACGCTGCGTCCGCGCAAGGCGGCGCGCGCGTCCTCGTCCATCGCGCCGATGTCGTGCCCGTCAATCACGATGCGACCCTCGCTCGGCGTATCGAGTCCGGCGAGGAGCCCGAGCAGCGTCGACTTGCCCGACCCGGAGACGCCGACGATCGCAACGCTCTCGCCCTCCGAGACAGTGAAAGAATTCTCGTGCAAAATAACGAGCGGAGTCCCGCCGTTGTCGACGCTTTTACCGATTCCGACGGCTTCGATCATCGTTGTGGAGAGATTCATGTTCATATTTTCATTACCGTTATCCTTGCTGCGCGGGGGCGTCCTCGTCGTCGTCCTCGCGCTGTCTCCGTCCGTGTTCGCCGCCGGAAAAATCCTCGTCCACGGAGACTCGCTCTCCGCCGGCTACGGAATCCGCCGCGACGCCGCGTGGCCGGCGCTTCTCGCGCCACGGCTGCGAAAAGAAGGTTTCGATTATACTGTCATCAACGCGAGCATCTCCGGAGAAACAACGAGCGGCGGACTCGCGCGCCTGCCCGCCGCGCTGAAACGCCACCGTCCCAGCGTCGTCGTCATCGCGCTCGGCAGCAACGACGGCTTGCGCGGAATCCCCGTCGCGGTCATGCGCGGCAACCTCGAAGCGATGACGCAGGCCGCGCAGGCCGCCGGCGCGCGTGTCCTGATCGTCGGCCAGCGCCTCCCGCCGAACTTCGGAGTCTTCGCCGAGCGATTTCACGCAGCCTTCGGCGAAGCCGCGCGCGCGAAGAAGGTAGCATACGTCGACTTTCTGCTCGACGGTGTTGCGGACCGTTCCGAATTATTTCAGCCCGACAACCTCCACCCGACCGCCGAAGCTCAGCCGCGCCTGCTCGAAAACGTCTGGAAAGGGCTACGGCCGCTGCTTTTATAGCTTGGGCTGCGGCGAAGGGAGAGCCACAACGTTCCGCAGGCGCATATCAGGAGACAGGAGACAGAGGACAGGAGACAGATCAGTCAGCGGCGGCGTTGCCACCGGAGAAGAGCTTTTTCAACCCGTCCCGGAATCGTTGGGCTTCACATTCGTTCAGCCCAACCTATACCCTTTATCCTCCGCCCTCGGCGGTATAGGTTGGGCTGAACCTGTGAAGCCCAACGATTCCGCATACGTGGGAATGATGCTGGGTTTTGCTTCGCCAAAATCGGCGGTACGCGCGCTTCGACGATGCTTCCAAAATTTTCCATTTCAATCCTCCTGCATAACAATCCGCCATGGTCAGGGTATCCTTTCGGGCCTGTTACGCGACCGCGTCGGCGTGAAACACGCGCTCTTCGGGCATATCGGGTGTCTGCGCGCCACCGCAGGCCGAACCGGTTCCTTCGGGCGTCTCGGGTGTCTGCGTACCGTCGCAGGCCGAGCAATCCGACCGGATGCCGCCATTGTCCGATAGGGCCGTGATCGGTTTCCCGACCAAACAGGGATCAGATGTCAGGGATCAGGGATCAGATGAAAACCGATCGGTTTTTTGTTGATTCTCTCCGGTGGCAACGCCACCGGTAACCGATCTGATTCCTGTCCTCTGATTCCTGATACCTGACAGGGCACGGCGCGCCGTGCCCATCGGCGGTAGAGGTTGGGCTGAGGAACGACGCCCAACGATTCCGCAGACGCATGATTCAAAAGCTTGAAAAACCGCGGAACGTCCTTATTTATTCATTGTCAAAGGAGATACGGAAGAAAATCGCGGCGCGCTTCATAATCCGTCACCAAAGGAGAATGCCATGAATGTCGTCTATAACAGCAGCCAATACGCCATCCTCGCTTATCCGGTCGTGCGTGCGTTCGAACTTGTCGATAAAACAAGCCGCCGCGCGCTCTTCCTCCAGGGTTCCGTGGCAATGGGTCTGCAAGAAGCGATCAACGGGCTTTCCGACGACGAACGCACCGAAGAATCGGTCGACTCGCTACTCGACGAGTATTGCGTGGGCGCCGCCAAACCGATCGCCTTCCACTGATTCCATTTCCAGTTCATTCATACCGAGAAGACGAGCCGTAGGCAGTACTCGCGTCCCGCAAGGCGAGGTCGAGCACAAACGACTTGGGAAAGAAATAAAACCAAGGGCGAAATAAAAGCGAGGGCGCTATTTGCCGCGCCCTCGCGTTATCAGTGATTCGTGAATGCGAACGTCTATGAACGCATCAGCGCATCAACTCTTCACGTCGAAGAAAGCCGCGGTTTTTTGTTCGTCCCAACCCAGGAATTCCTTGAGGATTTCGGCGGTGTGCTCTCCGAGCAGAGGCGCGGGGCCACCGACCGCACCCGGCGTGAGGGAGAGTTTCACGGGGACGCCCGGCATCTTGAGGCGACCGGCGACCGGGTGCTCGACCTCGACGATCATCTCTCTCGCCTTGACCTGCGGGTCGTTGACGATCTTGTCGACCGTGTTGATCGGCGCGCACGGCAGCCCCGCGGCTTCGAGCAATTCCATCCATTCGGCGATCGTCTTGGTGATGAAGATCTTGTTCAGGATGTCCGCGAGTTCCTTGGCGTTGTTCGTCCGGTTTCCGTTGGAGTTGAAGCGTTCGTCGGCCACGAGTTCCGTACAGTTCATTTCCTTGCACAGCCTTTGCCAGAGCCGGTCGTTGCCCGCGCCGACGATGATGTGGCCGTCTTTTGCCGTAAAGGCGGAGAAAGGCGTGATCGAGGGGTGACGGTTTCCGAGCGGGCCGGGGACGGCGCCCGAGGTGACATAGCGCGCGATCGCGTTTTCGAGGACGGCGACCTGGCAGTCGAGCATGCCGACGTCGACCTTCTGGCCTTCACCGGTCTTGGAGCGGTGGTAGAGCGCGAGCATGACGCCCCACGCGGTGAATATCCCCGCGATGATGTCGCCGAGCGAGGCGCCGATCCGCGTCGGTTCGCCGCCTTCCGGCCCCGTGACGCTCATCACGCCGCCCATCGCCTGGACGATGATGTCGTACGCGGGCTTGAGCATGTACGGCCCGCTGTGGCCGAAGCCCGAGCACGCCGCGTAGATCAGGTCGGGTTTGATTTTCTTGAGTTCTTCGTAGCCAAGGCCGAATTTTTCCATCGTCCCCGGACGGTAGTTTTCGAGCACCACGTCGGCTTTTTTGACCAATTCACGGAAGACGTCGATTTCTTCCTGGCGCTTGAAATTCAGCGTGATCGAACGCTTGCTGCGGTTCAGGCTCATGAAGTAGGCGCTTTCCTTACCGACAAAAGGCCCGAAAGCGCGCGAATCGTCGCCGACGCCCGGCGGTTCGACCTTGACGACGTTCGCGCCGTTGTCCGCGAGCATCATGCCGCAATAGGGTCCCGCCAATACGCGGCTCAAATCCAGTACCGTTATCCCTTCGAGTGTTTTCATGACGTCTCCTTTGATTTTAATCTTGCTGGTATGGGGGGTTCCACTTGAAATCCATGCGAAGCGACCGCCTTCCCACGATGTTTTGAGCGCCGAAACCACGGGTTTTTGCGCGGGATGTATTCGGGGAAGCCGACCTTGTATACAATATTACATCTCGCGGACGCGGGCAAGAGATTTGGCGTGTGCGAACGATACGTAAACCCCGGCGTTCTGGCCTCTCCCGACTTCTGGAAGCGGGATCGCGGCACCTGAAAGGGACTTGCCGAGAAGGAGCTTCCTTCCGAAACGCCGGGGTTTCTTCCGAAGACGAGGTTTCAACCCGGAGTGGGTGGGTAGTGAAGGAAAAGGCAACGTATTCCAGGATTTCGGAAAAAATCGCGGAAACGCTCGAAGACCGCATCGTTTTCGGGCGTTATCTGCCTGGGATGCGTCTCGACGAAACCGAGCTTGCGGAGGAGCTTTCCGTTTCGCGCACGCCCGTCCGCGAGGCCTTGAACCAGCTCGCCTTCCACGGCCTGATCAACCTTCGCCCGAGGCGCGGCGCGATCGTCACGCAGGTCTCGCCGCAGAGGCTTTACGAGATGTTCGAGGTCATGGCCGAACTCGAAGCCGTCTGCGCGCGCCTCGCCGCGCGCCGGCACGACGATGACGACATAAAAAGCCTGCGGGAAGCGCAAAGCGAATGCGGCAGGGTCTACGCGAGCAACGACATCGACGCGTACTATCACGCGAACGAGCGTTTTCATCAGACGATCTATCGGGCGAGCCACAACGGCTTTCTCGTCGAAAGAACCGCCCGGATTTTCCGCAGCCTCGGCGTCTATCGCAGGCTGCAACTCAGGATTCGCGGTCGGATGGCGACTTCGCACAACGAGCACGCCGAGGTCGTCGAAGCGATCCTCGCGGGCGACTCCGGGCTTGCGGCGCAGCGCATCCACAAGCACGTCATCGTCCAGGGCGAATTGTTTTCCGACCTCGTCGCGTCGATCACGAATCTTGGCGCGCCTGTGAATTCACGGGCTTGACTACGGAAGAGTTTACGATATTGAACGCTTTTGAAAAAGTAAGTTAAAATGCGCCACTGGTTGAGTAAACGCATTCACGGCTTCGGTAGAAGGTCGCAAATGCGATGGAGGGAAAAAGGGAGTTCTTCGTGAAGGGGCCGCGAGGTCGTCACGACCCCGGATTCGATCTCTAATAAAAAGAGTGTCCATGTTGGCTTTTTCTTCGTAATAGGCTACTCTTGCTCCGTTTGAAAAGTCACGGCGCGAGTTTTCGGCGAAAGGAGGTGTGGATGACAAAAAACCCAGCCCTTACTCAGCTTTACTTCAAAGGGCATCTGGTGGCATCGCTGTTCGCAGTTTCGTATTCTGAAACACCCTTACTTCGATTTCCCTGTTCGGCGTAGAA
This sequence comes from Accumulibacter sp., assembly GCA_031266435.1. Taxonomy (GTDB): domain Bacteria; phylum Pseudomonadota; class Gammaproteobacteria; order Burkholderiales; family Rhodocyclaceae; genus Propionivibrio. The sequence continues at coordinate 119,906 of JAISAZ010000082.1, forward strand.
TAGTTACCGCACGGGGGTGGAACTAAGGGTTTTCAACGAGGGTTCTCTTTAGTAAGTTAATTTTTAGTGGGGAGGTACATGTGGAAATATCAACCGTAGCACTTATGTCAATCATCGCCTTGGTGATCGTCGTCGTCATCAGTTGCGTCAACGAGGATCTCCACGTAGGCTTCCTGGCGATCGGTCTTGCCATTCTTGTCGGCGGTATCTGGGGCAAGACGACCGGCGCCGCTGTCATGCGCTATTTTCCGGTTCCCCTGTTCATGATCCTTGTCGGCGTGACGTTTTTGTTCGGCATGGCTCAAACGAACGGGACGATGGAAAAGCTCACGACGTACTCGATCCGCGCCTGCGGGGGTAACGTGGCGTACATGCCGATGATCCTGTGGCTTCTGACGACCTTCGTCACGACGATCGGACCGGGCAACATCGCGGGGACCGCTCTGATGGCGCCGGTTGCAATGGCGATCGCGGGGCGCATCAAGATGTCGGCCTTCCTGATGACGCTGATCGTCGTCGGCGCGGCAAACGGCGCGGCTTTCTCGCCGTTCGCTCCGACCGGGATCATCTCCAACGGCATCATCGCCCGGATCGCCCCGGAACTCGGACTCGCCGCGGATTCGCTGAGCGGTCTGGCGTGGAAGATCCACTTCAACTCCGAAGTCGCGCAAGCCTTCGTCAACCTCGGTGGCTTCTTCATCCTCGGCGGCTGGGCATGGATTACGCAACAAAAATCCACCACGATCAACCTCGATGAGTTCGCGCCGAAACCCGAACCGTTCAACAGCGCGCAACTCCTGACGCTGTCGATGGTCGCAGTGCTGATCGTTCTCGTCGTCGTTCCGGGTCTGCCGTTCATGCGTCCGTGGTTTGCCAAGAACCTGTGGCTCAGAAATCTGCTGACGAATGTCGGTACGATCTCCTTCATCCTCTCGATCGTCCTGATGCTTTCCGGTTCCGGTGACAGCAAGGCCGCGATCAAGGTCATGCCTTGGGGCGTCATCATGATGGTCTGCGGCGTTACCGTTCTGATCGAAGTCATGGACAAGTCCGGTGGTTTGAACGTCCTCGTCAAGATCATCAGCAAGGTCTCCAACCCGACGACGGTCAACGGCACCCTCGCGCTCGTCACCGGTGTGATCTCGGCGTACTCAAGCTCGTCCGGCGTCGTCATGCCGATGTTCCTGCCGATGGTTCCGGGTCTGATCAAGGAACTCGGCGGCGGTGACGCGGTTGCGATCATCTCGTCGATCAACGTCGGCGCGCACTTGGTCGACACCTCGCCGCTCTCGACTCTCGGTGCTCTTTGCATCGCGTGCGCGGGTGACCACGAAGACAAGGCGAAGCTGTTCCGCAACCTGCTGGTCTGGGGTCTCGCCATGTCGCTCGTCGGCACGGTCGTTTGCTACGTCTTCTTCGGACTGCTCGGCTTCTAAAAGCTCAAAGCATCCAGTAGCACAAGAAGAACAAAAGCCGGTGGAGTTTATGCTCCGCCGGCTTTTCATTTTCAGAGGACAGAAGACAGAGGACAGAGGACAGAGCGGCCTTCGGCCTTTGTAATCAGGTATCAGTAATCAGAGGGAGGAAGTCATGCGACAACAGACAACTGAAAACAGATCACAAAGCGAGCGCCAGCGAGCGCTCTGTCTTCTGTCCTCAGTCCTCTGTCCTCAGTCCTCAGTCCTCTGATTCCTGAACCCTATCACCCCGTCTTCGAGCGAGACGCGGATCGCGTCGCCGGCGGAAAAGCGCCCTTCGAGAATCGCCTTCGCAAGCGGGTTCTCGATTTGCGACTGGATCGCGCGCTTCAAGGGGCGCGCGCCGAACACCGGGTCGAAACCCACTTCGGCGAGCTTTGAAAGCGCCTCGGCGGAAACGGAAAGTTTCAGGTCGAGCTGCGCCAGACGCTTTTCGAGTCCGGCAAGTTGAATTCCCGCGATCGATTGGATTTGTGCGTCGTCGAGCGCGTGGAATACGACAACCTCGTCGATCCGGTTGACGAATTCGGGACGAAAACAGGTCCGAACCTCGCCCATGACGGCTTCCTTGATCGACGGATAATCGCTCCCTGCCATCGACTGAATCAGCGCCGACCCCAGATTCGACGTCATCACGACGACCGTGTTCTTGAAATCGACGGTCCGCCCTTGGCCGTCGGTCATCCTCCCGTCGTCGAGCACCTGGAGGAGAACATTGAAAACGTCGGGGTGCGCTTTTTCGACCTCGTCGAGGAGAATCACGCTGTACGGCTTCCGGCGGACGGCTTCGGTCAGATAACCGCCCTCGTCGTAACCGACGTAACCCGGCGGCGCGCCGATCAGGCGCGCGACCGAGTGTTTCTCCATGAATTCGCTCATGTCGATGCGGATCAGATGCTCTTCAGTATCGAAGAGGAAGGCGGCGAGCGCCTTGCAAAGCTCGGTCTTCCCGACGCCGGTCGGACCGAGGAAAAGGAAGGAGCCGTAGGGACGTCCGGGGTCGGACAGCCCCGCGCGCGACCGGCGGATCGCGTCGGAAACGAGCCGGACGGCCTCGTCCTGACCGACGACGCGCTGGTGCAGGCGGTCTTCCATTTGCAAGAGCTTTTCGCGTTCGCCCTGCATCATCCGCGCGACCGGGATGCCGGTTGCGCGCGAGACGACCTCAGCGATCTCTTCGACGCCGACCTGCGTCCGCAAAAGGCGGTTCTTCGTCTCCCCGCCTTCTGATTTTTCAGAGGCTTTCAGGCGCGCTTCGAGTTCCGGCAGGCGCGCGTACTGCAACTCGGCGAGCTTCTCATACTGCCCTTCACGCTGGAACTCTGCCATTTGCGCGCGGAGCCGGTCGATTTCTTCCTTGACGCGCGCGCTGCCCTGAACCTGCGCTTTTTCCGCCTTCCAAACCTCTTCGAGGTCGTTGTACTCGCGTCCGAGCTTTTCGAGTTCCTCCTCGATCAGGCGCAGGCGCTTCTTCGAAGCGTCGTCCTTTTCTTTCTTCATCGCCTCGCGCTCGATCTTGAGCTGTATCATCCGGCGTTCGAGCCTGTCCATGACTTCGGGCTTGGAGTCGATCTCCATCTTGATCCGCGCGGCGGCCTCGTCGACGAGGTCGATCGCCTTGTCCGGCAGGAAGCGGTCGGTGATGTAGCGGTGCGACAATTCGGCCGCCGCGACGATCGCCGGGTCGGTGATTTCGACGCCGTGGTGGAGTTCGTAACGTTCCTGGAGGCCGCGCAGGATCGCGATCGTCGCCTCGACGCTCGGTTCATCGACGAGGACTTTCTGGAAACGCCGCTCGAGCGCCGCGTCTTTTTCGATGTACTTGCGGTACTCGTCGAGCGTCGTCGCGCCGACGCAGTGAAGCTCGCCGCGCGCGAGCGCGGGCTTGAGCATATTGCCGGCGTCGATCGCGCCCTCGGCTTTGCCCGTGCCGACGAGCGTGTGGAGTTCGTCGATGAAGACGATGATACGGCCTTCTTCGCGCGCGATTTCCTTGAGGACGGACTTCAGGCGCTCTTCAAATTCGCCGCGGTACTTGGCGCCCGCGAGGAGCGCCGCCATGTCGAGGCTCAGAACGCGCTTGCCTTTGAGCGTTTCGGGGACTTCGTCGTTCACGATGCGCTGCGCGAGACCTTCGACGATCGCCGTCTTGCCGACCCCCGGCTCGCCGATCAGTACCGGGTTGTTTTTACTGCGGCGTTGGAGGATTTGAATCGCGCGGCGTATCTCGTCGTCCCGACCGATCACCGGGTCGAGTTTGCCCCGCCGCGCGTCTTCGGTCAGGTCGATGCAGTATTTCTTCAAGGACTCGCGCTGCCCTTCGGCTTCCTGCGAATCGACGCCCTCACCACCGCGCACGGCGGAAATTGCGTGTTCGAGCGCCTTGCGGGAGAGGCCGTGCCGACGCGCGAGCGTCCCCGTTTCGCCCTTGTCATCGCAGACGGCGAGCAAAAACAGTTCGCTGGCGATGAATTGGTCGCCGCGTTTTTGCGCCTCCTTGTCGGTCAGGTTCAAGAGATTGTTCAAATCCCTGCCGACCGGCGTTTCGCCGTCCGCGTCCTGAACGCGCGGAAGGCGCGAAATCGCCTGGTCGAGCGCACTTTTAAGCGCCTGTACGTTCGTCCCCGCCTGCGCCAGGAGCGACGGCGTCGTCCCATCGTCCTGCCGGAGCAGCGCAAGAAGCAGGTGGGCAGGCTCGATCGTCGGGTTGTCGCGCCCGAGCGCGAGGCTCTGCGCGTCGGCCAGCGCCTGCTGGAATTTGCTTGTCAGTTTGTCGATTCGCATGAGAATTTCCGTGAGGGGAGATGATATGGGGATTAGATGGGGCGAATCGGCGGAAGTTCAATACTGAAGACAGAGGACAGAGGACAGGGAACAGAAGACAGACGGCAGAAGATAGAAGACTGAGCGCTCGCTGGCGCTCGCTTCGTGGTCTGTTTTCAGTATTCAGAGGTCGCAGGACTTCCTCCCTCTGATTACTGATGCCTGATTACAAAGGCCGAAGGCCGCTCAGTCCTCTGTCCTCAGTCTTCTGTCCTCTGATCCCCCGCAATATCGGGAACGCCGAGTCCCGGTTCGGGTGTGAGGATCGACGCAAGGAGGGTGCGGGTGTAGGGGTGGCGCGGCGCGTGGAATATTTGCGCGCAATCGCCGCGTTCGACGATCACGCCGCCGCGCATTACGGCGACTTCGTCGACGATGTGTTCGACGACCGAGAGGTTGTGGCTGATGAAAAGATAGGTCAGACCGAGGTCTTTTTTGAGCGTCAAGAGGAGGTTGAGAATCTGCGCCTGAACGGAAACGTCGAGCGCGGAGGTCGGTTCGTCGCAGATCAGTATTTTCGGGCGCAGGATCAGCGCACGCGCGATCGCGACGCGCTGGCGCTGCCCGCCGGACAACTGGCCGGGATACTGGTGGTGCGTGCGCGCGGGCATCCCGACGCGGTCGAGCATCTCGCCGACGTCGCGCTTGCGCGATTCAGGCGTGCCGACCTTGTGCAGGCGCAAGGCGACTTCGACGAGGTCGAAAACCGTGCGGCGCGGGTTGAGCGACGAATACGGGTCCTGGAAAATTGGCTGCATCCTCGAAGTCAGCGCCCTGTGGCCCGCCGAGTCCGTCGTGTCGATTTTCTTCCCCTCGATCAGGATACTCCCGGCGGTCGGCGGCATCAGGCCGAGGAGCATCCGCGCAAGCGTCGTTTTGCCGCAGCCCGATTCGCCGACGAGACCGAGGCTCGTGCCGCGCTTTACGCGCAGGGAAACCTCGTCGACGGCGCGGATTTCCCACGGGGGGCGAAAAAGGCCGCGCCCGAGGCGGAAGACCTTCGTGAGCGAGATGAGTTCGAGCGCGGGTTCGTCTTCCGCCTTGGCGGGGAGCCTGGAGGCTGGGGTGAATTCGGCAGATTTGGCGGATTCGTCGGGCTGGAGCGGCGGAGCGTTCGAAATGTGTCCGGCGCGGACGCAGCGCACGCCGTGTTCGGGTCCAAGTGCCGCGAGCGGGGGCGCCTTCCGGCAATCCTCGACGGCGTAGGCGCAGCGGTTTCGGAAGGCGCAGCCCAAGAGGGTGCCGACCAGATTGGGGACGACGCCGGGAATCGCCTGAAGCGGCTGACCCGGAGCAGTTTTTCCGGGGACGGGGATACATTCGAGAAGCCCCCGCGTATAGGGGTGTTCGGGGCGCTCGAAGAGTTCGCGCACCGGCGCGGTTTCGACGATCTCGCCGGCGTACATTACGGCGACGCGGTCGGCGATGCGCGCGACGACGCCCAGGTCGTGCGTGATGAAGATCACCGCCGTCCTGAATTCCCGTTGCAGGTCGCGGAGCAGGTGTAGTATCTGCGCCTGGATCGTGACGTCGAGCGCGGTCGTCGGTTCGTCGGCGATGATCAGATCGGGCCCGCACATCAGCGCCATCGCGATCATGACGCGTTGGCGCAAGCCGCCGGAAAGCTGGTGGGGATACTGATTCAGCCGCTCGGACGCCGAAGGGATTCCCACTTTTTCGAGCAGCCAGACGGCGCGGTCACGTGCCTGCGCCCACGTCGCGTCGGTATGCGCGCGCAGCGTTTCGCACAACTGGTTGCCGAGCGTCCAGGAAGGATTCAGCGAAGTCATCGGCTCCTGGAAGATCATCGCCATCTGCTTTCCGCGCACGTCGCGCATCGCGCGTTCGCCGAGGGTCTGCAAATCGACCCCTTTGAAGCGCAGCGCGTCGGCGCATCGCGTCGCGTTGCGCGGCAGAAGGTCCATCAAGGCGAGCGAGGTGATCGACTTTCCGCAGCCGGATTCGCCGACGAGGCAAAGCATTTCGCCGTGGCGCAGCGAAAAATCGATCCCGCGCACCGCGTGGAGCGTTCCGTGGGACGTTTGCAGGTCTACCCGAAGGTTTCGGACTTCGAGCAAGGCGTCGTCGCTCACTGCGTCTCTTTCTGGATTCAATTACGTCCGTCGAGCGCGGTCACGTCGCGCAGACCGTCGCCGACGAGATTGATGGCGAGGACGAGGAGGACGAGCATCACGCCCGGAATCAGGATGATCCAGGGCTGGAAAAACATGTACGCCTTGCCCTCGGCGACCATCAGCCCCCACGAAGGCATCGGCGGCTGAACGCCGAGACCCAGAAAGGAAAGCGTCGCTTCGAGCAGGATCGCGTGTGCGATTTCGAGCGTGGCGACGACCATCAGCGGGCCGAGCAGATTCGGCAGAATCTCGCGCAGCATGATGAAGAGCGGCGACGCACCCAGGGAGCGGGCGGCGGCGATGAATTCGGCTTCGCGCAACTGGCGCGTCACGGCGCGCGAGACAATCAGAAAGCGATCCCAGAGAAGAAATCCCAGAAGCAGGATGACGACCTTGACCGACCCTCCCAGAACCGACGCGCTGGCGAGCGCGACGAGGATCACCGGCATCGAGAGGCGCACGGTCAAAAAATAATTGATCACGGCGTCGACGCGGCCGCCGAGATAACCCGCGAGCACGCCGAGCGCGACGCCGATCGTCCCTGAGATCATGATCGAGACGACGCCGATGACGAGCGAGACGCGCGCACCGAAAAGCAGGCGGCTCAAGTAGTCTTGTCCGAGCTTGTCGGTACCGAGAATGTAGGTCCAGCCGCCGTTTTCGTGCCAGATCGGCGGGGTCAGGCGCCGGCTGAGTTCCTGCGCGTAAGGGTCGTGCGGACTGATCACCGGCGCCAGGATCGCGGCAAGGACGATGATGCCGAGGATCGCAAGCCCGATCATCATGCCCCGATGGCGCAGCACGCGCGTGATCAGGCGACGCCACGCGGGCGGCTGATCGAAGAGCCGCTCGCTTTCAAAAGGAGAGACTTCAGGGATATGCAGACCGTCGCTATCCATTTTTTCTCAGACGCGGGTCGAGGAGCGCGCTCAAGGCGTCGCCGAGGAGCGAGAGCGCGATATAGAAGACGGCGATGATGAGGACGATCGCCTGGACGACCGGAAAATCGTTGCGTGCGATCGAGTCCCAGGCGAGTTGGCCGAGTCCCTGAAGCGAGAAGATCGCCTCGATCACGATCGACCCGCCGAGCATGAAGCCGAGTTCGACCGCCGCGAGCGCGACGACCGGGATGATCGCGTTGCGCAGCGCGTGCTTGACGACGACCGTAAAGCCGGGGAGTCCCTTGGCGCGCGCGGTGCGGATGTAGTCCGCGCTGAAAACGTCGAGCATCCCGGAGCGCGTGAGACGCATCAGCGCGGGCATCGCGTGATAGCTGAGCGCGATCGACGGCAGGACAAAATTCTTCCAGCTCGCGTTCCCCGCGACCGGCAGCCATTTGAGTTCGACGGCAAAGACGAGGATCAGAACGAGGGCGAACCAGAAATTGGGCATCGCCTGACCGATGACCGAAATGAACATCGAGAATCGATCGATCACTCCGTCGCGGAAGACGGCGGCGAGCACGCCGAGCGGAATCGCGACGATGAGCGCGAGCAGAAGCGAAACGACGCCGAGGATCAGCGTGATCGGCATCCGCTGCCAGACGAGTTCGCGTACGCTGCTTTCGAAATAGAAGGACCGACCGAAATCGAGCCGCACCGCCGAACCGAGCCATTGGAAAAACTGCGTCGGCATCGGACGGTCGAGCCCATACTGATGGCGGACGTGCTCGATCGTCTCGACGGTCGCCTCGGGCCCCGCGATCGCGGCGGCGAGGTCGCCCGACAGATGCAGGAGCGAAAAAGCGATCAGCGCAACCGTAAAAAGAACGGCCACGGCCACCGAGAGGCGCTGTAAAAGAAAGTTCAGCACAGAGGACAGGTATCAGGTATCAGGGTTCAGGGTTCAGGGTTCAGATGAAAACCGATCGGTGTTCCAGGAGACAGATGTCAGGAGACGGGAGACAGATGAAAACCGATCGGCGACTCAAAGCTCTTCTCTTGCCTTGCGTTCCCTGCGAGCGAGCGCGATTTCCGCGTCAATCTCTTCGATCGTCATCGAGTCCGTGCCGTTTTGGGCGGACGCCTGCCAAATGCGCTCCGAAGCCGCCATTGCATCGCGCATCGCCACTTTACGCCCTCCGCCCGCATCGAGGGAAATCTCGAACGGGATTTTCTTTTGCCTGACAACCTGTCGTACAAATACGGTAATCGCCGTGGTCAGGTTCATGCCGAGCGCGTTGAAAACCGAATCAGCCTCGTCTTTCAGGTTGCGGTCTATCCTGATGCACAAATTCGTCGTATCAGCCATTTTGAGTCGCTCCTTCCGACATTCCGCGCCTATTGTAACAGATTTTTTTGCATTATCAATGCGTGGCACAGAATATTATGTGCAATGGCTGGTTTTCAGGAGACAGATGTCAGGAATCAGGAGACAGAAGACAGAGGACTGAAGACAGAACGCTCACTGCGCTCGCTTCGTGATCTGTCTTCAGTCGTCAGTTGTCGCGTGACTGCCTCCCTCGGATTACTGATGCCTGATTACAAAGGACGAAGGCCGCTCTGTCCTCTGTCTCCTGATCCCTGATATGCACCTGCGGAACGTTGGGCTTCGCTAAAGCTCAGCCCAACCTATACCGCCGCTGGGCACGGCACGCCGTGCCCCTACGCGAACCGTTCAGCCCCCGCCCACTGAACACAGATTACAAAGCGAGCGTCAGCGAGCGCTCTGTCTTCTGTCCTCTGTCTCCTGTCCTCTGTCTCCTGATTCCTGATACGCGCCTGCGGAACGTTGGGCTTCGCTCCGCTCAGCCCAACCTATAGGCTCCGTCCTCTGTTATTTCCAGGACGACATGTAAAAGCGCGGCAGCTCGTCGGGCCAGGCGTCGAAGTTGAGGTCGGTACTGTACGCGTAGTTTATCGAATACGTGAAGAGCGGCGCGCTCATCGCTTCCATCGAAATTCGGCCGAGCGCCTTGGCGTAGAGTTCGCTCCGCTGTTTCGGGTCGATCGTCTCGTCGGCCTTGTTCAGCGTCGCGACGACTTCCGCGTCGCGCCAGAGGTCGTTCCCCTTGCCGCCGAAGAACGGCGCCGTGAAGGCCGACGCGTCGTTGATTCCGAGCGACCCCCAGGTACGGATTCCCATCGGCGCCTTGCCGGAACGCTGGTCGGCGTCCATCACGGGAAGTTTGACGAAATGCAGGCGCGCGCGGATTCCGACCTTCCGAAGGTCGCCGATGATCGCTTCGGCGTAGTCGCGCTCGCGGTAGGCCCAGAGTCCGGTATCGAAGCCGTTCGGGTAACCCGCTTCGGCGAGCAGCTTTTTCGCTTTTTCGGGGTTGTAGTCGTAGCGGACGACCTCGCGCGTATCGCAGGCGACCTGCCCGTCGTAACACGCCGACCAGACGGGGCGGCTGCCGCCGCGCACGAGGTTTTCCGCCATTCCGGCGCGGTTGATCGCGTGGTTGACCGCCTGACGCACGCGCAGGTCCTTGAAGGGCGTACCTTCGTCGCCCGGAACGTTCGGGCTGATCTGGATGAAACCGACGCGCATCGTCTCTCCGCCCTTGACGGTGAAATTGGGGAAGGTCTTCAGCGCGGCGGCCTGGTCGGCGGAGACGCGCCATATCCAGTCGACCTGCCCCGTCATCAGTTGCGCGACGCGCGATTCCGGGTCTGAAATGACGACAAACTTGAGCTTGCCGATGCGCGGTTGCCCGAGAGGGCTTTCCTTGAAATACTCAGGATTCTTTTCCATCGTGACGCCCTGCGCGGGCGTGATGGCCGTGATCCTGTAGGGACCGGTACCCACCGGCGCCTTGCTGTAGCCTGCCAGGGAAACTTTCTGGAAATACTTCGCCGGGTAGATCGGCATCGGCCCCGAAAGGTATTCCAGCGCGGCTGGGAAGGGCTTTTTCAGGCGCAGCCGTACGGTGTAATCGTCGATCTTCTCGGTCTTGTCGATCCAGATGAAGCTCTGTTGCTGAATCGATTCCTTTCCCGGACCGACGACGCCGAAGGTAAAAACAACGTCATCGGCGGTGAAAGCGTCGCCGTTGTGGAATTTGACGCCCCGGCGGAGATTCAGCACGAGCGCCAAAGGCGATTCCCACTTCCACCCGGTCGCGAGTTGGGGTTTGTATTCGTTGGTTTGCGGGTCGCGGTGCACGAGCGTGTCCCACACGAGGTGCGCGATGATGACGCCCTCGCGCATGTGATTGTGGTAGGGACTGATGTTCTCGACTTCGTTGTCCGAAGCATAAACGAGCGTGTCGTCCTTTTTTCCGGCGTAGACGGTGAACGACAACGCGATCAGCACCGCGGGCAGCGCGCATTTCGAGAAAAAGCTTTTCAGCGAATGCAAGGAGTGAGTCATGGCGTTTCTCCGGTTTCAAAAGTTTGGCGAGCCAAGGATCCGTCCCGTTTACAAATCTCAAGCGACGCGAAACCAAGCCGCAAGGACAGCGAGGCGGCGCCCACGGGCGATTTGAAAAGGGGATCAGACGAGTTGAAGCAAACTCCGCGCCATGGTACACCAATTTTCGGGATTCGTCGCATAGGGAAGCCGGTACGCCGGTATTCAGGCACCCAGGTAGGCGGCGCGGATTTCGGGCTTTTGCAGCAAGTCCCCGGCGGGGCCTTCGGCGATGATCTCTCCGGTGTCGAGGACGTAGGCCCGGTCCGCGACCTGAAGCGCCAGACGCGCGTTCTGCTCGACGACGACGATCGTCAGGCCGTCGGCGTTGAGCTTTTTCAGCGTGCGGAACATGTCGTACATGATCAGCGGCGCAAGTCCCATCGAGGGTTCGTCGAGCAGGAGTACCGAGCACTTCGTCATCAGCGCACGCCCGACGGCGAGCATCTGCTGTTCGCCGCCGGAAAGCGTGTCGCTGTGTTGCTTCGCGCGCTCGGCCAAGCGCGGAAAGATGTCGAAAATGCGGTCGATATCCTTTGCGGCGCCCTTGTCCTTGCGCGACCACGCGGCGAGCTGGAGGTTTTCCATGACCGTGAGGTTGCCGAAAATATGGCGGCCTTCGGGAACGAGCGTCATCTTGAGGTCGGAAACGACCTTGTGCGCGCTCACTCCGAGGATCGACGCGCCGCCGAATTCGATGTCGCCCGCCGTGACGGTCGCGGATTCCGGCGGTGGCAGGCGCATGAGCGCTTTCAGGGTCGTCGACTTTCCCGCGCCGTTCGCGCCGATCAGCGTGACGATTTCTCCCTTCTCCACGTGGAAGGAAATGCCGTGCAGCGCTTCGATTTTTCCGTACGCCGCCTTCAGATTGGTCACGCGCAGCATCAGAGCGTATCGTCCCCCAAATAGGCTTTGATGACCGCCGGGTTATTCCGGATTTCTTCCGGCGTGCCCTCGGCGATGACGCGGCCAAAATCGACGACCGTGAGCCGCTGGCACAGCGACATCACGACCTTCATCTGGTGCTCGATCATCCAGATCGATATCTTGAATTCGTCGTAGACCCAGCGAATCTGGCGGATCAAGCCCTCGACATCGGCGGAATTCAGGCCCGCCGCCGGTTCGTCGAGCAGGAGCAGCCTGGGGTTTCCCGCGAGCGCGCGCGCGAGTTCGATCCGGCGTTGCAGGCCGTAGGGCAAATTCTTCGGGAGTTCTTCGGCGGCGTCGGTCAAATCCATGATTTCCAGCACCTCGCGCGCCTTCGTTTCGATCGCTTTTTCCGCCTGCCGATAGCGCTTCGTGCGCAACGTGGCGCCGAGGAAACCGTAGCCGAGCCACGCGTAGCGCGCCAGACGGATATTGTCGAGCACGCTCATGTCGTTCCAGAGGCGGATGTTCTGGAAGGTGCGCGCCATGCCGAGCGCCGTGACCTGATGCGGCTTCATCCCGTTGATCCGCTTTCCGTCGAAGCGGATGTCGCCTTCCGTCGGGTCGTAGAAACCCGAAACGACATTGAAGACGGTCGTCTTTCCGGCGCCGTTGGGGCCGATCAGGCCGACGAGTTCGCGGTCCCCCATGAAGAAGGAGAAGTTCGAAAGCGCCTGGAGTCCGCCGAAGCGCTGCGTCAGATCGTCGATTTCGAGAAGGGGCGTCACGATGAGCTTCTACTTGAAGGTGATCCAGCGCTTCAGGCGCGGAAAGACCTGCGTCAGTTCCCGGTTCCCCAAAAGGCCCTCGGGACGGAACTGCATGAGCAGGATCAGGAGGAGCGGGATGAAAACCCATTTCCATATCTGGCTCAGCTCGTAGCTCGCAGGCAGGAGGCTCGCGGCGTGAAGGATGTCGTTGAGCCAAGGAATGACGAAGCGCAGGAGTTCGACGAGCAGCGTGAAAGCGACGGCCGCCATCAGGACGCCCGAAGTCGAACCCATGCCGCCGAGGTAGACCATGACGAGGCCCTCGGTCGACTTGAGTATGTTGAAGGACTGCGCGTTCACGTAGCCGTATACGTGGGCGTAAAGGGCGCCCGAAAGCCCCGCGAGCCCCGACGAGACCATGAAGGCCATGATCTTGACGCGGTTGGTGTTTATTCCCATCATCTCGGCGGCGACCTCGTTCTGACTGACCGCCGAGATCCCCTTTCCGTACGTGCTTGTCATTAACCGGCGGATCGTCACGACGCAGACGAAAAGACCGACGATCGTCCAGATGAGCATCCACGGCAGTTCCGCCACGTCCGACATCGCGTTGACGGCTCTTTTCATCCCGGAGAAACCGCGCGGCCCGCCGATCGCGTCGATATTCTCGACGACGGAAATGATGATGTAGTTCGCGGCGATCGTGATGATCGCCAGATAGTCGTCGCGCGTGTTGAACGAAGGCAGCGCGACGATCAGGCCGAAGAGCGCCGCGGCGAGCGACGCGCCGACGAGGACGAGCGGGAAGAGAAAGGGCGCGGATTCCGGCGGGAAAAGCGACGCGCCGAAGAGGCGGCTGTCGGTGAAGAAAGCGACGGAGAGCAAGGACCCCGCGTAAGCGCCGACGCACATGAATCCGCCGTGCCCGCAGGAAAACTCGCCCATATAACCGTTTACGACGTTCAGGCTGACGGCGAAAATGCAGTTGATCCCGATGAAGGTGATGACCGTGAGAACGTATCTGTCGAGCCAGCCGACTTGCGCGAGCGCGACGAGGACGACGGCGGCGACCAGAAAGAAAATGTTGAGAGCGTAGCGCTGCATGAGGGTTCCTGTCAGATTTTCGTCGTCTGCGGTTTTCCGAAAATCCCGGTGGGACGCCGCCAGAGGATGAGCAGCAGGATCGAAAAGGCGAAAAGGTCGCGGAAAGTCGACGGCAGGAAGGCCGCGACCATGATCTCGACGAAGGCGAGCAGAAACCCCCCGACAAAGGCGCCGCGAATATCGCCGATTCCGCCGACGACTGCGGCGATGAAGGCCTTCCAGCCCGTCATCGCGCCCATATACGGTTCGAGCACCGGGTACGACATGGCGAAGAGCATTCCACCCAGCCCTGCGACCCCGGAACCCAGCGTGAAAGTGAAAACGATCACGCTGTCGAGCGGAATCCCCATCAGCGGCAAAGCGAATTTGTCCCAGGAAACGGCGCGCATCGCCATCCCGATACGCGTCTTCGTCACGACGAAATGCAGGACGAAAAAGACGAGCGCCGCCGCGAAGATGACCCAGAGCTTCAAATTGGTCACGGCGATTCCGCCGAAGTCATAGACGTTCTTTTCGAGAAGCGGAGGCAGCGTTTTGCGGCTTGCGCCGAGGAGCGCCAAATTCCCGTTTTCGAGCACGAGCCCGCACATCAGCGCGGTGACGACGACGTAAAGCCGGTGCGCGCCCTTGCGCATCAGCGGGCGGTAGGCGATTCTTTCGAGCGTGACGCCGACCAGGGAGGTGAGGATCATCGTCAGCGGAATCGTCAGCGCGAGCGTCCATTCGCGCGAGAGGCCGAGGCCGGGCGCCAGAAGCGCCGTCGAAACGAAAAAGGCGATGTACGCGCCGACCATGAAAATGTCGCCGTGGGCGAAATTGATCAGCCGCAGGACGCCATAGACGAGCGTATAGCCCAAGGCGATGAGCGCGTAAAAGCTCCCCCATTGCAGCGCATTGACGCATTGTTGCAAAAAGAGTTCCATGAATGGAAAACCCCCCGCTACGCGGGAAACGCGCCCGGATGGAAGAAACTCGCGCGCCGCGCGCACAGAGACGCCGCGCACGCGCCCCGCGAGCGGCGGTTACAGATTCCCCTGGCCCCCACGCGCCGCCGCGTGGGCGGTCGGCGTGCAAGGAGGCGTATCGTCATTTCGGGCAGACGGATTCCTTGAAAGTGAAGTCGCCCTTGTCGTCGATCGCGACGATGACGGCGCACTTGATCGGGTCGCCCTGCGCGTCGAAACGCATATCGCCGGTGATCCCCTTGAATTCCTGCACGGTCGCCAGGTTGTCGCGGATTTTCTTTCGCATCGCGCGCGTATTGCCGTCGAGCGCGCCGGCCTTCTGTACCGCGCCGGCGATCAGCGTGACGGCGTCCCACGTCAGCGCGGCGACGTCGTCGGGCACGTAACCGTATTTTTTGTTGTACTTGTCGATGAATTCCTTGGTCTTGCCCTGCGCGCCGGCTGCGGCGTAGTGCGTCGAGAAAAACTGCCCCTTGCACGCGTTGCCGCAGAGTTTCATCAGCTCAGCCGACCCCCACGCGTCCGAACCCATGAAAGAAGCCTTGAAGCCCAGGTCGCGCGCCTGCGGGATGATGAGCGCGGCGAAACTGTAATTTTCCGGCAGGAAGATGAAATCCGGCTTCGCCGCGATCATTTTCGTGAGTTGCGCGGAAAAATCCTGGTCTTTCGGGCCGTGCGACTCGAAAGCGACGACGCTCCCCTTCCCGTGCCGATTTTCCCAGGCGCTCTTGAAATTGTCCGCCAGACCTTTCGAGTAATCGTTCGAAATCTCGAACAGGACGGCAGAGGTCTTCGCACCAAACTGCTTCGCCGCGAAATCCGCGGCGACGGGCGCCTGGAAAGGGTCGAGGAAAGCCGCGCGGAAGACCCACGGCTTGTCCTTCGTCGCTTCCGGGTTCGTGGACCACGGCGTAATCATCGGCACCTCGTTGTCGTTGGCGACTGCGGCGGCGGGAACCGCCTGACGCGACGACTGCGGGCCGACGATCGCCAAAACGTTGTCGCGCTCGATCAGCTTGAGCGTGACGTTAACGGCGGTTTCGGGCTTCGATTCGTTGTCTTCGAAAATGAATTCCAGAGGATATTTTTTGCCGCCGACTTCGAGTCCGCCCGCCGCGTTGATTTCTTCCCGGTAAAGCTCGGCGGCGAACTTCGACGATTCCCCGACTTTCGGAATTTCGCCGGTCAATGGAATGGGAAAACCGACCTTGATCGTCGGTCCAGCCGCAAGAGCGGTCGGCGCGCACAAGGCCGACAGGCAGCTCAGGACAAATACGCACGCATTTTTTTTCAGCATGGGAGACTCCTGGTTTCAAGCTACAGAAAGCACGGGAAAGAGGCTAAACCTCCCCGTGCGCGACCGTCTCCCGACAGGGGAGATTTCCAGCCAGCGCCGGTTTCGACAAGATTATTGGGGTACGCGGAAATTTTAGCCGAAACTTCGCGTTCTACAATGCCTCCCCCCGGTTTTTTCTGAAAAAATTGTAGGGAGCAGAGGACAGGGGACAGAGGACAGAAGACAGAGTTGTGGTCTGTTTTCAGTATTCAGATGTCGTGTGGAATGCTCCTATAGGTTGGGCTGAGCGAAACGAAGCCCAACATCAGAATACAGATTACTGACTACAAAGGCCGAAGGCCGCTCTGTCATCTATCTTCTGTCCTCTGTCCTCTGATCCCAAAGGCAGGGACGATTCTGGAAAAGGAATCAGACGAGAACGACGTCGGCGGCGTCCACAACCACGCAAAAATTCGCACCGTAACAGATGAGTTTCCTGACGTTTTCGTTGACGGTCACGGCGGTGACCAGAAAATAGTTTTCAAGCGCGTGCCCCTGGCGGGTCGCACGGTTTTTCAGCTTCGAAAAGAGATTCCTGTTCAGGCGAACAAGTTTTCCCACGTAGTTTTGCAGGGGCTGGCATGTCATTTGAAACTCCTCGCGTTTCAAGTGATTCGCCGACAGTCTAGTGGAATCGTCTCCGTCGGTGTGTAACAAAATGTATGCGCGCAGTCCTCTAAAGGACGCACGAGGGCCGCGAAAAACGGTATGATGGAGCATCCGCGCCCCAAGCATCGACCGAATTTTTGGGCGCTCTCTCTTATGGTTTTGAGGTCCTCATGGAGCAATACCACGGAACAACGATTCTCTCCGTACGCCGGGGCGGCAAGGTCGCCATGGGCGGCGACGGGCAAGTCACGCTGGGGAACATCGTCGTGAAGGCGAGCGCGCGCAAGGTCAGGCGCATCTACCAGAGCAGAATACTCGCGGGTTTTGCCGGCGGCACGGCAGACGCATTTACGCTCTTCGAGCGCTTTGAAGCCAAGCTCGACAAGCATCAGGGCAATCTTCTGCGCGCCGCCGTCGAGCTTGCGAAAGACTGGCGCAGCGACCGCGCCCTGCGCCGACTCGAAGCGATGCTCGCGGTTTGCGACAGGGAATCTTCGCTGATCATCACGGGGAACGGCGACGTGCTCGAACCCGAAGAAGGCTTGCTCGCCATCGGGTCGGGCGGCGCGTTCGCTCAGTCGGCGGCGCGCGCGCTCCTCGCCAACACCGACCTCGACCCGCCGGAAATCGTCCGTAAATCGCTGGAAATCGCCGCCGAGCTGTGCATTTACACGAACCGCAATTTCACGATCGAGACGCTCGCCTAGCGACGCACACCTCGACCGACGAATTCGAGCAGGTCTTGGGCGAATCGACCCGGCGTCGAGCGCCTTCCCCGAATAATATTTTCTCATCGAATCCATCACCCGAAAGGCTCAGCGTTCGACCATGCCTTCAAAGATCGTACAAATGACTCCGCAGGAAATCGTCCTTGAACTCGACAAGCATATCGTCGGGCAGGGGAACGCCAAAAAGGCCGTCGCGATCGCTCTGCGCAACCGCTGGCGGCGCGCGCAGGTCGCCGACCCCATGCGTCAGGAGATCACGCCGAAGAACATCCTGATGATCGGCCCGACCGGTGTCGGCAAGACCGAAATCGCGCGGCGGCTCGCGCGTCTGGCGAACGCGCCTTTCATCAAGGTCGAAGCGACAAAGTTCACTGAAGTCGGCTACGTCGGGCGCGATGTCGAGACGATCATCCGCGACCTCGTCGAAGTCGCCGTCAAGAATGGACACGAGTACGCAAAAAAGGCCGTCCGCGCGCGCGCCGAGGACGCGGCGGAGGAAAGGCTGCTCGACGCGCTTCTCCCGCCGGCGCGAGGAAAGTTTTTCAACAGCGACGCGCCCGAACACGACGAAAACGGAACGCGCCAGAAATTCCGCAAGAAGCTCCGCGAGGGCGATTTCGACGACAAGGAGATCGAAATCGAAGTCAGCAGCGTCTCGATGCACGCCGAGATTTTCGCGCCGCCCGGAATGGAAGAATTCACTTCGCAAATCCAGGGAATGCTCCAGAACATGAGCAATACGCAGAAAAAACCGCGCAAGCTCAAGATCGTCGAAGCCCGGAAGCTCCTGATCGACGAAGAAGCCGGGAAACTCATCAACGACGAAGAGATCAAGTTCGACGCCGTCTATAACGTCGAACAAAACGGCATCGTCTTTCTCGACGAGATCGACAAGATCACGTCGCGCAGCGAAGTCCAGGGCGCGGACGTTTCGCGTCAGGGCGTTCAGCGCGACCTTTTGCCGCTCGTCGAAGGGACAACCGTCTCGACGAAATACGGAATGATACGCACCGACCATATTCTCTTCATCGCGAGCGGCGCCTTCCACCTGGCGAAGCCGTCGGACCTGATTCCCGAACTCCAAGGGCGATTCCCGATTCGCGTCGAACTCGATTCGCTCTCGGCTGCGGACTTTGAACGCATCCTCACGCAGACCGACGCGTGCCTGACGGCGCAGTACGAGGCGCTGATGGCGACCGAGGGCGTGACGCTCTCCTTTACGCCCGACGGCATCCGGCGGCTCGCTGAAATCGCGTGGGCAGTCAACGAGCGCACCGAGAATATCGGCGCGCGCCGCTTATACACGGTCATGGAACGCCTGCTCGAAGAGATCGCGTTCCGCGCGGGATCCGACGACGTCAAGGAAATCGAGATCGACACGCTCTACGTCAACGAACGCCTCGCCACCCTCGCAGAAAACGAAGACCTGTCGCGTTACGTCCTCTGAAAACGCTACGCAGTGCCTCCGGCTCGCATAATGTGCGGGCCAAAGGCGTGCGTGTTCATGGCGTCTCCCCCTACTTCACCATCGTTCCGACGCCGGTGCCGTAGTCGTAGTGGTCCGCACCGCTGTTGTACTCAATGTGGTAATCCGCCGGAACCATGCCGCCGTTGTGGACGATCCTCGGGTCGACCGGCCCTTTCATGCTGCTGTCCGCGAGGGTCGATGGGTCGAGCACTACACCGCCGAAATCGCCGGCTACCCCGGTGAAGGCAATCGAATAAATACCCATACTGACACTCCCGGCACCGCCGGTGAAACTCACGTCGAGCGTCCCGGTACCAAGCGAGGAAGTATTCACAGTACCGACGCCACTCAAGGTCCCGTTGGAGATATTGCCGCTGATCAGGTCGATCTCAAAGGAAAAAGAGGGGTTGAAAGCACCGGGACCGGCATATGTCGCTGAAAACAGAGTGCCCGAAACGACACCGGTCGTCGGCATCGGCGGCATCACGCCCCACGTGCCGGTCAGGGTACCCGTATCCGCAGGGATCCACATGATAGCATCGACGGCGTAACTGCCGGATACCGGTGAACCCAGAACGCCGAGGGTTCCCGAAGTCACGGTCAAGTCCGTTCCTGCGGAAACAATGGGAAAAATCTGCGCCGGATTTGCCGGAGTTGCAGTGTCGTAAGTAATCGCGTGCCCGGTAAAGCCGTTGAAGACGGTGGTCCCCGCAATCATCGTCCCGGCTCCGCCGACTGCATCGAATTGTTGGTAGACGCTACCCACAAGCGCCAGGTTGTGCATTTCCGCGTTCGAGACGGCGCCGGTGCCGAGATTCACGTTGAAGGCAAAATCAGCGTACGACGACACGCCTCCCCAACCGGAAGCCAGCGTTCCCGACACGTATCCTGACCCAAGCGGCATCGGGCCAAGTGAGAGCAAATCGCCCAGCGGTAAGGTTTTAAGCGGTGTATCCGGCGACGCCGTCCCGCTGTCCGCGTTGACGTACGCGAGCGGGGGGTCGGTCGGGATACGCACGACCATTTCGGGTTCGGGCGCGGCGGCGGCAACGCCGCGTCCGCCGAGGAAGGCGAGGTCGCGCCCGAGTTCGCGCCGGTCTTCGGGCTGGATCGGTTCGGTACGCAGCGGGTCGTCGGGGAGCGTGATCTTCTGCCCTCCGGGAACGCGGATGTCGTTGACGTAGACTTCACGCGTCGTGTTCTCGACATACACGGTCGTAACGCCGTTCATCGAGCGCATACTGATGATCGTCCCACGGATTCCGACGTGCGCTTCGGGGGTCGTGACCTTGAACCCCGACGGGTTCATTTCGACGACGCGCCCTGTCACGACGCGTGCAACGCCCTGCATCAGGTGAACGTCGAAGACCGGCTTTGATCCGCTGTCGGCGTAGTCGCGTAAATCCAGACTCGTGTTGCTCCCGACCGCGACGGTGCTGTCGTCGTTGAACAGGACGCGGAGCCGTCCCGTCGCATCGGTACTGACAACATCGGTTACTTCCACAGGAGAATGAACGGCAAGTGGAATCGTCTTCCCCGCGCGCGTGACGAAGGCGCCCGGTACGACACGGATGACCTGGCCGATCTCAGCCGCGATCACCGCGCCACTGGAAAGAAAGAGACAGACCGCAAACGACATCGCGAGTCCAGAAGAAACGAGACGAAAGTTTGGAATACGATCGACAAAACGATGAACGATGTGGGGGACGAAACGACGCCAAGCCATGACAAGCCTCCCGAAGACGGATGGAGAACGACGAAGGAAACGAAGGGGGCGAAGAAGATGCGTCGAAAACGCGGAACGGCGCGGATTTATGACACCGCGCCGGGTTTTCAACCGGCGGGAAAAAGCGGAAAAGTGCGCCGCGCGTCCGCGCGGCGGAGTCTTTAAAGAATCAGGAAGGAAGGAAGGAAGGAAGGAAGGAAGGAAGGAAGGAAGGAAGGAAGGAAGGAGCAAAAACCGTGCCTGAAGTGCTCGTGCACGTCATGAAATTGCTACAATTCGTAGAATTCGCGCCGTCCGCAGAATTCACACGATTTGCGCGATTCGCACAACGCGCGCGTACAGTCTCCCCGCCGCTCATTTTTGCCGGCCCGTCCTTTTTCATGGAGGTAAAACACTCCATTTCACCCTCGCCCCTCGTTACCCTTCGATTGAGCGTTCCGTTCCCTGATTCCAAGCAACAACACAGACTTGCAAGAGAAGAATAGCAAATATTTCACGGCGGTGAAATAAAAAAATGCGCACCGGAGGACAACGCATACCTTGGCCCAACTTTAACGCCCCCAAAAAAAGTTGTTATAGAATCAATAGCTTGCAGGTACAAAAAGGCCTGTCTGGCACTACATACGTGAGTTTGCCAGGAATCTGGAAGTGAGGGAGGGAGG